>JAAUQZ010000049.1 GCA_012033355.1 Leptolyngbyaceae cyanobacterium RM1_406_9 | reverse complement strand
AATTTTGTCGCTCTCTTCAACAGCGGTGGTGCTGAAGTGCCTGATGGAGCGCAACGAAACTGAAACTCCTCACGGGCGCGTCATGCTAGGCATTTTGATCGTGCAAGATCTGGCGCTGGGCTTGATGCTGGCGGTGCTGCCTGCGCTCGATCGCCCCTACGACGAAATCGGACTGGCAGTCGGTCTGGCACTCTTAAAAATTGCGCTGTTAGCAGGAGCAGCCGTCATTGCAGGAATTTGGCTGATTCCGCCACTGCTGCGATTCCTGGCGCGAACTGAAAGCCGCGAACTGTTTTTGCTGGGCGTGGTGGCGCTATGTCTGGGGATTGCGCTGCTCACCGAATCGCTAGGGCTGTCGATTGAGATGGGCGCTTTTATCGCCGGACTGATGATCTCAGAGGTTGAGTATGCCGACCAAACTTTAACTTACGTCGAACCCATCCGCGATATTTTTGCAACTTTGTTTTTTGCAGCGATCGGGATGTTAATCGACCCGATGTTTCTTTGGAATAACCTGGAGCTAATTCTGGGACTGGTGGCGCTGGTGCTGCTGGGCAAATTCTTGATTATTACGCCCCTCGTCAAAGCCTTTCGCTATCCGCTGAAGACGGCGTTGATCGTCGGACTGGGATTAGCTCAAATTGGTGAATTTTCCTTTGTGCTGGCTAGCAAAGGGCAAATGTTGGGATTGGTGTCGCGGCGGGTTTATCTGCTGATTTTGGGTACAACGGCTGTCACTCTGGTTGTTACGCCGTTTGTGCTGCGGTTTGTGCCGCAGTTGTTTGCCTGGGCAGAAATGGTGCCCTGGCTCAAGCGCTATATGGAAAATTCAGATCGGGCGCTTGAGGTGGCAGAAGAGTTGCCGCTGCAAAACCATGTGGTGGTCTGTGGCTATGGACGAGTTGGGCGCAACATTGTAAGGCTGCTGCAAGAACATCACTATCCGGTGACGGTGGTTGACCAGTCAGAGCAAGCTATTCAGCAGCTACGGGAAACAGGTATTCCCTATGTCTATGGCAATGCAGCAAGTCTACACGTGCTGGAAACGGCCGGGGTGAATCAGGCGGCGGGAATGGCGATCGCCCTTCCAGACCCGATGAGTACCCGACTATGTTTGAAGCGATCGCTAGAATTAGCTCCGGATTTAGATGTCGTTGTTCGTGCCTACCAGGACAAAGACATCGAGCTACTGTATCAGCTGGGAGCAAGAGAAGTCGTACAGCCAGAGTTTGAAGCCAGCCTGGAGCTTTCGACGCACCTACTGGTGACAATGGGCTTGCCGCTGCCGTTAATTCAGCGAGAGGTAGAGCAAATTCGAGACAGCCACTACCTCGATTTACGTCCAGAACGCTCATCCCGTGAGGTGTCGCGAGATTTGCGGGTTGCGGCTCAAGATATGAGCAACAAGTGGTATACCCTCCCCCAAGATTCCCCTTTGACTGGCATGACCCTGGAAGAAGCCGATTTGCGTCGTTTGACGGGGGTGAGCCTGATGGCGATTCGTCGAGCCGAAGGGGAAGAGGTAGACTATCCCGATTCTCAAACTGCCCTGGAACCGGGCGATCGCCTTTTAGTGGTGGGCGAATCAGATGAGCTAGGAGCCTTTGACGAACTGGCAAAAGGGCAGATGCCTGTGCCCACTAAGGCTCTATCTTGTCAGTGGGTAATGCTGCCTGCCAGTAGCCCAATCGTTGGCAAAACCCTCTCAGAGGTAAACCTTGGCCGAGAATATGAGGTGCAGGTGCAGGCAATTCGGCGGGAGGGCAAATTTCTTCGCTTCCCCGATGGCTCGGCTGATCTGCAAGCGGCGATCGCCTGTTGCTCTGCGGCATCGTCAACAACCTGATGAGGGTGCAGCAGGTCATCAGCCCACAGGTGCCTTTGCCTAATCTCCAGATTCCCACTGTCAAGGTGCAGGTTAGCGAAACGCTGCAAGAATATTTACCACTCGATAGCCTGCGTGAGCCAAACCATTGAGCTAGACCACTTAAAACTTCGGCTTTAAATAAACGATCGCCTGTCGCCAAACAATGGTGGGCTGGTCATATTGATCCATCAGGCAAATGCAGTGCTGATCCTGCCAGCGCAGCTTACCTACAATCAGGTCATCGGTGACAAGCTTCAGTTCAATTTCTCGCTCTTCTCGAATCAAAGTTTGAATCTGCCGAATGCTAGGAAGCCCAGTCTCTAACTCGTTTGCCATCGTTTCTACCATAGGAATTTAGGTTAAGTGGTAATCGATAATCGGTAATGGGGTAATCAGTTGTCTGTGACTGTCACCACCATTCCAAGAGACTACTCCTCACTCAAACCGCTATAGAACTTACAGATTCAGCTTACAGCGATTGTCCATCGCGTGCCACCTTGTTCGTTCAGGCTTTGCTGCTTACCGCCTGTTCTAATCAAGCTTGGTACTGCTATGTGGCTACGGCAAGTCTTGTCGTGACGACACAAACTTCTGTCATGGTTACGGAAATGCGCTTAGGCTGAATGGCATTGAAAAATTGACCTACAGCCGCTTTTACATCAGTAAGGATTGCGGATTAAATAACCTGTGGGGTGGGTATCTCACCCGCCCGGATGGGCAAGATGCCCATCCCACAAAATGTACAGTCTATTTACTTCCTTCCCGGTTAAAGATTAGGCACAAAAGATCAGGGATGCGCCCCCGCTAAGCGGGGGCGCATCCCTGATCTTTTAGTGGGAAAGGAGTAATTTCCAATCCTAAGGAACGTGAATTAATTAAACTGCCTAATCCCTCTGCTGTACGGGCTTGGCACTGCCAAGCCCCTAACCGAAATACCGCACTTTATTAAATTCATGCTCCTAAGCCACAAATCGTAGGGTGGGCATCGCCCATAAAGCCCCATAGCGACAGCTTTCCAAAAATGGGAGCAGTACCGACCCTACTAGAAATTGCTGTAAACGCCCTTTCCAAAATCCACTGCAATCCCCCAATATCGCTAATAATTGATTAGGGCATGGAGAGCAGTATGACCATCGAATTTACTAAGTATCACGGGCTGGGCAACGATTTCATTTTGATTGATAATCGCCATCAGATGGAGCCTGTGTTAACGCCAGAGCAGGCGGTGAAATGGTGCGATCGCCACTTTGGCATCGGCGCAGACGGCGTAATTTTTGCCTTACCTGGGCAAAACGGCACCGACTACACCATGCGAATCTTTAACTGTGACGGCTCAGAGCCAGAAATGTGCGGCAACGGCATTCGCTGTCTGGCACGATTCCTGTCAGATCTAGAAATTGCCGATAGCGGCTCCTCTAAAACTGCCTTTAAGGTTCATACGCTAGGTGGAGTCATGACTCCCAAGCTAGAAGCAAACGGGCAAATTACCGTTGATATGGGATTGCCTCAGCTTCTTGCCGGAGAAATTCCCACCACACTGACGGCTGCCGACCAAAAGGTAATCGATCAGCCGTTAGAAGTCGCCGGACATACCTGGCAAGTCACCTGTGTCAGCATGGGCAACCCCCACTGCGTCACCTTTGTCGAAGATGTAGCGGCAGTGCCTTTAGAGCAACTCGGCCCACAGTTTGAGCATCATGCTGTCTTCCCCAAGCGAATTAACACCGAATTCATCCACGTGGTTCGCCCCGATCACCTGAAAATGCGCGTCTGGGAACGCGGAGCAGGAATCACCCTGGCTTGCGGCACAGGAGCTTGCGCTTCGCTGGTTGCGGCCGTGTTGAATGAAAAGTGCGATCGCCGCGCCACCGTCGAGCTACCTGGCGGTTGCCTCCAAATCGAATGGTCAGCCTCTGACGAACGCCTCTACATGACGGGTCCAGCCACTCGTATATTTATCAGTGAAGCCCTGCCAAACCTGTAGCAGTAAGGGTGAGGGATGAGGGATGAAGGATAAAGGATGAGGGATGAAGGATGAGGAAGTGTCCGATTGATCTCGTAGCCGTACGTCCCCAGCCCTAGCCCTCAGCCCCTAGCCCCCAGCCCCTAGTCCCTAGCCCCTCCTCCCTCCCCAATGCCCACCATTCGTCTACTCCCAGCTTATTGTGCTAAGTCCATCCGTGAAGCAGGGCAGAGCTACTTTGTGGATGAACAGGGATTGCGTCTGCCCAGCGTGACTACCATTCTCAATGCCACTAAACCCCAGGCTGACTGGGAAGCATTGGCACAGTGGCGATCGCGCCTCGGAACTGCCGAAGCCAACCGCATCGCCGGAACTGCCAGCCGCCGGGGAACGCTTACCCACAAACAGATTAAAAACTACCTGTTGGGGCAAGAAAGCGGTTGCCCGGAGGCAGCTCAGCCCTACTGGGAGAGTCTGCAACCTGTCTTGGCAGACATTGAAGATGTGCGGCTGGTCGAAAGCTCGGTGTTTCACTATGACTTGGGCTATGCCGGAAAGGTAGACTGCATCGCTAGCTATCAGGGTGAGCCTTGCGTTTGTGACTGGAAAACTGCCGATAAGCCTAAAGGATCAGTTGAGCGGTTACACGACGGTCCGCTGCAACTCGCTGCCTATTGTGGAGCCGCAAATCATTGCTACCCAGACCAGGACTTAAAACTGAGGAATGCCCTACTGGTCGTCGCAATTTCAGGACAGCCCGCAGAAGTTTTCTGGTTCAGGGCAGAGGAATTGCTGGACTACTGGCAGCAGTGGCAGGAACGAGTCGAATTATTCTACCGAATCAGGCGATTCCCAATTCCTGGAACATCACCAGTGAGAGGAAAAAGTTGACGATAAAAATTGTCACCCAGGTCGTGACGACTGCCGCTGTTGCCGATCGCCCGATGCCTTTCACGCCGCCTGTGGTCGTCAATCCCCAGCTACAGCCAATCACCGCCACGATCGCCCCAAACACAAACGCCTTTAACACCACATTAAACAAGTCAGTCAGGTTGAGAAACGCTTGAACTGAGTCTAAAAAAGTCGCCGCAGGTAAGCTATACAGATTTGCAGCAATAAATACGCCGCCCAAAATTCCTGTCACTAGCGCCAAAATTGTCATGATTGGCAGCATCATGCAGCAGGCAATGACTCTAGGCACAACCAAATAATCCACCGGATCGGTTCTAAGCATCTGGAGCGCATCAATTTGTTCGGTCACACGCATACCGCCAATTTCAGCAGCAAAGGCGGAGCCAACCTGTCCGGCAATGATGCTAGCGGTAAGAATAGGCGCGAGTTCTCGACAGAAGGCGATCGCAAAGGCACCGCCCACCGCACTGACTGCCCCAAACTGCACCAGTTCCCGCGCCGTTTGAATGGTGAAAATCATCCCAGAGAAAAAACTGGTCAGCAGCACCGCAATCAGGGAACCGGGTCCAACTGTAACCATGTGTTCCATAATGTGACGGCGGCAAATCTTCCCTTTCAGCAACCGCATTAAGACCTGACCACCCAGCAAAACTGCCATCAGAAACCGGGCTGTCCAGCAGTTTTGCAAATAGTCTGTGGCGCGATGGAAATCAGTAGAAGGGTAAGCAGACTCCAGGGAAAAAATTCTTGTTAGGGAAAGAATAGAGTTGAAGCGTCTTGACCAACTCTGAGCTACGTTCACAGGAATTTTCACAGGCGATCGCTCCAAAGGTAAGAACCTAAGAGCAGCGTAAACTACTTGTCTAATCTTGTCTGTGAGACAAAGTCAGAAAAAGTAAGGTGGGCATTGTCCACCCTACTTCTCAAAACCTTGTAGGGTAGGCATTCCCCGCCCTACACTTCAATTTAGATTCAACTATTTTGCGATCGCCGGAGCCTGAAACACCTGAGCCGCCAGCGGTTCCTGTACCGGAGCTTGCTCAGCCAGCGTTGGGACTGAATCTCGCAAACGAGCCGTTAGCTGAATCGTTTTAGAATCGTAAACCTGAGTCAGCAGCTTAGGGTAGAAGCCAATACCGATAATTGGGATCAGCAAGCAGGCGATAATGAATACTTCACGCGGTTCTGCATCCACCAAAACTTCGTGAGAAGTCAGTTCCTTGTTTTCTGGCCCATAGAAAATTTCCCGTAGCATCGACAGCAGGTAAATCGGCGTGAGAATCACACCCACTGCCGCCAGGAAGACCACCAGTACCTTGAACGTCAGGCTGTAGGCATCGCTAGTCGCAAAGCCGACAAAGACCATCAGTTCTGCAACGAAGCCGCTCATTCCCGGCAGTGCCAGAGAGGCCAAAGAACAGGTGGTAAACATGGCAAAAATCTTCGGCATCTGTTTGCCTACGCCGCCCATTTCATCCAGGATTAGCGTATGCGTCCGGTCGTAGGTTGCCCCAACCAGGAAGAACAGACTGGCTCCAATCAAGCCGTGAGACACCATCTGTAACACGGCACCGCTTAACCCTAGATCGGTAAACGATGCGATCCCGATTAGCACAAAGCCCATGTGCGAAATGGACGAATAAGCGATTTTGCGCTTTAGGTTGCGTTGGGCAAACGACGTAAGCGCCGCATAGATAATGTTCACCACGCCCAAAATTACCAGAATTGGCGCAAAGTAGGCGTGGGCATCAGGCAGCATTTCCGCATTCATTCTCACTAGAGCATAGCCGCCCATTTTCAGCAGAATTCCTGCCAGCAGCATATGGACAGGGGCAGTAGCTTCACCGTGTGCGTCAGGTAGCCAGGTATGCAGCGGGAAAATTGGCAGTTTGACGGCGTAGGCAATCAGAAATCCGGCGTAGACGAGAAGCTGAAAGTTAAGGGAAAAGTCCTTTGCCATCAGCGATCGCATATCAAACGTGACCGTATCGCCATAAAACGCCATCGCCAGCGCTGCAACTAAGATAAACAGCGAACCGCCAGCCGTATAGAGGATGAACTTGGTTGCTGCATACAGCCGCTTCTTACCGCCCCAAATCGAGAGCAGAAAGTAAACCGGAACCAGTTCTAGCTCCCATACCAGGAAAAACAGCAGCATATCCTGTACGGCAAAGACGGCGATCTGACCGCCATACATCGCTAGCATCAGGAAGTAAAACAGCTTGGGCTTTAGCGTCACTGGCCACGATGCCAGAATTGCCAGCGTGGTGATAAACCCCGTCAGCAAAATCAACGGCATCGACAGCCCATCTGCCCCAACCGACCAGTTCAGGTCAAGGGAAGGTACCCAGGCATAGCTTTCAACCAACTGCATCCCCGGGTCGGAGAGGTCATATTGCGTGTAAAAAGCGTAGGAAATGAGTGCAAAGTCAACGAGTCCGACAATCAGGGCATACCAGCGAACAGTTTTGCCATCCTTATCTGGAATCAAGGGCACCAGCAAGGAGGCAATTACAGGCAGCAGAATGATCGTGGTAAGCCAGGGAAAATTGGCAGTATCCATTAGCTCAGTTTTTTATCAGCGATAGGATTTGGGGTAAGGAAATGAGGGTTTAGGTAATACCGGAAATGAGAACTAAGCCCAGAACTGCTCCAAATACTATCAGGGCATAGAACTGTGCCCGTCCATTTTCCAGATATTTTAGGCCTTCGCCCGTAATTAGGGTGACAAACCCTGCCAGGTTGACAATGCCATCGACAATTCGCACGTCTACCTCTAGAACCTGTCTCGCTAGACGACGACTGCCTTTGACAAAAACGGCATTGTAAATGTCGTCGATGTACCATTTGTTGAGCGAGAGTTTGTAGAGCGGCTGAATTGTCTTTGCGATCGCCCCCGGATCAATCTTGAAGGACAGATACATTAGCGAAGCCAGCGTGATCCCGATTAGCGCAATCCCGACAGAGCTACCGCCCATCACCAAAAATTCTGTCCATTCAAACTCGGCTGGAATTTCGAGCGGGGGAAACTCGGAGATCGCTTCTTCTCCCGGTGGATGGATAAACGCCTCAAAGTAGTTAGCAAAAGGTGTTCCCACCAGACCGATTACCATGAAGGAATCGCCAGCAAAATCAGTGGCAGCGTCATCGTAGCGGGTGACTCATGGGGAGTATCGCTGTGATGCCCTTCGTGTGCTTCGGGGTCGTGCAGTTCAGGTGCGTCAGCCGTTAGTTCCTTAGGATTCATCGCGCCAGGGCCAAAAGCTAGTCCCATACGCTGAAGCTGTTCGTTCTTTAGTTGATTCTTGATGCCGTCATTCTGGCCCCGAAACTCGCCCTCAAAGGTCATGAAGTACATCCGGAACATATAAAAGGCGGTAACTCCAGCGGTTAACCAACCGATTGCCCAGAGAATTGGACTCGCCTCATAGGTCGAGCCGAGAATTTCATCCTTTGACCAAAATCCAGCAAAGGGCGGGATTCCAGAGATTGCCAGGGTGCCAATCAGGAAGGTAATCGCGGTAGCAGGCATATACTTCCGTAAGCCACCCATCAAGCGCATATCTTGAGCAAGAACTGGGTCATGACCCACGACAGACTCCATCCCGTGAATCACGGAGCCGGAGCCGAGGAACAGCATTGCCTTGAAGTAAGCGTGGGTCATCAGGTGAAACAGCCCAGCGCCATAAGCACCCACACCCATCGCCATCACCATGTAGCCCAACTGAGACATGGTGGAATAAGCAAGCCCTTTCTTGATGTCATTTTGCGTAATGGCGATGCTGGCTCCCAAAAACGCTGTAAAAGCACCCGTCCAGGCAATGATATTCATTGCGTCGGGCAAGCCTTCAAATAGCGGAAACATCCGAGCAATTAGAAATACTCCAGCGGCGACCATTGTTGCAGCGTGGATTAGCGCCGAGATGGGGGTAGGGCCTTCCATTGCGTCAGGTAGCCAGACGTGTAGCGGAAACTGGGCTGACTTCGCAACTGGGCCGAGGAAGACCAAAATCGCAAAGAGGGCGGCTAGTCCTACGCTGAGAGAGCCTGATTGAACGAGTTCCTGGAGGCGATCGCCAATCTCATTAAACTCAAAGCTGCCCGTTGCCCAATACAGCGCCAGAATGCCCAGCAGCAAGCCAAAGTCGCCGACTCGGTTTGTCACAAACGCCTTTTGACAGGCATCAGCCGCCGCCTTGCGGTCATACCAGAAACCAATCAGCAGGTAAGAACACATACCGACCAGTTCCCAGAAAATGTAGACCTGCACCAAGTTAGGGCTAATCACCAGCCCCAGCATTGAGGAACTAAACAAACTCAAATAAGCATAGAAGCGAACATAGCCAGGATCATGCGCCATGTAGCCATCGGTGTAGATCATCACCAAGAAGGCCACTGTCGTTACAATGACCAGCATTAAAGAAGTCAAATGATCGATGGTGTAGCCCATCGTCAAGTGAAAATCTCCAGCGGCTGCCCATTCAATAATCCGGCTGTAGGGGGGATGTCCCTGAATTTGGCTCCACAGCAGGGCGAAGGAAAAAACCATTGCTGCCCCAATTAGGGAAACAACAAATGCGGCACTGCCCTGCCGAAACTGATTAACCGTCTTGCCATACGAGACTAAGCCCATTCCGATTAACATTGCCCCTGCAAGAGGCAACACTGGGATCAGCCACGCATACTGGTATATGAATTCCATGACTTACGCCTACTTCAACTTTCTTTACTAAGTTGGCAAAACCGCTTTCATTGTGACATAGACTGGCATCGGAAGTTTCCCACCAAAGGCACAGCCGCTCAATTGTTGCATTCTTAAAACACATTCTTGACATTTAAGAAACTCTTTGGATTGGATAAGCTTGCCTCCAAGTTACCCTGATGTTCACACTGAAAACCTTCCTGTCGCCAGCGGTTGATGTCTACGGAGGAGAGCGATCGCACTCCAGCACATTCGGGTTGGTAGAACTGGCTGGCGATCGCCCAAACCAAACTTCTGCCAAGATCCAACCCTGTTTTCGCCCAGGACTCCTGATTTCCCGGAACACCCTGCTCTGAAACAATTTCTGGCTCAACCCAAATGCCATGCGCTCCTAGCAAGACTTGAGCCAGCCACATTGCTCTAGGCAAATGACTTCCAGAAGTAATCAATCCGACCTTACGAACATCCCACTGCTGCAAAATTGGCGTTCCAAAATAAAAGTTGCCGAAGGTAGACTGGGCGCAGTCCTCTAGCCAAATCCGGTTCATTGGAGCATTATCTCGCTGAAAAATCAGCCAGATGCAGGGATCTTCGGAGCCAGTTGAGATCAAAATCGGTATCTGAGGATGCTGTTTTGCCAGTTCCGCTGCATGAATTTCTCGCTGAATACTGCCGCCCAAGACAAGATAAGCATCAACGGAGCCAGCAGCAGCCGATCGCAAGGCAATCAAGTTAACTAGCAGCCAACCGCAAAACAACAAACCTAGTCCTGCTATGGCGGCGCGAACTGGGTGACGGGCGATCGCCCTGCGCCAAAATGGTTTACTTAAACGGGAGGAACAAGGGGGCAAATTATTTCTTGAACGTCTGGCTTTGGGCATTGAATATTTGAGGGCAAAACAGCACTTAGGATTGTGGATTTATTAATGTGTAATTCTCCTGTGTAGGAGCATGGCAATGCCATGTCCCTACAGAGATTCTGGTTTTACAGGTTATTTGATCCACGATCCTTAGTAAATTTTGTTCACGATTTATCAACTTGGGTGAGGCGGAGAGGTTAAATTAGCGAAAAATAAATAATTTAGTTAGATCACTACTGTTTTAGACTAGCTTCAAAATTCGTGTCGCCGACTAGCTTCTCTTAATAGACTGCTCTATCTTGAAGAAAATCATGACGGCTCAAGAATACTAAAGCGTCTAAGGACACCGAACAAAACTGTCACAAGATTGACACAGCCCCAATAAATTGCTTGAGTATGCTGAAAAGCAGCCGCTTTGGGAGATATCTTGGAGAAATCTAAGGATTTTGAAGTACAGGTCAAACGGTGTAAAGTTTGACAGCTTTTAGACCTCCTTGACTACTTCAGACCAATATTGTGTTCCATGCTTCAATCAGTTCCTTTTGATCTAACTTCTCTACATCTTTTACTTTGCGTTCCCTAATTGTGTTTCCCGCCTGACTTCTGGTTTCGGTGCATTTCTGTGAAACCTGCTACCTGAGCTAACCCTGTATCCAACCCTAGTCCTACACCTTCAATGCATCAATCTTCCTGGCTCTCCAATTTGCTGCACACTGCCCTATGTGGTGGGGCGATCGCAACAACGGCAACTCTTTCACTTCTCAGCCCAACTCTCAGCCCTTCCGTTCAGGCTTCCTTACACGACAGCCCTAAAGCAGTACTAGACGAAGCATGGCAGATTGTTTATCAAGACTACGTTGATCCCAACTTTAATCAGGTTGACTGGCAGACAGTGCGCCAAGAACTGCTGAGCGTTGATTACGCCTCTGAAGAGGAAGCCTATGAAGCCCTGCGAACTGCGCTAGAGCAACTGAACGATCCCTACACCCGGTTCATGGACCCTGAACAATATCGGGCGCTGACTCGCCAAACGTCGGGTGAATTGTCTGGAGTCGGCATTCGGCTTGAAGTGAATTCAGAAACGAATGCGCTAACCGTCGTTGAACCGCTGCAAAATTCTCCTGCTTCAGCCGCTGGGATCAGAACTGGCGATCGCATTCTGGCAATCGACGGCAGATCCACCGAGGGAATGTCTGTAGAAGACGCTTCTCGACTGATTCGAGGCGAAGCAGGCACCGATATTACCCTGCGGGTCAGCCGCGCTGGTTCAGATGCGTTTGACGTACCGCTGACCCGCGCTCGCATTGAGTTGCCCACCGTCCGCTATAGTTTGCGGCAAGAGGGAGACACCAAAGTTGGCTACATTCGACTGGGCGAATTTAGCAGCCATGCGGCTGACCAGATGCGCCGTGCTATTCGCGATCTCGTTAGTCAAGGGGCAGAAGGATTTGTCTTAGACCTGCGCGGCAATCCGGGCGGACTGCTGCAATCTAGCATCGACATTTCGCGAATGTGGATTGAGGCTGGAGACATTGTGCGAACGGTAGACCGCAACGGCTCTAGCCGAGAAACCAGCGCTAACCACACGGCCCTGACTGAGCTTCCCCTAGCTGTATTGGTAGATGGTAATTCTGCTAGCTCCAGCGAAATTCTCACAGGCGCACTGATGGACAACCATCGGGCAACTGTTGTAGGCAGCCAAACGTTTGGCAAGGCGCTGGTGCAGTCAGTTCACGCCCTAGACAATGGTGCTGGTCTAGCCGTCACCATTGCTCACTACTACACCCCTGCTGGCACTGACATTAGCCATCGCGGAATTGTGCCTGATGTCGAAATTGATTTGACGGATGCACAGCGGCAAAGACTGGCTTCTATGCCCACGCTGTTGGCGACCGTAGAAGCTGATCCCCAGTATGCAGGGGCGATCGCTGCCTTACAGCCTGACATCGTAGCAAACCGACAGCAGCCTGCCCAACCCATCAGCATTGGTCAAGAGAGCATGAACCTCCCACAGTAAGTTCTGGGTACTACGGTTAAGATCTGCGACTTCTCAAGGAAGTCGCAGATCTAGGCACTACATCTGTTGCTTTCGCCTGTGATGTTATGGCTGTATCCCTTATAGATTAGGGCAGAGAAAGGGGCGTGGGTTTGGTTCACGCTCTCCTTTCTCTGCCCTAATTCAGTGGTCAGCGCTATGGCTACCAATTTCAGGATTGAGTTGTCGGGTCAGGTGAACGATCTCTGGCAAAATCAATCGCTCGACCGCCAGCCTGACCGCACCGCTAGAACCTGGCAGGGAAAAAATCAGCTTAGAACGATAGACCCCGGCAACCGCTCGTGAGGCGATCGCCCTGGAGCCGATTTCCTGGTAGCTGAGCCAGCGAAAGAGTTCTCCAAATCCCGGTAGAACCTTTTCAAGCAGACGTTCGATCGCATCATACGTCGTATCTCGTGGCGCGATCCCGGTGCCACCATTCAAGATTACGGCTTCCAAATCAGCCCGTGAACAAAGTATCTGAAGCTGTCGCTGAATTTGCTCCGGTTCATCCTTAACAATCGCATACTCAGTCGGCAAGTGTCCGGCAGCCTGAAGCAATTCTTGGATTAGCTGACCGCTGCGATCAGTCTCAGGGGTACGGGTGTCACTGACCGTAATCACAGCACAGCTAACCGCAATCGGGCGGGGATCAGGATGGGGAACAGCCATAGTGCCTACACAATTAGGATTTGTTGAACCCTAGCCCATTTTCTTCAGCATACCGATTCATAAAGCGCATGAACCGATCCCACTCTTGGGTGCTTTTCATGACGTAAATTGCTTCAATGGCTTCAGGTTGACCATTGACAAACTTTGCTTTTACTTCTCGTGTGGATAACTCACCCTCTTCGTCAATTAAATACATTCCTGTAATTTCGGTAGTGCTGTCATTTGCCAAAGCACTGGGATTTTGAAAATAAAATGTGGCAGTACCATTCGTGCCGTCTTTTGCACGAGTCAAACGAACGTCAGGAATGACTTCTTCAATCACACCTCTGGAGAATTCAATTTGAGCCATAATCTTCCTATTCCGGCTGCTTAGTGTGGGCTTAAACTATCATCTTCCCATCATCTGTAACGACAGGGAACCACATCCGCAGGCAAGAGGACAGATTCGGCTTTTTCATTAGCCTCTAAATCTTCTAGCTATTTTCTGCCCCTTGACCGAACCCTCTAGGGCGGACATTACATCAGTTGGTGGATTTAAGGATTATTTATATTTCGTTACGATCATCTATGGAAAGATTGAAAAAAGTGCGCTTATTCGCCTAGTTCAGAGGTAATGATATGAACGGCAACTTAAGAGTCGGCAATTTATTTGGAATTCCCTTTTACGTCAACCCGTCGTGGTTTCTGGTTTTAGGTCTAGTTACCTGGAGCTATGGCAGCGGCTTGGCAGCCCAGTTTCCTGAGTTAGGCGTGGCGGCTTGGGGGCTGGGACTCGTGACGGCTCTGCTGCTGTTTGCCTCTGTACTGGCGCATGAGTTGGGCCATAGCTTTGTGGCAATGGCTCAGGGGATTGAGGTGAAGTCGATCACTCTGTTTATTTTTGGTGGGCTTGCCAGTCTGGGAGAGGAGTCAAAAACTCCTGGAGGTTCCTTTAGAGTGGCAATCGCCGGACCCCTGGTCAGTTTCGCCCTTTTTGGACTATTCACAGCGGTCAACCTGCTAGTAGACCTACCGAATGCCTTAGCCGCGATCGTGGCACTTTTGTCCTACATCAACCTTGCCCTGGGTGTATTCAACTTGATCCCCGGCTTGCCGCTGGACGGAGGTAACGTCCTCAAGTCCATCGTCTGGAAGATTACGGGTAAGCCTTACAAAGGTGTGGCATTCGCCAGCCGCGTCGGTCAGTTCTTTGGCTGGGTCGGAGTTGCGCTGGGAATTCTCTCGGTTTTAGGGTTAAGCAATGTAGGCAGCATTTGGACACTGCTGATTGGCTGGTTCCTGTTGCAAAATGCGGGGCGATCGGCTCAGTCTGCAACGGTTCAGGAGAAGCTGAGTGGACTAACCGCTGGAGATGCAGTTGACCCCAACAGCCCGATTATTTCAGCCAACAGTTCTCTGCGAGAGTTTGCAAACGGCTATATCATTGGCAACGAAAAGAACTGGCAGAAGTTCCTGGTGACGGACGAAAACGGTCAACTGGTGGGTGAGATTTCCGTTGACAGCATGAAAGCAATCCCAACTAATGACTGGTGGGATGTGCAGGTGAAAGACCTGATGCAGCCGACTGACCAAATCAACACCGTGCCCTCAGACAAGCCGTTGCTTGAGGTTATCGGGTTGCTAGAAGAACGGAAGCTTCCTGCCCTGGCTGTAATTCGGGATAACGGTGTGCTGGTTGGTCTGCTAGAAAAGGCTTCCATCATTCAACTTTTGCAAAAGAAAGCCGAAGCTGAAGCTGCTTGATCTGTTACCTAACCATGAGGATAAGATCTCCAACTTCTCATAGAAGTTGGAGATCTTGGCGTTTTAGGCTAATTGTTAGGAGTATGGCTAGAAAAGACGTAAACCCGCTGAGTTTCCAGGCGATCGCAAATTGAGGAAGGCTTAACCGAGTCAGCCGTCGGTTCTCGATCTAGCCGGAAAATTTGGCGGTCTAGCTGCACCTGCAATGTGGTCATCGGGTCGCCGCCTGGAGAAATCAAAAATTCTAGCTGCTGCACCGATTGCCAGGTTGCCAGGTTGTCAAGGATTTCGGCGATCGCCCGCACATAAGGATGCCCTGCATCTCGATACCAGTCAAGTGCAGCAACATTGGGCTGATCAAATCCTAGATGGAAAGTGAGAGAAGACTTGCCGAAAAGGGCGATCGCCACCGGACGCGCCTCTTCTTGCAAAATTAAATCGTGGCTTCTCGCCATGTAGCGCAGCTTTTCTAGCCGCTCATAGCGTTCAGTGGGCGATCGCAAACTATCATCCTGCCACTGCACCGCCACCGTCACCAAAAACGTTCTCAGCAGCAAGTGCCCCAATTTCTCAGCTTTGGTCGCCAGATAAACCGAGTTATGGGAAGTCGTTTCAATCAGCAGCGGCACCCGATCCACCATTTCTAGCCCGTAGCCTTTCAACCCTGCGATTTTGCGCGGATTGTTGGTAATCAAGCGAAACTGCTGCACTCCCACATCGTTAAGAATTTGGGCACCCATGCCATAGTTGCGCTGGTCAGCGGGAAAGCCTAGCCGCTGGTTTGCCTCTACCGTGTCTAAGCCCAGATCTTGCAGCGAGTAAGCCTTGAGCTTGTTCACCAGCCCAATTCCGCGCCCTTCTTGCCGCAGGTAAACGACCACGCCTGCCCCAGCAGATTCAATCATTTTCAGGGCAGCCTGAAGCTGCATTCGGCAGTCACACCGTAATGACCCCAGTGCATCTCCCGTGAGGCACTCAGAGTGAACCCGCACCATTACAGGCTTGTCTTTGAACGTTTCAGGATCGCCTTTGACGATCGCCACGTGTTCTGAATTGTCCAGCAGGTTTCGGTAGCCGTAGATCTTAAACTTGCCAAACTCACTTGGCAGATCTGCGATCGTTTCCCGCTGCACAAATCGCTCGTGCTGGAGCCGATAGCTAATCAAATCAGCAATGCTGATGATCTTCAGCCGATGAAACTTGGCGTACTCGATTAGCTGTGGCAGTCGTGCCATCGAGCCATCAGGATTCTGAATTTCGCAAATTACCCCGGCTGGATATAAACCCGCCAACCTAGACAAATCCACGCCCGCTTCGGTATGTCCTGCCCGTTTTAACACCCCGCCTGCTTTTGCCCGCAGCGGAAAGATGTGTCCCGGTCGGCGCAGGTCGCTGGGTTTTGTTTCAGGGTTGAGCGTCACCTGAATCGTTCTAGCTCGATCTTCAGCCGAAATGCCAGTCGTCACGCCTAGATGCAGCGCTGCGTCAATGCTGACGGTGAAAGCCGTTTGCTCGTTGCTGTCTTCAAAACTTCTGCCGCTCACCATCAGCGGCAGATCGAGTTGATCCAGGCGATCGCCCGTCATTGCCAGACAAATCAGCCCCCTTGCCTCGACTGCCATAAATTAATCATGTCGGGTGTAGCAAACTGGGCAGCACAGATCAGATCGCCCTCATTCTCCCGATTCTCGTCATCCACAACCACAATGGACTTGCCTGCTTTCAAGTCAACCAGGGCGGACTCAATTGAATCAAACTCAAAACCTGACGGATGCAGCGATTCCACAGGAAGTTCCCAATGAATAACGACGTAAACTTTTCTGAAGTTCGTTAATCCAATTCTAGCCCGTTTGGTTAGACAGTTGAATTGGCGGCGATCGCAGTTCAGATAGAGGCAAATGTGACCATCCCCCGAAAACCTGATTTTAGTACTACAATGCTGCATTTAGAGACACAGTGATTGAGTTAAATTACTGCGCTTCTAGAAAACCTTTTAAGAGCTTTAGACATCATGGGTGATTCCAGGCGCGTGCCAGTTGGGATTGTAGGAGCGTCAGGTTACGGTGGAGTGCAACTGGTGCGACTGCTGGTTGAGCATCCAGAAGTTGAGCTGGTCTTTTTGGGCGGCGAAAGCAGTGCTGGGAAATCTTTTGCCGATCTTTATCCGCACCTGGGACATCGGGTGAATTTGACCGTCGAGTCGCCTGATCTAGAGAAGATTGGCGATCGCTGCGAAGTTGTCTTTCTCTCCCTGCCCAATGGGTTAGCCTACAAAATGGCTCCAGCACTGCTGCAAAAGGGTTGCAAGGTACTAGACCTCTCAGCCGACTATCGATTTGACAACCTGGAAACCTATCGCGCCTGGTATGGGGGCGATCGCACCGATCAGGCAGTGGCAGAAACCGCTGTTTATGGACTGCCTGAGATCTACCGCGATCGCATTGCCGAAGCGCAACTCGTTGGCTGTCCGGGTTGCCACGTTACCGCTAGCCTACTTGCCCTTTCGCCGTTGATGAAGCAAGGGTTAGTTGTTCCCGAAACGGCTGTGATTGATGCCAAAACGGGCACCTCTGGCGGCGGTCGGCAGGCAAAAACGCATCTTTTGTTAGCGGAGGCTGATAGCTCCATCAGCGCCTATGGCGTAGCGCGACACCGCCACACTCCCGAAATTGAGCAGGTTTGCAGTGACCTGGCAGGTCACGAGGTGATGGTGCAGTTCACCCCTCACCTGATTCCGATGGTGCGCGGACTGCTAGCAACGGTTTACGCGACGCTGCGCGATCCCGGACTGGTGACGGATGATTTGCTGACCATCTATCAAGCTTTTTACCGAGCTTCTCCCTGGGTAAAAATCTTGCCAAGCGGCACCTATCCCCAAACTAAGTGGGCCTGCGGCACCAACCTTTGCTACATTGGCATTGAGGTCGATCCGCGTACCGATCGCGTCATCGTTATGTCGGCGATCGACAACCTGATGAAGGGTCAGGCAGGGCAAGCGGTGCAGTGTCTTAACCTGATGATGGGCTGGGAAGAAACGTTAGGTTTACCGCAACTCAGTTTCTATCCCTAAGGATCGCATCAAGAAGTCGCAGATCCGAGTGCTGCACTTGCCTGGATAGCTATAAGGCTTAAAGCTCCAGCGTAAATTTTTGGTGGACTACAGTATTTCCCCAGGAATTGTCAGTGTATTCATCATTAACCTACTGAAGCAAATGGGGTGAGCAGTGGTGTAACAAAGTTGATTGGCAACTGCTCAACTCAAATGTTTAATCTTTCAGTTCGCTCCAGTCGGGGCAGAGGTCTCCTTGCCAACCAAAGGGGTGAAAGCCGCAAACTAGTATTGTGCGATTAGCGCGACTGTAGCCGTAGGCGATGCCGTGATAGTGTTCGCAGCCCTGACAGGCTTTGGGGCGGGAGGGGCTAACTTCGGTGAAGCCAAGTTGCGATCGCAAAATATGCTGTTTGCTTTGCTGTCGGTGCCAGCGATCATAGGCAGCTTTTCTAAACAGATAGTTGGCTTGGCGAAAGGGATCTTGGGCGATGTCCATGATGGAGGAGGGGGTTGTTTGGGCAGCGACAAAGCACGCAGACCAGGCAATAGGTAGATGCTAGTGAAAGGCTAGCAAAGTGTTCGCGAGATGTTAACGACCGTAGGGAGTGTAGCTCGGAACAGAGTTTGCTCCAGAAGGTTCTCCAAAACCGTTGAGGCTGACGCTCACCGGGCCATCAGGAGCGTTGCTAGGAATGGTAAGTTGGGCAGTGCGATCGCCCTCCGCAAAAGGAGTAAAGCCCAGGGCAAGCTGACAACTGCTGCCCGGTTCAAGGGACTGATAGGAACACTCTAAAGTGTCACCACTAGCCGAAAGTGAGAAAAAGTCAGGATCACCCGTAAAAGCAATGTTGCCAATTTCCAGGGGGCTTGAGCCTGTATTGGTCAACGTGAGAACTTGTTGCTCCGCCGTGACGAGCAGTGGTCGATTGCCAAAGTTGAGAGACTGAGAACTGGGTGAAAGGGAGGAGTTTCCGCCTGGAGTTTCCCCTGAGCCACTGCCAACGCCAATCAAATTTACGACTATGGGACGATCAGAAGCGTCGTTGGGAATGGTGAGTTGCGCGGCGCGATCGCGCTCTGAGCCAGCAAACACGATGCTGATGTCGCAGCGATCGCCAGGCACTACAGCCGTGTTAGCACAGCTAATCAAGCCGTTGCTTTCAGCACTAGAGAAAAAGTCAGGGTTATCGCCAGTGAAGGTAATGTTGCCGAGTCGCAGATCGGCGGTGCCGTTGTTAGTGACTGAGATGACTCCTTCGCTGCCAGTCGTATTAAACGTAAAGTTTGGGGGCGTGACGCTAATTCTAGGCGCTTGAGGAGTTCCAGTTCCACCCGTTCCACCCGTGCTGCCGCTATTCGTTTCGCTGCCGCGCCCCCTTAGTTGGATGTCCGGCACGCGGTTGGTGGCATTGCTGGAAACGGTCAATTGGGCAGTGCGATCGTTGCTTGATCCTCGGAATGCGATCGCCACATCACACCGTTCGCCGGGAGCAAGAACCGTATTCGCGCAATTGATCGAGTCGTCTCGCGTGGCTAAAGCAAAATAGTTAGGATCATTGCCCGCAATTGCAATATTGCCAACTCGCAGATCGATCGCACCCTCGTTCCTAATGGTGACAACTTTGCCGCTGGAGCTAGTTTCTTGAGCGTCAAAGGTGAGTTCGTCTGGGGTGAGCGTAATGCGCGGTACGCGGGGAATAGCATTCACTCCAGTACCGCCCAGCCGTACAGTGGTCATGTCATTGGGGGCATTGCTGACAATTAGCAAGTCGGCCACCCGTTCACCCGCCGCGCCAGGGGTAAAGGTAATCTCAACGACGCAGCTTGAGTTAGGCGCAACCGTATTGTTGGTGCAATTTGTGGAAGATTGAAAATCGCTGACGTTCTGCCCGCCCAGACTCAGTTCTTGCATGACGATGGGAGCAGATCCGGGATTATTTAGGGTAATGGTTTCAGTGACCCGCTGAGGCGCAACGTTTGCAGCGGCAACTCGCAGTTCCCCAAAGTCTACACTGTCAGGATTCACCCCCAGGCTTGCAGGGCTGCCGTTAAATCCCTGTTGTGGAGAGCCTGCGGTAGCCGATTCATTGCCAAAACCACGCAGTGGCAACACCCAGGGGCGATCGCTCGTATTGCTTTGAAGCTCTAAACGGGCAGCGCGATCGCCAACTGCGGTTGGGTTAAAGATGGCCTCAATCGTGCATTCTACCCCTGGTTGAATTGGCAGTCCAGTACAGTTTTCAGTTGCCTGAAAGTCTCCCTGAGCTGGGCCTGCTAGCTCAATTCGCTCAAAGGTGACAGGGATCGCCCCAACGTTCTCTATCGTAATCACCTGGATTTGCGTTTGAGTGCTCACATCCTGATCTTCAAAGTTGAGTCGGCTCGGTGTAAAACTGATTGACGTGTTGCTGGGTTCTTCCCCTGAACCCTGTAGAGGAATGGATTGCAGGCGATCGCCCTGTGCATCAAAGAAAGTCAGGCTAGCGCGACGGTTGCCCGTCTCCGTTGGCACAAAGCTAACCTCGACGGTGCAGCCTGCTGCGGGTCGAATGGGTGCAGCAGTACAGTTATCCGTGACTTCAAAATCTTCAAAATCATTTCCTCTTGGCGCAACTCGGCTAATTTCTAGAGGGGCTGAGCTACGGTTTTCTAGCTGTACTGTTTCAACGCTACTGCGGGTATTTTGCTCCTGATTGTCAAAATCCAGCGATCGCGGTTGAGCCACAGGTCAGAATCACGAGAGGTAAACAACAGCGCTAGTAGCGTCCCCAAAGCTGCAAATAGTCCCGCCAAAATAGCCCACTTTAGCCAGGGTGGTGCAGGAGTAGCATTTGAACGAATCGTAGGAAGCGGGGTTGGCGTTGGAACAGGAGCAGGAATTGGCTCTGGCTCTGGCTCAGCTATGGGAATAGGCGATTCTACCTGAGTGACGGGCGGTAGAAGCAGTCCCAGATTGTGCAAAGTTGCGACTGTTCCAGGCTGATCGCCCAAAGCTTCACGCTGGTCTAGTGCTTGCGTCAACCACGACTGAGCCGCAAATGAATCGTCTAGACACAGGGCGCGAGTGCCAAGCTGGTGCGTCGCCCAGGCTTCAGCAGAGCGATCGCCCAATGCCTGAGCCGCCTGCAATGCCCACTGCAAAGACTGCTCCCATGCGCCCCACCGACCGCTCAACGTTAAAGCCGGATCGATTGCCCTCGCCAGCCGCAACACCTCCGACCAGCGTTCTGTTTCCACCCCCAGGTGCATCATTCGCATCAGCACATTGCTTTCCTGGGCAAGCTCTGTCACCTGTCCGTGTTGCTCAGCCCAGGTGGTGAAGTAGTTTAGCAGGCGACTAATCCACTGGTCGCGTTTGGGTACCCGCTGGAGTGGGGCAAGCAAGTTTTGGGCAATGCTATATCGATTGCCATCGGTTAACGCTAAACCGCGACTGGAAAGCGATCGCAATGTATTTTCAACATCGTGTAGTCCTGTGACCGGAGCCAAATTTTCTGGACGGGCAGGCACCCCCCCCAGCACAATCAGCGCTGCTAAAGCCTGCCGCTCTGCCGGGGGTAAAGCAGCCGATGCTTTTAACACCAACGCTTCTGGAGAGGGGCTATCCTGTAGCTGGTCAGCGATCGCCGCCAAAGGTGATGAATTTAGCGGCTGTCGGTTGAGTGCCTGTCGATCAAAGGACTGTCCGTTAGGTAACGGTCGATCAAGTGGCGACGGGTCAACTTCTCTCTGGTCAAGCAAATCAAAGGATCGATTTTCACTAGGTACCTGATGTCTGGCCAGGGCTGCAACCTGAAGAATTCGCAGCGGGTGCCCCCCCAACACATTGCAAATTTTTGCAGCCAGGGTCTGTTCTGGTGGCTCAATGGGACGGGACAGCCCTCGCTCTAGCAGCGTCAGCGCATCGTTCAGCGGCAAACCCGGTAGCGGAATGGCTTGTCCTTCGCTCCAAATATGGCGTTCTGAACCCGCCAGCAGAAAGGTTAGATTGGGTGAGGCGCTGAGCAGGTTTTCGGCTTCTTCCCGCGACATCTGCACATCGTCCAGCAGAATCAGTGCCTTTTTGTCTTGCAGCGCATTGCGAATTTCGGTTTCCGTCGCTTTAACGGGGATGCTGCTTTCGTATTCGTAGAAGTCGGTCAGCAAGATTTGCAGCAAATCTGACACGGTTTGGCGATAGGCATGGCGGTAGACCATACCATCCGTAAAACCAGAAGCCAGCGTTGGGATGTAGGCGATCGCCCGTAGCAAAGACGTTTTTCCCAAACCCGCTTCGCCATAAAACTCGACGGGCGTAGCCGATTGCAGATTAGCGATCGCCGCCTCAATTTCTGGCTGTCGTCCCAACAGTTCAGGAAAGGGTAAACAGTAGCGCTGAGATTTGGGAGCCGGACGCAGTTTTAAGTTTCGCGAACCGTCCGTCTGCGTTGTGTCAATCACGCCACCATAGTCGGTGAGGTGCATCACTTTTTTGGCGATCGCAATCTGCTGTCCGATGCCACGTCCACCGCCATAGGACTCCAAACCATCGGCACTATTAGATTGAATTAAAGTCGCCCCATTGTTGCCATTGACTCCCCCAATCGGCATTTCTTGTGAAGTGCCGTTCATTGAATGACCCGACGGCTGCAACCCCAACTCATTCAGCCTGCCATTTGGATAGCTAGCGTCTCCAGGTGACTGATGAAGAGTCGAAAGCCGTTGCTGCACGGTGGCAACCGAAACATGGGTCGAATTGAGGTCAATTGCTTCCTGCCAAATGGGTTGACGCTGCCCCTTTTGCCGCCCATAAATTCTCGCCATCCGAATCGACTCAACTCCCAGGCTAGTCAGTCCATTCCGAATAAAAGGAACCAGTTGTGCCTGTGGAGGAGCCTGATTTGCTTCAAGAAAAAGGTGCAAACAGTCCTCATCAATTTCTGCCTCAGTCCGAATGCCTCTGGGTTGCAAAGAGCGATTGATCAGGGTGGCGATCGCTTCCGGATCACCCTGTCTAGACAACTCCAAAAGATTCTCCTGAGTTTCTTGCATCATATTTGCAACCCTGCAATTTTTAATTCAGTTAAGCGTAAATCAGCGGCCACATTTTGAGGAAGCTTGACAAGAAATTGAGTCATCAATTCAGGAATAGGGAACCTGGTTATTGATTGGGGGGCATTCGCTCTGACAGTAAACCGATAACCAATGACTAAAGCATTTGTGCAAATTATCTCTATATCTTCCGCAAATTACTAGAAGCTAGAAAAACTAGCTAACTTCCTATATTCATAACCCTAATCTTGAAGAATTAGCCCAAACTTGACATGATCCCCTTGACATAACAACAACTCAGACCCATCACCCATTACCCATTACCTCTAACAAAACCCTGGCAATACGCTGTGCGGCTCCTGGTTGTCCCATATGACGGCGACCGTTTTCATTAATCAACTGAAGCCGATCGGGATCTTGTAAGAGAGAGTCAATCACCTCAGCGACTTTGTTGGGCTGCTTCACGAGAATGGCGGACGGTCCAAGCAATCGGGTTTGGGCTTCGGCAAAGGCAGGGGTGAACTGTGGCCCTTCTCCAGGAAGTACCAGGGCAGGTTTGCCCAAGCCTACAAACTGTTCGGTGGCGGTGCCTGACATGGCGATCGCAAAATCTGCCTGATGTAAACAATCCTCAAACGCCGATTGAGTCAGAATTAGCGTTCCACTATGCTGAACAAACTTGCAATCAGGAGCGGCGGGCGGCTGTCGCCAACCTTGAGCTTCTAGAGCCTGTTGAAGTGGGGGAAGTTCCAAACTGGGGGCGATCGCTCCCAAAAACAGAACCTTTCGTCGCCTAAACAGAGTCAACACACCGCGCACTGCCTGTAGAATGTGCTGCCAGTTTTGATAGGCCTCTGGCACTCTAGAACCCGGTAATAGAACTAACGTCAGTGGTCGCTCAGCTTCAAATTCCGCTTCGGAGGCGTGGAGCTGCATTCCTTTCGGCTCCAGTCCGTCCATCATAGGGTTGCCTAAGTCGTGAGCGGCGATCGCCCATTTGCTTAAAACCGCTGTCGTCAGGCTATCTCTGGGAAAAACAGCTTTGCAGCGGCGACGGCTCATCAACCAGCGCTCCCAGGGGAGGTAAACAGAACCCGACCAGCCTTCAAGTTGCTCAAACCAGGAGGGACGCGGCAGCCAACCCGCCTCATCGCGCAGATAATATTCTGACTTGGCAGTGCCCACAAACGCATAGGGGGCACCGCTCCACCAGGCAAACAGCAGCGGCACAATATCTCCCACCGCCAAAATTGAGCCTCCTGTCCTGGCCCAATCTTTTACGACCTTAAGCTGAGCCAGCGTTAGTTGCAGCAGTCCGCCCTTTAAGTCTCGCGCCAACTGCTTGCCGTCCATGTAAATAAAGCCACCCGAAGGCATTTGTCTCGTCTGACCAATCAGCGGAATGCCTGCCTGAGCATAGGCGTGTCCTTCTCCCACAATCGGTAGAGCGGCTAGCTTGGGATGGTTGGGGTGTTGTTGCAGGGCTTGCAAAATGCGAAGGGCGATCGCATCTTCTCCATGACCGTTGCTCAGGCAAAGTAGCTTCATGCGAATTGAGATGAGGTTCAATCATCATGTCATTGTGTAACACCTTAATGGAAGAAAAAGAACTCAAGATTGTTGCTTTTTCCAAACAAACACGAAGTTTAGTCAGCCAAGAACAAGCAACATAAAGCCTTTCTTAAGAGAACCGCAAATCCTAACCCTCTATGCTGATTGAGCCACCACAATATCCTGAATAGGCGTAAACCGCTAAAGCCCAGGTCACTCTCCAGGTCATGCTCATGCCCAATGTCCTGACTTGCCCAACTCAGCCACAATCCGCCGCAACCCGCGACCAAATTCAGATTGCGCTGGCGATCGCCGACGACAGCATTCTCAAATCGCTACTGGTGAACTGCACTCCGGCGATCGCCCGTCCGTCTCTCATTGGCACTGTTAGCTCCAGCATTGGCGTGGCGATCGCTCCCCAAACCGCAGTTGATGGCATCATTCAATATGAATCGATTCACTGCGCTCTCGCTCCACCCCAGTTTGAAACAGAACATCATCTATTTCCTTACACCAACCAGACGATTAAGCAAAAGGAATATCAAAAGCTAACTCGCTGCGAAGCAGAAACCCGCGACTTAGGACAAAACGTTTCGCTGGATCAGGCGCTATCACTCCTGACACAAGTAGGGTTTTCACCCCGACAGGTGGATGAAATCCTCAGCTTGTCCTATGAAGCCTGTCATAAGTCCTGGTGGTACCTCCTCGATTCAGACGGAAATCCAACCGTTCCGTTTCTGCGGCTAATTCGCACCCTGCGCTATCCCAACGGCAGCTACACGATTCAATACAAAGATTACTTTAGCCAGGAAAAGCCTTGCTGTTTTCAAAAGCAGACGCAGCAAGTGTTAGTCAAAATCAAAACCGGACTTCAAAGCTTTAGCGAGACCCTCGAAAGAATTAACTACTGCCGCAACCAGCTTGATATCAAGGAAGTAATTTTAATCTGTGACACCGTTTCCGACTTAGAAGCTAGAGGCTTTATCAGTCAGGGAATTAGCCTTTATGCTGCCACCGACCTGTTTCTGCCAGCCCAAGCTAACTGCGCCAACTGTGTGACTAGAGACTGTCCGATGAATGGCACAGAAAATTCTCCCGTCCTGACCTGTCGCCGTTTTTGCCTTGGGGAAGCTGCTAGCTATGGCGCTACGCACCTCGATTGAGACACTTTTTGTGAGAAGGACTCTATGCAGCGGGGGCTTGCTCACGAAAACGTCTCCCGACCTGCACGGCCCCAGCCCTGATACTCCTTTATGAATAAAATTTACATTGCTTAATGCTTTACTAATTGTTATGATCCTTAATAGTGATACATATCTCACCTTTAAGGATTTTTCCCGTGAATATTACTCAGCGCGTTACAGCCCTCCTGGTGACAGCACTGAGACCTAATCTCGCACCCAACTATCTATCTCAGGCTGCCTGGGCAGCACTTCGGATTGTTGCTGGAGTTGTGATGGTTCACAACGGTCTCGATAAGCTGTCTAACATTGAAAGCTTTGCCGAAGCTTATGTTTCCGTGATTGGATTGCCCTTCCCCATTTTCTTTAGCTATTGCGCCGCATACACTGAGTTGATTGGTGCGCCCCTTCTAGCTTTAGGACTGTTAACTCGACCTGCCGCCGCTGGACTATTTTCAACCATGCTGGTGGCAATGTACCACCACGTCCTGGTAGCAGGCTTCAGCATTCCTTACCTGGAGCTTTCTGCCCTTTTATGCAGCTTGCTTCCTGTTCTTTTTGGTGAATGGAGGAGGTATTGTTCTACATGTTGATCGCTCTGCTAGCGGGCTGGCTAAA
>JAAUQZ010000361.1 GCA_012033355.1 Leptolyngbyaceae cyanobacterium RM1_406_9 | reverse complement strand
GGTAGGCGGGTTGGGGTATTGCGGAATATCTCGCGATCGCTGATGGCAAGTATGTTGCCGTTTCAGCACGAGGCAACTTCTACTCTACCTGGGAGCCAGGGCAAGAGGCGTGGCAACCCCACAATCGCACCAGTTCGCGCAAGCTGCAAAACATGGGCTTTAGTCAGGATGGGCGACTGTGGCTGTTAGCGCGTGGGGGAATCGTTCAGTTTAGTGAACCTGACAGCACTGAAGAATGGAATGAGGCAACCAATCCAGAGTTCTCCACGAGTTGGGGGCTACTCGATTTGGCTTACCGCACGCCCGAAGAAATCTGGGTTGCTGGCGGCAGCGGCAACTTGCTCCGCAGTAACGACGGCGGCGTAACGTGGGAGAAAGATCGGGAGGTAGAAAACATTCCGTCTAATCTGTACCGAATTGTTTTTGTTACCCCCGATCGCGGATTTATCTTAGGGCAACGCGGTACGCTATTGAGGTATCAACCTCAGTCACAAGCAGCTTAGGAGTCAAAGCAAACTATCTCCTACAATCTCCCTTTTTGGGGAGAAGAGATTGGGAGATAAGGGCAAACTTGCAAAATTGGGATATACCCGAATAGATCCTTACGAAGCAAGAGGCTTAAGCCTCTTGTTGAGGACAGTTTCATAAAAGATTGGTACTAATCTAAATTAGGTTTGCAGTTAGAACTGTGTTTGCTTGTGACTCTTTGCTTACTCTCGTATGATATAGATCAAGACTTAGTTGTTATTGGGAGGAACTTGAATGGCAGGTACTACTGGAGAGCGTCCGTTTTCCGACATTATTACTAGCATTCGCTACTGGGTGATTCACAGCATCACCATTCCAGCATTGTTTATTGCAGGTTGGCTATTTGTTAGCACGGGTTTAGCATACGATGTGTTTGGCACCCCCAGACCTAACGAATACTACACTCAAACTCGCCAAGAATTGCCCATCGTTCAAGACCGTTTTGAAGGCAAACAACAGATCGAACAGTTTATTGAAAAATAGACTTGTACAACAGCTAGAACAGAGAGCTGAATAGCCTTTTGCGTAGCAGTTTCAGAAGTGAATCAAAAGAGATTATGACGAGCAACAGCCCTAATCAACCCGTTTCTTATCCAATTTTCACCGTTAGATGGTTAGCAGTTCACACCCTTGCAGTTCCTACAATTTTCTTCTTGGGTGCGATCGCAGCAATGCAGTTTATTCAACGTTAGGAGGGTCCATGCCGCCAACCAGAACTCCAAACCCCAACAAACAACCCGTTGAGCTAAATAGAACTTCGCTATATCTGGGTTTACTGTTGGTTTTTGTGCTAGGCATTTTGTTTTCAAGCTACTTTTTCAACTAGTGGTGATACCGTTTCTATACGAAGCCGTCTATTTTGGAGCGTACCCCGCTCTGAGTAGGCGGCCTCGAAGGAAATAGGTGCGACCTATTTCCCGTACTGTGTTTTGTGTGAGTTAGGAGGTAAATCAATGTCTGGAACTGGCAGAATTCCTTTGTGGGTTGTGGCAACGATTGCTGGCTTAGGCGTAGTCGCGATCCTGGGACTTTTCTTTTACGGTGCTTACGCAGGTTTAGGTTCTTCAATTTAAGAATTAGGTCGGCTTACAAACAAGAGAAAAGGGAGGAGCAGTTAATCGCTCCTCCCTTTTCTCTTGTTTGTAATTGGCGCTTACAGCACTAGTTAACCGATTAAGTTGCCAAACGTTTCTAGCACTCCAGACTTAAATACCTGGAAGACTAGATAAGCAAACCCTGCGCCACCAATGCCGCCGACTAAAAAGCTGCCTGCAAACTCGCTCCAACCTTCTGAAGTGCCCAACGACTCAGGCGGGTTAGGAGTCGTGATAGTGGCGATCGGCTTGCTCACGCCCGCGCTGCCGTAGAGTGACAAGCAGATCGTCAGAATTACGACTAAAATCACCGCTTCGATCAATCCAACAATATCCGCGACGCTGGAGTTGCGAAACTGGCTGGTGAAGGCAAACGGACCATAGAGCAAGTAACCGTGAGCCATGCCGATTTCCAGTCCCCGACGTTGAGCAGACAGTCCTGCTCGATAAGCGGGCAAATTGTTGATGAAGGCTTTTGTGAAATCAGAGGAATTAATTGGGGTGGCCAGGTTGCCAATCTGAGGGTCGTCAGCAGGTTTGACTACTTCCGTCGTCATGTTTGGGTATCTCCAATATGCTTCTGTAATGCTGAAATTTGTTGTAGCCGCGATGCAGCCGCTATCAGGTGGGGGAGTCTTCGCGCTCAATGTAGATGAACAGCAGTGCCATTGCTACAGCGGGAAAAACCCAGCCCACAATGGGAACCAGAATGGAAGGTAAGTATGAGGCTGCCATAATCGAGTTTCCTAATTAAACCGCTAGAACAGAATCTACTGTGAAATGAGAATAAATTGTTAATTACTAAAGATTTTTAACAAATGACTATACTTGAATCGACTGAGAACTGCCGCTCGTTTTCCAAATTATGGTCAAAGCACAGAACATTGAGGACGTGGATTTGTTGCAGCCTGGAACTTTGTGGCAACGGGTGATGGAGCAGACCGAGTGGGCGATCGCCCATTCTTCCCTATTGCCCATCCCCACAGACTGTGAGTTTATTGAGCAAGCAGGCATTCGTTTTATCGTGCGGATTGTGGCTAACCTGGTTCGCAAAGATGAGGTTCAGAAGAATTCTAAACTCAGTCAAGCTTCTAAAGCCAGTTCAGACAAGGATTTCAACCCATTTTTACCCTATGAGGAAGACTTGTTTGTGGGTAATCTTTCTGCAACTCACTTATGTTTACTCAACAAATTTAATGTGGTTGACCATCATTTGCTGATTGTTACACGGGCGTTTGAGGAGCAGGAAGACTGGCTTAATTTGCAGGATTTTGAGGCAATGTGGCTCACCCTGGCGGAGGTAGATGGTTTGGTGTTCTACAATGCGGGGCAGTCAGCAGGCGCGAGTCAGCGACACAAACATCTGCAACTGGTGCCCCTGCCGTCTCCATCGGATGGAGTGCGTGTGCCGATTGAGTCGCGGTTTGGTGGTGTCAAGTCCGAGCATTCGACGAATGAGCATCGGGTGAGTACGTTGCGGCTGCCGTTTCGCCATGCGCTAATTCGTTGGGAGGAGGTTGCAGGCTCTCCAGGGGCGGCGGCTCAAGTCACGCTGGAGCGCTACTATACTTTGCTGCGGGCGGTTGACCTGCTAGAAGGCGAAGTCACAGGAACGCGACAATCGGCTCCCTATAACCTGTTGGCAACGCGAGAGTGGATGTTGCTGGTGCCGCGATCGCAACCTAGTTTTAACACGATCGCCATTAACTCATTGGGGTTTGCAGGCGCATTATTGGTGCGAAACCAGGAGCAAATGGACATCTTAAAGGAGTGCAGTCCGCTGACTGTTTTACAGAATGTTGCTCGACCGTGCCTTTAGCGATCGCACGACAGATTGCTTCCCTGTAGCTTACCGTTTTGCCAGGTGCCCTCTACCGTTTCACCATTCTCAAAGATGAAGGTGCCTTTGCCCTCGCAGCGATTATCCTTAAACTCCCCAACATAGCGATCGCCACTTTCCAAAATCCACTCTCCTACCCCATTGAACTGGTCATCCTTAAACTGACCCACGTACTGCCTGCCAGTCTCAAAAGTAAGTGTGCCGCAGCCATTGCGTTTGCCGTCCTGAAACTCACCGTCATAGCGATAGCCCGTCGGAAAAATCATGGTGCCTCTACCGTCCGCAGGCAGTCCATTATCTGCTACTGAACCGTAGTAGGTCACTCCATCAGGATACTCATAGTCAGGTTCGCCAGACAGCGACAGTGGCGGGAGTGGCTCATCACACACGAGAGGAACTGGGTTAGGCGGCGTGGGGTCAGTGATGCGGGCGGTTTGCTCAGCGCCAACGCTAAAGAAATGGGCGATCGCCGCAATCACCGCAATCATCACAAACACCCCCGTCCCGATAAAAACTTCTAAAGGAACGGAACGCAGCCTGGATGGAACCAGCGCCTGCCAGCGAGGGGCAACAGATGTGGGAGGGGCGATCGCTACCGTTTCAGCATCTCGTTCCTCCGGAAGTACGTCCTCTGGCGGCGGCAGCGGCGCATCGTTTAGCGATGGCAGCATAAACGCTGTAGACTCTGGCACCTCTGCCGCTGGCAGCACATCAGACTCCACCGAGTCTCGCCAAACCAGCGTAGAATCTGGCTCCGTTACAGCCGAAAAAACGCCCCTCACAGGCGGCTGAACTGGCTCATCTACTGGGGAAGGCACATTGGGCTGCACCAAATCCCAGGGTGCGGCTGGGTCAAACTCCTCCACCAGAGAGGGTAAGTTAGCGGCTCTATAGCGGCTGTAGAGTGGCCCAAGCGCCTCCAAAACCTCCTCAGCCGACTGATAACGG
>JAAUQZ010000048.1 GCA_012033355.1 Leptolyngbyaceae cyanobacterium RM1_406_9 | reverse complement strand
GGGTTCCAGTCGCGGCACTTTGGTAATGGGGCGCTATCTCAATGCGGCAGAAGTTGAGCGGCTGTCTGAGCTGATTCAGGTTTCGCTCACGCTGCGTCAGGCTACGGAGGCTTCACTGCCTGATGATTTTGAGGCGGCTCGTACTGCTTTGTTGAATGGTCAACCTGATTTTGTGCGGGCTTTGAGGCTAGACGCAGTCGCAGGTTACGTTCTACTCAAAGACATTCAGGGAAATCCGGCTGTGCTACTTCGAGCAGAGATGCCCAGAGTAATTTACCGTCAGGGATTGCTCAGCCTACGCTATCTGGGTGTGTCGCTACTGAGCCTGGGATCGCTGTTTGGGCTGGTAATCTGGCTGCTGTGGCACAGACTAATGTGCAATCTCACTGAGCGCGATCGCATGGAGCAAGCGCTATTTCAAGAAGAGCGGTTTCGTAAGGTGTTTGAAGGTGCGCCGATTGGTATGGCGATCGCCAACATTCACAGCGGTCAAATTGTCAAGGTCAACCATGCGCTCTGTGAAATGCTGGACTACACCAGCGCTGAGCTAGAAACCAAAACCCTACAGGAAATTACTCACTCTGACGACTGGAAGCAGAACAGCCATCTGTGTGAAAAGCTGATATCGGGGGCGATCGCCAGCTACCAGTCTGAAAAACGCTACCTCAAACAAAATCAGCAAACTCTCTGGGTAAATTCCACTGCCACACTCATCCATGACCCCCAGGGAAACGCCTGTTATATCCTGGGAATGTTTGAGAACGTGACCGAACGCAAGCAAACCGAAGCCATCTTGCGCCAGTCCGAAGCACAATACCGTCACCAGGCTGAGCAACTGAGCAGCGCTCTGGCTGAACTCCAGCAAACCCAGGCGCAGCTTGTGCAGAGCGAAAAGATGTCCAGTTTGGGACAGCTTGTCGCCGGAATCGCCCATGAAGTCAACAATCCCGTCAACTTCATCTCTGGCAATCTGGCTCACGTCGATAACCTCACCCAAGACTTGTTAAATCTAGTCAGGCTCTACCAGGAACGCTATCCTCAACCGTCGGCTGAAATCATGGCAAAGATAGAAGCAGCCGACCTAGACTTTTTGAACGAAGATTTACCAAAGCTGTTCTCGTCGATGAAGGTCGGATCTGAGCGAATTCGACAGCTCATTTCATCGCTCTGCAACTTTTCCCGCCTGAATGAAGCAGATATCAAAGCGGTTGACCTTCACGAAGGCATCAACAGCACGCTGCTGCTGCTGCAAAGCCGTCTACAAGCAACCGAGGTTCGCCCCGCTATTCAGGTTGTGAAGGATTACGAAAACCTGCCGCTAGTGGAATGCTATGCCAAGCAGCTTAATCAAGTCTTTATGAACATTTTGCTGAATGCAATCGAGGCGATCGACCGCAAATGGGGGGCAGAGCAGGAATCGGGAAAAGCAAAAGAGCCGCCTTACATCTGGATTCAAACCTGGCTCAAAGGCGATCGCGTAGGGGTACAAATTTCAGACAACGGCACGGGGTTTTCAGAGCAGGTCAAGACGCGCATCTTTGACCCGTTTTTTACCACTAAGGCAATTGGGGAAGGAACGGGACTGGGGCTATCGGTGAGCTATCAGATTGTCGTCGGCAACCATCAAGGGCAGTTGCAGTGCAGTTCTATCCTCGGTCAAGGGGCTGAGTTTACCATTCAAGTTCCACTTGAGAGGCAGTTGCCCCAGTGCCGCACAGGAATTGCCACACGCCTGTAGGTAACTTCGCAGTCCGCAGATTGGTCAGAACCAATAACTGTAGGTTGGGAGCAGCAAAGCGGAACCCAACAGAGTTTAGACTTCAAGCCATTACTAGCAGCGCTGGATCAAGCTCACGCGGATACAGCAGCCAGGTTCGCTGCCAGGGCTGAATCAGTGTCTTCACCAGGGGTGACTGCTCGCTGATTTCCTGTAGCCCCATTTCTGTTGCCAGCTTAATGCCGCGCTGGTAAAGCGTGTAGCCATGACTCAGAGCCGTGCGAAGCCCTGCGTAGTATTGCGGCTGGGCGTGTGGCTGATCGGTTTGAGCCAGCCAATCCTGTACCCGCTGCAACAGTTGAGCCTGCTGGGCAGTTTCTAGGTGCGTAATGTCTAAAGTTTTAAGCAAATCTCGATCTAGAAAGCGGCGGCACAAGTCTGCCAAAACGCGATCGCTATGACGCTGCCATCGGTGCAGATGATAAACAAACACCCCATCATCCGCATCCAGGTATTGCGTCAGGGGCAACTGGTTACAATCTTGCTGAAGCCATGCTGTCATCACGTCGTCTGCCTGTAAGTTATCCAGGGCTAGCTGCTCTCTCGCTCGTTTAAAGGCGTGTTCTAGCACCCAGGCTGCCGCAACATTTTTGGGATGGTTGTAAACCTGGGCATACATGAAGTAGCGCACGATCAGGTAATGCTCGATCGCCGCCATGCCTTTTCGGGCGACTACAAGCTGCTGGCTCACGGGGTCATAGCTCATCGCCATCAGGATGCGGTCGAGGTCTAGCTTGCCGTAGCTGGCTCCAGTGAAGTAGCTATCGCGCATCAGGTAGTCGAGGCGATCGCAATCTAGCTGGCTAGAAACCAACTGCCACACCAGCGGCACCGGATGCTGTTTCTGGTAAACCTGCTGAAGCTGATTTAACAAGTCAGGCTCAAACTCGTCTAGCAACTGCCGCAAGGGAGCAAATTCTCGTAAGATTCGCCCCGTCCAGTATTCATGATGACAGCCAAAAATGTCTTCGCAGGTGTGGCTAAACGGCCCATGCCCAATGTCGTGCAATAGGGCTGCACAGAGTACTGTCGCTCGATAAGGTTTTAGCAGCGGATAGCGGTGGGCAATGCGGTCAAAGGCGCGGCGGGCGATCGCCATCACGCCCAGAGAGTGGGTAAACCGTGACCCTTCCGCCCCGTGAAAGGTGAGACTCGCCGGACCAAGCTGTCGAATTCGGCGCAGTCGTTGAAACGCCGGAGTGTCAATTAACCGAATCAGCAGCGCCTCAACTGGATCGCTCTGGTCAAGGGCGATCGCCCCATGCAGGGGGTCGTGATAAGTTCGCCCCATATTAAGCAGCACCCGCAACCACCGTCTGCTGGGTCAGCACATCCACTGCCGCCTGATATTGGCGATCGGCAACTGTACCTACCTGATCGCGGGTAATTGGGTCAAGGGAAACTACCAGATCTGGCACAATACCCTGACGATTGATGTCGTGGTGATTTGGGGTTTCGTACTTGGCGATCGTCACCGCCAGTCCAGAGCCATCCGACAGGTTAAACAGCGATTGAATTAGCCCTTTGCCAAAGGTTTTTTCGCCGACCAACAAAGCCCGTCCGTTATCCTGCAACGCGCCCGCCAAAATTTCACTGGCGCTGGCAGTTCCCTGATTGACCAGAACTACCAGCGGGTCATCCGTGATCGCCTGCCCGGTTGCGTCAAAGCTGTCTTGAATTCCCTGACGATTGACCGTGTAAACGACTGTCCCTTCCTCTAGCCAGAGTCGAGCAATCTCAATGCCTGCCTGCAACAGTCCGCCTGGATTATTGCGTAAATCCAGGATGTAGCCCTCCGCCCCTTCTGACTCTAGCCGACTCACCGCATGGGCAAGCTCAGCCGTTGCATTGGCGTTGAACTGGTTTAGCCGAACATAGCCGATCGCTTTGCCTTCAGGCTGGGGGCGCAACTCTGCATAAACGGGGTTAAGACTGATGCGATCGCGCACCAGCTTCACCTCTATCGGTTCAACTTCCGATCGCCCTACCTTTAGCGTTACCTCACTGCCAATTGGCCCACGCATCAGCTCTGCTGCCTCATCCAGCGTTAGGGTCGAAGTAGGGGCCCCATCAATTTCGAGAATGCGATCGCGGGGTTGAATTCCTGCCTGATCGGCCGGGGAGCCTTCAATTGGTGCAATTACCCGCAGTTCCCCTGTTTCGCCATCCTGAGCAATCTGCAAGCCCACACCTGTTAGTTCACCAGACGTATTGGTTTGCAAACTGCGGTACTGGTCAGGCTTAAGCAACCGAGTAAACGGGTCATTCAAACTCGCCAGCATTTGCTGAATCGCTGTATAAGTTTGCTCTCGATTTTCTAAGGGCTGCTTCAGTGCCCGCTGACGTACAAACCACCAGTTTTGATGGTTAAACGTGTCATCCACATAGGCTCGGTCTACAATCCGCCAGACCTCGCTGAGCAGCTTTTGTTCTTCAGTGAAGGCATTTGCAACCGGAGTCCAGCCGCCCAACACCAGCAAAACCGACAACGCTAAAAGCAGCCCGACTCGAAAAAACTGTTTTCTCATAAAGCAGATCTTAAACTTAGGTAAAGACTTATTGCCACAATCCGACCGGGGCGGCGCAAATCTCGAGACATCTGATCCCTATCCTTAAGCCTCAGCTACGAAAGTTAAAGAGAACATAGTAGCAAGATAGTAGCAAGTCTGACCCTAAAATCGCCTGACCTCTGCCCAATAGAAGCTTTCGGCCGTGAAATCTATCCAGGGGCTATGTTACATTTTCTATTGACAGCAACACATTTTTTGGAACTCTTGCTTCATGTTTACTAAGCAGGTAACCGACTCGAAAGCTTACCAGTGGTTTGAGGAACGCCTGGAAATTCAGGCCCTTGCTGATGACATCAGCAGCAAGTACGTCCCTCCCCACGTTAATATCTTCTATTGCCTGGGTGGAATTACCCTGACCTGTTTCCTGATCCAGTTCGCCACTGGGTTTGCAATGACCTTTTATTACAGACCGACCGTAGCTGAGGCGTTTGAGTCAGTCCAATACCTGATGACCGACGTTAGCTTTGGCTGGCTGATTCGCTCCATTCATCGCTGGTCTGCCAGCATGATGGTGCTGATGATGATCCTGCATACCTTCCGTGTTTATTTGACGGGTGGCTTCAAAAAGCCCCGTGAGTTGACTTGGGTAACGGGTGTGATCCTCGCAGTAATTACTGTTTCCTTTGGGGTAACAGGCTACTCCCTGCCTTGGGATCAGATCGGCTACTGGGCAGTCAAAATCGTCTCCGGTGTACCAGAGGCGATTCCCGTTGTAGGCACCCTGATTGCTGACCTGTTGCGCGGTGGCTCCAGCGTAGGTCAGGCAACTCTTACCCGCTACTACAGCGCTCACACCTTCGTTCTACCCTGGCTGATTGCAGTTTTCATGCTGCTGCACTTCTTGATGATTCGCAAGCAGGGTATTTCCGGCCCCTTGTAGAGCTTAGACCTCTAAGGTTGGCAAACTGTATCTTTGGCTGGCAGATGTTGGTTCTCCAATTTCGGTAGACTAAGCTGTAATGGATTAAACCGCACTGCTTAACCTTGTCTTTACTTCCTGTCTCAGACCCAAAGGAGAACACCATAGGCTATGGCAACTGTTAAAAAGCCGGATCTTAGCGATCCCGCATTGCGCGAAAAACTCAAGAAAGGCATGGGTCACAACTATTATGGTGAACCCGCCTGGCCAAACGACCTGCTCTACATCTTCCCTGTTGTTATTTTGGGAACGATCGCCTGCTGTGTCGCTCTAGCAGTTCTCGACCCCGCGATGGTAGGAGAACCCGCTAACCCCTTTGCCACTCCTCTGGAGATTTTGCCAGAGTGGTACTTATTCCCCGTTTTCCAGATTCTTCGGATTCTGCCTAACAAGCTGCTGGGCGTTGCAGCCATGGCATCGGTTCCGCTGGGCTTGATCCTTGTGCCTTTCATTGAAAACGTTAACAAGTTTCAAAACCCCTTCCGCCGACCGATTGCAACCAGTGTGTTTCTATTTGGGACGCTCGTCACCATCTGGTTAGGAGTTGGCGCAACCTTCCCAATCGACAAGTCCCTGAGCTGGGGTTTGTTCTAGAAGAGTTGAGCTTTCCAAAATTCTCTGCCTCTATACGGCTTAGAATACTTTTTACGCCTATGTTGGTTTATTGGGATGTGGGTGCATCTCCAGTAAGGCAGCATGGGCGTTATGTGTTTTGAACCTTAACCAAAGCTTAATAAAACTTACACCATCCCCTGAGAATAAGGGGCTTAATCCCCTTGTTAGCGTGAAACTTGCATAGTTTTGGGATCTGCGTAAGTCCTGCCAACTAGAAAGGTGTCCCAGTCTGTTGACTGAAACCTCATTTTATTATTGCTAACAATGCGGCTAAGTAGGTTTCAAATAAATTTTTTGGCTACTTAAGCTCAGTGGAATGAAGTCCTGGCTGAGTGTGGGTATGTTGCAGCGCGATCATCTAACCGTTAAGAGTGATTTGAGCGTCCTGACGCACATCCAGGAGTGGTTTGACCAGTTTTGTCTGCGATATGTCGGCAGACTGCTTTGGCTCCAGGATCAGCACTATCCGCTGAATCTAGCGCTAACTGAAGGGTTTACAAATGCGGTACGTCATGCTCATCACGGGCTTCCTTCAGATACCACGATTGAGATTGACCTGTGCCTTTGGGACGATCGAATTGAAATTCGCATTTGGGATCAGGGGAAACCCTTTAATCCAGATGTTTTGGAAGAACCTGAACCTGGCACTTTGCGGCAGGGAGGCTACGGCTGGTTTTTGCTGAGGCGCTTGGCAGATCATGTGGTTTATGAGCGATCGCCCGATAACAGAAATTGCCTCCTAATCGTCAAACACGCCACCAAAGAACAGACGGTGCCTGATAAGAACTGATAGAACCTGATAGGATATGACGACTCGATAAAGCTCTAACGTCGTTTTCCTGGGTTCGATACAAAGATTCGATTAATCCAGTCAGTTTCAGGATTGAGTTTGAAGGGGAGTTTGTTACGCTTTAGCAGCTACCAGCGATCGCTTCTGCTAGTGATGCTAGAAAGATTCACCTATCCAAATCGGTGCTGGTTCTGCGGATGGCGTGACCGGAGATAGAGTGATATGTCGAAAACAGCTCTAATCACAGGGATTACAGGTCAGGATGGGTATTACTTGAGCCGTCTGCTGCTAAAGCATGGCTACCGTGTAGTGGGGCTGATTCCACCGCAGCGACAGAGCAATTTAGCTAAGCTAGGCGACCTGGCAGATCAGGTAGAAGTATACTCCGTTGCTCTCACTGACAGCGTGGCACTCCTGGAAGCCGTCGAGCAGCTTCGACCTGACGAAATCTACAATCTAGCCGCCCCCAGTTTTGTTCCCGATTCTTGGTCTGACCCCCTCGGAACGTTAGATCTAGTCACTGGTACTGCAACGCGCCTGCTGGCAGCGGTACGACAAGTTGGCTTGGCGACGCGATTCTACCAGGCCAGCAGTTCAGAAATGTTTGGGCAGGTTGACCAGTCGCCCCAGGACGAAAATACGCCCTTTCGTCCGATGAATCCTTATGCTGCTGCCAAAGTACACGCCCATTGGACAATGGTGCATCATCGCCAGCGGTATGACCTGTTTGCCTGTAGCGGCATTTTGTATAACCATGAATCGCCGTTGCGCCCACCAAATTTTGTCACCCGTAAGGTGTCTCTGTCCGCTGCGTCAATCAAGCTAGGGTTAAGCGATCGCCTGAATATGGGTAATCTACAAGCTAAGCGTGATTGGGGCTATGCCGCAGATCACGTCGAGGCGATGTGGCGAATGCTGCAAGCTGAAACGCCAGAAGACTACGTGATTGGCACAGGTCAACTGCATAGCGTTGAACAGCTTGTAGCCGCCGCCTTTGCCTGTGTAGGTCTGGATTGGACCCAGTATGTCAACGTCGATCCAAATTTGATTCGCGCTGATGAGCATTTTCACCTGGTTGCCAATCCTACAAAAGCCAAACAAAATTTGAGTTGGCAGCCTCAAATCAGCTTTGAGGCACTGATTCAAGAAATGGTTCTGAAGGATCTAGAACGCCTGACATCAGACGCAGTGACTCCTGCTGCTCTCTAACCGCTTTATGAGCAATCTGACGAACCCCTCCTTAACTCAGCCCGATTCAGCCCGGGAAATCAGCCCTGCAAGTTCTGCTGCTCCCTATCTGTTTATTTTTCTAGAAATTTTTGCGCGGGAAGGCGGCATTCAGTCCTACGTGAAAGATATCTTCCGCAGCTATTTGGAGTTGTCTGACGTTCCTGAAGCCGATGTATTTCTGCTGAGGGACAGCCAAGATTGCTCCAATCCTTTCGCTACAGAGTCCTTCAGGTTTAAGTATCTCAAAACAAAATCTCTGCCTCTGGGACGGATTCGACTGGCGATTGCCCTCTTCGTTTACCTGGTGCAACGCCGTCCACAGCGAGTATTCTGTGGCCACGTAAATTTGGCTCCGCTGGTGCGGCAGATGTGTCAGCCACTAGGGATTCCCTATACGGTGCTAACCTACGGCAAAGAGGTATGGACAGCACTGCCTGAGCGCTATCGTGAGGCACTCAGCCGTGCCGATCAGATTTGGACGATTAGCCGCTATAGCCGCGATTGCGCCTGCAAAGCAAACAGACTAAATCCTGAAAAAGTAAAATTTTTGCCCTGCGTTGTCAATGGAAACTACTTTACGCCAGGGGCGAAGTCTGAAGCGCTCTTGCAGCAACATGGGCTGACCCATCATAAAGTGCTGATGACCGTAGCGCGGCTATGGTCTGGAGATATTTATAAAGGCGTGGATGTAACCATTCGGGCGTTGCCTGCGATCGCCCAGGTTTTCCCAGAGGTAAAGTATCTGGTGATTGGGCGCGGTGATGATCAGCCCCGACTCGCTCAGCTAGCCAGAGATTTGGGAGTCGAAAATCGGGTCGTTTTCGCTGGGTTCGTACCCACAGAAGCGCTAGTCGAGCATTATCGCCTTGCAGATGCCTACGTCATGCCATCGCAGGAAGGCTTTGGCATTGTGTATCTAGAAGCGATGGCGTGTGGTGTACCTGTACTGTCGGGTGACTCAGATGGCTCAGCCGATCCGCTCCAGGATGGCAAATTGGGCTGGCAGGTGCCCCACCGCGATCCGGAGGCGGTTGCCCATGCCTGTATTGAAATGCTCAAAGGCTGCGAAAGAGTCGATGGCATACCTCGCGATCGCCGCTGTGATGGAGATTGGTTGAGGGAACAGGCGATCGCCCTATTTGGTCAAGATGCTTTAACCCACCAGCTTCATCAACTTTTATAGCGCTACGCACATCCTTTAGGACACGTTTTTGCAAGTTAGCTTGATTAACCCATTCTTCCTGTCATTGCCTAGTCAGATACCCTATCCTGAAAGAAGGTCTGAGAAGCAAGTTTGAATCCCGCAAAGCGAGTATTGCAAGGCAGCAAACCCCGTAGTCAGTCCGGCTGATTGAAGGAGATCACCTGTGAACCCAAACAGTTACAAAAACCTACAGCTAAACCTATCTGGCTTTAGTTTTTGGCTCACCCTATTTGCGGTCGTTTGGCTGCTGGGTTCAATTGGGCTAGGCTGGCTGGTCAAATCCTTTTTTATCTTAATTGGCTTGCTTTTAATTACTCCCGCGATCGCTTTTCTCGCTTTCCGCTGGTGGTTGCAGCGCAACCTGGTTGAGGACCACTGCCCGGTGTGTAGCTATAGCTTTACTGCGATCAACGGAATGCAGTTGCGCTGCCCCAACTGTAGTGAACCCCTGAAGATGGAGAAGGGCCATTTCCATCGCCTCACCCCTCCTGGTACGGTGGATGTAGAGGCAGTAGAGGTTTCTGCTAGGCAGATCGAAGATTAGCTTTAAGCTTTGTGAAGAATTTCCTGCAAAGCCTGCTTAACAGCAGGGTACTGATAACTAAAGCCGGAAGCCTGCGTTTGCTTGGGAAAGACTTGTTGTCCTTCCAAAACTACTACGGCTGCGTCTCCTAGCAGAGCTTCTATGGCAAAGTCAGGCACAGGTAGCCAGGAAGGACGGTTTAACACTTCCCCTAGGGCAGTGCAGAGTTCAGCCATACGAACCGGGTTGGGCGCAGTCGCATTGAAGGTTCCCTCTAGGCTGGGCTGAGTTAAAGCCCTCAGAATTAAATTCACTAAATCTTCTCGATGAATCCAGGAAACCCACTGGCGACCGCTGCCGATTGGGCCACCTGCAAAGAGTTGAAAGGGAGGTAGCATTTTGGCGATCGCTCCACCCATCCCCAACACGATTCCCGTGCGTAAAATGACCAGCCGCGTACTGCTCTCCTTAACTTTGCTAGCAGCGGTTTCCCAGGCTTGGCAAACTTGTGCCAAAAAGTCATCCGCAGGCGGACTGGTCTCATCAAACGTTACTGTCTCGCTGGAGCCGTAGTAGCCAATTGCAGAGGCGTTAACCAGCACCGAGGGTTTAGGATTTGCCTGGGCGATCGCCTCCACAATCTTCTCAGTCCCAATTTTGCGGCTATCTAAAATGGCTTGCTTGCGCTGCGGGGTCCAGCGTCCTTCAGCAATCGGCTCTCCCGCTAGATTAACCACACCATCACAGCCAGACATTACGGCTTGCCATTCGCCCGACTCTAGCGGCGTGTAGGCTACCACCTCCACCTTTGGAAACGCCGAAGTTGGAAAAATTCGCTTACCCCGGTCGAGGTTGCGGGTCAGCACGACAACCGTATGTCCTTCGGCGTTGAGTCGCTCTACCAATCGGTTGCCGACAAACCCCGTTGCACCCGTCACTGCTACTTTCATGAAACTTCCCCATAAACCATGCCATTTGCCGCTGCATAGCGGTGCATAAATCGCATAAACCGCTCCCAGTGGTCTTCCCGCTCGATCTCAAACTTGCACTCTACCCGCCTTAAGTCGTCCCCTTCTGGGCCACCAAAAATAAACTGCACAGAGGAGGGTTCAATATTAATTTCGCCTTCCTCGTCAGTCAAACGAACAGAGTTTGTGAACCTTTTGGTGTAGCTTCTGAACCTTTCCAGGGACTTCAACTCTTGAAAAACCAACAGCACACTACGAAGTCCAGAGACGCGGTTGCGTCTGAGACTGACATCGCTGAGTTTTCAGAAACGCCTTCAAAGAATTGAATTGATGGAATTTGAGCAGACATCGCAAAATTAAACAAAGCTTAAGAATCAGTATAACGGAGGCTGAGGGGTAAGAGGGCGTAAGAATGAAGGGATGAGGAATGAGGGCATTAAGCCTCTTGCTTACAAGTAAGCGACCAGTGCCCCGCTAGATCCATTAAAGTTAGAAGCAGCAACCTTTTTTCGTTTTGACGCTTCAGCTTTTGGTTAGCTCAACTTCCTGGTTAGAATCTGCACCGGCCCTCTGGCTGCAACTGCTGCTCGTCGCAGTCTGGTTAGGCTTTGTTTTGCTGCTGGCAGAAGGGCTAAACCGCTCAAAGTGGGCAGAGCCAGAAGCAGTCCGAAAGGTGATTCACATCGGTACGGGCAATGTAATTTTGCTAGCCTGGTGGTTCCAGATTCCGAGTTGGGTAGGCATTGCTGCATCGATTTTGTTCAGTGCTGTTACGCTCTTGTCCTACCGGGTTGCTTTGCTGCCCAGCCTCAACAGCGTTGGACGCAAGAGTTTAGGAACTTTTTTTTATGCGGTCAGCATTGGCATATTGATTGCCCTTTTTGGCAGCAGCAGCCTCAGTATGCAGTATTGGGCATCCTGGTTATGACTTGGGGAGATGGGTTGGCGGCTCTGGTAGGGCAACGCTGGGGACGACACCGCTACAAACTCTGGGACGTGGAGAAAAGCTGGGAAGGGTCATTGACAATGGCGATCGCCAGCTATCTTGTCAGCGGCCTGATCCTACTCAATTTTCAAGGCAATATTTGGCAAACCTGGGTTGTTGCGGGGGCGATCGCTTTCACTGCCACAGGCTTAGAAGCTTTCTCCAAATTCGGCATTGACAACTTAACCGTTCCCGTTGGTAGCGCCATCCTGGGGTTTGCCTTAAACCAGGCACTCCTGGAAGACCTAATGATAGAAGAGCTGATGCTAATAGTGTTGAACTGCTGTGGATTGCAGGGGTAAATTTTTGTTCCGGGTCATTCGTTATTGGTCGTCAGTTGTCGATTGGCTGTTCATCAATCACCCACAACCAATGACGAATAACCAACACTTAAGAAAACCGTCCTCTGTAGCGCTCCTCAGCCCAGGGTTCGCCTCGACGATGGTAGCCATTGCGCTCCCAGAAACCCAGTTCTTCATGGTCGAGAAACTCTAAGCCGTTGATCCACTTGGCACTTTTCCAGGCGTACAGGTGAGGCACAACCAGCCGCAGTGGTCCACCATGATCGGAAGGAAGAGGATCGCCAAACACGGTGTGAGCAAAGAAATTTTCCTCTCGCAGGAAATCTTCAAGAGCGATGTTGGTTGTGTAACCCCCATAGCAATGCTCCATGATGTGGGCAACTTTGGGATCAATCTCCACAGACTTCATGAAATCCATCACTTTAACCCCAGTCCACTGTACGTCCAGTTTTGACCAGGTTGTGACGCAGTGAAAGTCGGCGGTGAAGTTGCTTTGGGGCATCTGCATGAAGTCTGACCAGTTAAACGTGACTGGTTTAGCCAGACCCCAAACTTTAAATTCCCAGTTTTCGAGGTTGACAGTCGGGGTTTGTCCATAGGTCAGCACCGGAAACCCTTTGGTCAGGTGTTGTCCTGGAGGAACTCGATCTTGCAGTTCGGGACCTGGTTTTTGAAAAAATTTTCCCAGCATAGGAGTCTCAGGGTGGCAGCGGTTGAAGAGGGTAGGCAATGAGCAAAACCCTCCACCTAACTGTGTAGCAGAATTAGCCGCTGAAGTTCACGCTCTGAGAAATTTGTCCAACTTTCATCAGACTTTTAGCCCTAAGCAGCAATTCGTCCAGCAGCTTTCTATAGCTTATTCTTCCTCTTCTTCGTTATCGGGGTAGACAAAGCTAGTAGAGCGCCCAGTCAGGATTGACTTGCCGAGCGAGAGAGCTTTTTGAGCTTGCAACGCTGCTTTGCGCTTCCAGGTCGCCTTGCGCTTGTCTCGCTTAGACTTGGACGTTTTCTTCTTAGGCTGAGCCATGGCCGTGAATGCTGAATTTTTACAACCTTTCAAGTATATAGCAATTTCGGCTGCCTGCGGTACGGGGAAGTGCTGTAACTAGTTTCTAACGCCTGAGCGCGGCACTCCAATGGGACCAGGATCGAAAACTTCAGGTACTTCAATTGGGCTGGGGGTAGGAACGCTTCCTGGAGTATCCACTTCAGTCTGAGGAGTTTCATTGGTAGTAGTTTGATCGTCAACGCTGGGATCTTCCAGTTCGGGCTGCTGAGTACTGTTCTGGGGTTGAGGGGCGTTGTCGGTTGGGTCGCCGACGTTGGGGGTTCCAAGAGTGGGCTGCGGGGCATCGCCTGCGGGTTCGTCGGTTTGTTCGGCGGGCTGCGGAGTGGGTGTGTTGATGCTGGGTTGAGTGTCGGTTGACCCTGGAGCCTGCTGAGGTTCACCGGGAGCCGCATCATTAGACCCTGAAGGGTCAGGCTGAGCTGCAGGGGAGACAGCAGGAGGTATGATGGTCGTCGCTGGAGCGGTGGCAGGGGGTTGAGCGGTTGGCTCGGCTGTAGCCGGGTCGGTAGAGGGTGCTGTGGGCTGATCTGGAGCGGTTGGCGTGGGCTGTGCAGCGGTGGCAGGGGCGAGGCTCTCAAAGCCCAGCAGCGTTCTAGCATCGCTGTAGTAGGTTGCCCATTGCTGCGGGTCGGGTCGGCTGCGCCAGTTGTCGCGGGTAACTTCTAATGATAGAAGGGGTGCGACCAACCCGGCGCTTTCACCTAAAACGGTAACGGATACATCGCTGGTTGCACTGCCCGTAAAATTCTGCTGTGCGGTTGCTCTGGCGGCAGCTTCGGCTCTGGAGATGAAGGTTTCAAAGCTTTCGTTGGGTTGGCGCTGGAGAGAAACGCTGACTCGATTGACCTGAGCGTAGACAGGTTGGGGGGCGATCGCCTCCAACAATAAAACTCCACTTGACACCCCCAAGACAGTTGCCATAACAGGGGCTATGACGGGGGCGATCGCCCTTCTCAGACCCAAGTAAAACCGGGGCTTAACCTGAACATTTCCTTCAGTAGAAACAAATTCTGAACGTTCCTTTGAATAGTTCACAGTAGATTCCTCCAAAGATTCTTCTGAGGCTGAAAGGCAACAGCAAGCTCTATCGAAAGCTGCTAACTTGATATTGCTATCTGCTGTAGAAGATAGCGACTTAAGAATGCCTAGTCATGCTCCCTAAAGATGATTCTTTACTTTGGTGAATTGCTAAAGTATGGATTCAGATTGAGTTGAAATCAATCATCATTAACCTTAGATAACAATAAGGCACAGAGCGGTAGTGAGCTACACTGAATTCTAATCCTCTACTAGTTTTTTAGCTCAAGCTTTGCCTCAAGATTGCGTAATTTTTGCCTATCAACCGCTTATTTGTGTTATCTTCTGGGCACCCTATTTAGTATTTATTTGGGGCATCTGTAATGACAAGTTACTGGGCGATCGCAGTTGGCATCAATCAGTATAAGTCCTTCCAACCGCTGGTCTATGCACAGCGGGATGCGCGGGCAATGCGCGACTTTTGGGTTGGTGAGGCAGGTTTTGCTCCCGATCAATGCCTGCTGCTAATTGATTCCAATACGGCAGTTGACCGAGGTGCAATTTATCCCAGTCGAGACAATATTCGCAGCTACGTTGCTGAGTTGTGTCAGGAGCAACTGCCAGCGGGTAGTTTCCTCTGGTGCTTTTTTAGCGGCTATGGAATGCGCTTTGAAGGGCGAGATTACCTGATGCCGATTGATGGCGATCCGGAGCAAGTATCTACCACAGGCGTTGCCGTTGAAGAATTGTTTAAGCTGCTGAAGACCGCGCCGACTGACAAAATCCTGCTGACGCTAGACATGAATCGTAGCCAGAATGCTCTGGCTGGCGAAGGCGTTGGCGAACAGACGGTCGTTCTAGCAGACACTTACGGCATTGCGACGCTGTTGTCGTGTCAGCCTGAGCAAGCTTCCTATGAAACGCTAGCCTTGCGACAAGGGCTGTTTACAGCAGCGCTGCTAGAAGGGTTGCGCTATCGCGGCTGCATCACGCCTGACTCGCTGGCGCATTATTTGAGCGATCGCCTGCCTGCCCTCAGCGACTACCACTGGCGACCCAAGCAGCAGCCCCTTGCCATCATTCCGGTTGAGCAAAGACATCAACTAATTTTGCCGCAGCGGGCGATCGCCAAAGTCGGGGTATACGGTTCTGACCGCGTATCTGATGATTTGCCAACTGATTTACCAGCCAGTTCGTCGGTTAGCTCTTCTCAAAACCTGATTGTTTATCCGACACTGCCCTCCAACGCAGATGAGTTTGAGCCAGTCCTAGCATCTGAAGCCCTCAACGGGAATATTGAGCCGTTCAACGGCAAAGGAACCAATCGCCCTGATTCTTCTGCCTCAGTGAATGTAGCGTATGAGGACGTTGATTCTGTCTCTGACGACCTGTTTTGGCAACGAGTGCGGCTGTGGGGCGGGGCGGCGATGCTGCTGCTGATTTTGGGTGTGCTGTTAAGCAACTGGTCAGCCTTGAGAAATTCATTTTTGCCCGACCTGGAGCCGACTTCTGAGAATTCTGCGGAGCCGGAAGCGATCGCTCCAACGGCTTCACCTGCCAGTCCCAGTCCTGCTGCTCCAGAAACGTCTTCCTCGCCTGCCGATGATGTCTCATCTCAGGGAGCCAGTTCATTTATGGCTCCACCAGCATCATCCGACGCTGGATTGCCTCCTAATGCAAGCAGTCCGCCTGCTGAGATTCCAGCAGAATTATCCGCTTCTGTAGAAGCTGCTCGTGCTGCCTTGCAAAATCAGCGCCAAGAAGAAGCGATCGCCCTACTAGATCAGGTGCCACCTGAACAGCGCACCGAAGATTACAATCAACTGCGAACGCAGGCAGAACAGGCGCTAGAACAGGTGCGTCAGCGGAACCAAACCATTCTAAACAATGCTAGAGCGGTACTGAGCCGCTCTAGAGCGCTGAATGCAACCAACCAGGCTTCCGATTTTAGTCAAGCAATCGTCCAGGTTCGTCAAATTCGTCCGGGGCAACCGCTGTACGATCAGGCGCAGCGAAGTATCACTACCTGGAGTCAGGTCATTCTCGATCTGGCAGAAGGTAGAGCCGGACAGGGAAACTTAAACTCTGCGATCGCCGCTGCCCAGTTGGTGCCGTCTACCAACCCTGAAGTTTATTCGGCGGCTCAACAGGCGATCGCCCAGTGGCAGCAGCAGCAAACCAACCAGGAAACCTTGCAGCAAGCCAGAAGCTTAATTCGCCGAAACCAGGCTTCTTCTTACCATCGAGCGATCGCCGTTGCTCGTCAAATTTCCGCAGGTCAACCTTTGCACAACGAGGCGCAGCAGCAAATTGGCGAGTGGAGTCAGACGATTCTCGACTTAGCGCGTTCTCGTGCAAACCAGGGTCAGTTAAACCGTGCAATCCAAACGGCTGTGCTGGTTCCTGCAAATACGCCCGCTCATGCAGCGGCGCAGGAGGCGGTCGCCAACTGGAGAAGCCAGCTTTAAACCTTACGCTAGTGCCACACAGGGAGCGGCGATCGCAGCAATGTCACGAGTGTCATCGTTGCAATTGATTGCCGTTGGTCATAAAAAAATTGTCCTTAATAGGCGATCGCCAAAACCGCTGGAAAGAATTTACTTGGTGATACGCTCTATCCAGATGACGACCTCAATCCTATTTGCTGCTTTGATTTTATGTTGACGATTGCAATGCCTAAAGGCGGACTGTTAGAAGACAGCGTTCGTTTACTCAAAGAAGTTGGGCTGGACTTTAGCATTCTGCTAGATTCCTCTAATCGCCAGCTAGAGGTTTGGGATGCTAGCCATACGGCTAAAGCACTGCTAGTGCGAAACTATGACGTGCCTGTGTATGTCGAATATGGTCAGGCGCAGTTGGGAATTGTTGGATACGATATTTTGCGCGAAAAGCAGCCACAAGTCGCCCATCTCGCAGATTTAGGATTTGGGCGCTGCCGGATGTCGGTTGCGGTCAAGGCTTCCAGTTCCTACCGTTCGGCGCTAGATTTGCCGCCCCACAGCCGGGTTGCGTCTAAGTTTGTTCGCTGCGCCTACGAATATTTTCAAAACCTGGATTTGCCTGTGGAAGTTGTGCCGCTTTATGGCTCGGTTGAGCTAGGGCCAATTACAGGAATGTCAGAGGCGATCGTCGATCTGGTGGCAACTGGGCGAACGCTGAAGGAGAACAATCTAACGGAGATTGACCGCCTGTTTGACACTACAGCCCGTCTGATTGCCCATCCCCTCAGCTATCGGCTTAATCAGGATGGTTTACAGGAACGAATTGAGCAGATTAGAGCAGTGACGCTGGTTCCAGTTTAGGATTGCGGATTAGATGACCTGTGGGGTGAGTGTCTCACCCGCCCGGATGGGCAAGATGCCCATCCCACAAAAGGTTTGACGAAGTTGCACATCGCGTTATGCTCAAATAAAAAGTCTCCTGCGTTACAGTTGGAAGGCGTGGCTTTGAGCGACGCGGTTGATGTTCAGGGGTTGGCATGACCAGCACGACCACAGAGGGTCAGAAAAAGCGGGTTCAAGAAACAGACTGGCGACTTTTACTGCGGCTAGTTCCCTATGCGCTGCGAAATAAGCGATTGTTGGCGATCGCCCTCACCTTCCTCGTGCCGCTTTCCTTAGCAGAAGCCGTTCAGCCGATTCTAGTGGGGCAGGCAGTTTCTCTGCTGCGGGATGACCCTGTGATGTGGTTTTTGGAAGGGCGATCGCTCTCTCAAGGGCTTAACATCCTGGTCATTTTGCTGATGCTCACGATCGCCGTTCGGCTGACGCTGGACGGCTTGCAGGGCTACCTGATTCAAAAGGTAGGACAGCGGATCACGGCGGCAATTCGGGATGATTTATTTCATCACGTCACCTCCCTTGCCGCTCGATTTTTCGATCGCACTCCCGTCGGTCGTCTGATTACGCGCCTCACCAGCGACGTAGATGCGCTGGGAGATGTGTTTTCAACTGGGGCGATCGGCATTGTCAGCGACCTGTTTTCGATGCTGGTCATCACCGTCATCATGTTTACTCGACAGTGGCAGCTTGCCCTGATGTTAGTGCTGATGTTGATTCCGGTGACGGGTCTGACAATTTTCTTTCAGCATCAGTTTCGCATCGCCAACTACAAAGCGCGAGAAGAACTTTCTGCGCTCAACTCTACCTTGCAAGAAAATATTGTTGGCATTGGGGTCGTTCAACTTTTTCGCCGAGAGCAGTTCAACTCTGAACTGTTTCGCACCATCAACCGCCGCTACGTTACCGAAGTTGACAAAACTATCTTTTATGACTCAGCCGTTTCAGCCACGCTGGAGTGGATTGCGTTAGTGGCGATCGGCGGCGTTCTTTGGCTGGGCGGCTTACTCGTCCTGCAAGACAGCTTACCTTTGGGCGATTTGGCAACCTTCATTCTCTTTGCCCAGCGCCTATTTAACCCGCTGCGCCAATTTGCCGAACGATTCACCGCCATTCAAGCCGGATTTACTGCTCTAGAGCGAGTCAGCGATATTCTCAACGAACCCATCGAAATCCGCGACCCCGAAACCCCCACTCTTCGCACTCCCCCCTCAACCGACCCGAAACTCCTCTCTCTTCATCCCCCATCCCTCATCCCTCATCCTTCATCCCTCTCCCCTTCCTCCCGTCCCGGTGAAATCCGCTTTAAACACGTCTGGTTCGGCTACAAACCCGATGAATATGTTTTACGAGATTTAGATTTCACCATTCGCCCTGGTGAAAAAGTGGCGCTGGTTGGGCCAACAGGAGCGGGGAAAAGCTCAATTATTCGACTGCTTTGCCGACTGTATGAAATCAATCGGGGGCAGATCTTATTGGATAACGTTGATGTGCGAGAAATGCCCCAGGCAGAACTGCGCCGCCGCATGGCGGTAATTTTGCAGGATGGCTTCTTGTTTGCAGGCGATGTTAAAAGCAACATTGCCTTAGGAGAAACCTACTCGATTGAGCAAATCAAAGCAGCAGCAGCGCAAACTAACGTTGCCAGTTTCATTGAGCAATTGCCCGAAGGTTACGATACGCCGCTACGAGAGCGAGGCACTAACCTGTCGGGCGGGCAAAAACAGCTTTTGGCATTTGCGCGGGCGGCGATCCGTAATCCGCCCATCCTGGTGTTGGATGAAGCGACCGCTAACCTGGATGTAGGGACGGAAGCAATGATTCAGCAGGCTTTAGATAAACTGCTGGTAGGTCGGACTGCGATCATTATTGCTCACCGCCTCTCGACGATTCGCAAGGTCGATCGGATTTTAGTCCTGAAACAGGGACGATTGGTGGAGTCGGGCAGTCATGACGAGTTGCTGGAGCAGGGCGGGCTATATGCCAGCCTGTATCGCCTACAGATGTTGGAGGCTTAAATGAATTTGCAGATAGAGGGAGATCGCCTCAAAATAAACCTATCTTTCTTAGAAAAACTGTTGACGCTACAGTTCAATAACACTTTTGAGATTCCGTTGGAGCATATTGAGCGAGTTTCAACTGAGAAACCCTCTGCTTCTGGGCTGAAGTATAGAATGCCTGGAACGGAAATTCCCGGTTTAATCGCGGCAGGCACCTATTACAGCGATCGCGGCAGAGAGTTTTGGTATGTAACGGGCGATCGCCATTACCTTCTCCTCGACCTCAAAGAGGAATTTTATCAAAAGATTGTTTTAACTCTAGAGCAAAACGAAACGTGGGCAGAACGCCTGTCTACTCAGATCTGCTAAGATCTGCGACTTCTTTGAGAAGCCGCAGATCTAAACTGGTATAAGGTTATCGATGAAACAATGCTTTAAAGCTTTCAGTGAGATAATTGAACTATAGAAAATTCTGAAAGACAGCACTGTTTTGGTGAGTGCAGCCTGTTTCCAGCGGAGTCAAGAGCAAGAATGAGTATAGATAGAATATTCAACAGTTCTCAGTTTTTGCAGCCAGCAGATGAAGAACCTATCCGCTCAGTGATTACAGAATCTAAGGATGCAACTGTAGTTGCCTGGTATGTCAAAGCTGGACAGGAAATTTCCCCACACCTTCACCCTAATGGGCAAGATACCTGGACGATTTTAAAGGGGAGCGGAAAATATTATCTGGATAAGACGGGGGCGATGGGGGCGATCGCAGCTGGAGATGTGGTCATTGCTCCGGTTGGCTGCGTACACGGCGTACTCAACGACGGAGATCAGCCACTCATTTTCATTTCTGTAGTATCACCTGCTGATGCAGGATATCAGCCTATATCCATAGAAGCGGCTGTAATGCTTCATCCTTGAATACTCATTCTAGGTTGAAGAACCTTTAAGCAGTGTTGAATGAAGTATGAAAGGATTAATTCAGTATTTCTATGAGATCAAGTTAAATAAAGCAATTCTATGGTGCTACTTGATCTGGTATGTCGTCATTGTCTATTTCTACTTTGATCCTTCACCCAAAATTTGGACTAACGCGGTTGGCATCAGCGCTGTGATCGGGACGGCTTTATTGCTGAGCGTCTCGTCGGGTAGATCCAATCAACGCGATTATTGGCAAACGTTCAGGCTATATTTGATGCCGTTTTGTGTTTCAAGTTTCTCTGCTTTGATTAAAGATCAGGGATTTATTATCATTATTTCGCCAAAGTTAGGAGAAACGCTGGTTGCGATGCTTTGGTGTGGACTATTTCTGCTGGTGGTTTCGGTTATTAAATTGATTAAATAGAACTTACGCAGATGGAACACAAATCAAGCGATCGCCACGCTAAGGATTGTGGATTTATTAATGTGTAATTCTCCTGTGTAGGGACATGGCATTGCCATGTCCCTACACAGATTCTGGTTTTACAGGTTATTTGATCCACGATTCTAACAAGGATCTTAAGCCCCTTGTCTTAACCCTTTTGCGTAAGGCTATACCAAGCCGGGGTTTGGTAACGAGGCCCAAACTCGTTTTTATGAATCCTCGATCGCTAACCAAGCCCGCAAAACTTCTGCAACCGTCCAGGCCTGAGCGATGCAGCCTCCAGCAAGCATGGGAGCATTGCCATCAAAAATTTCGCTGAGGGTTCCTAAGCCATGTGTAGTGAGATGGTTTGCCATTGGCTCTAGGAACTGTTGTGCCAGAGCAGGATTGTTGTAAACTCGCAGATGTGCCAGAGCGAAGGCACCAATTAGCCAGCCCCACACGGTGCCCTGATGGTAAATGCGATCGCGTTCTGCTCCGTTGCCCCGATAGTATCCGGCATAGTCAGGATGGTCAGGAGAGAGCGATCGCAACCCGTGAGAGGTAAGCAACATTTGCCCACATACATCTACCACTTGCTGCTGCTGAAGAGACGTGAGTGGACTTTGGGGTAATGAAACGGCAAAGATTTGATTCGGTCGCAGTGAGTTATCGTTTCCGTTAGGAGTATCGATCACGTCGTAACAGTAGCCTGCTGTGTCGTTCCAAAAGCGAGAGAACTTGGCTAGAGTGCGGTCGGCGATCGCCTCATATTCCTGATGGGGTCTACCGATTTGGCGGGCAAACCTTGCCATTGTGCGAAGAGCGTTATACCAGAGCGCATTGATTTCAATCGGTTTGCCAATTCGAGGTGTGATTACCTGGTCGCCAACTTTCGCATCCATCCAGGTAAGCTGCACACCTGCTGTTCCGGCGTAGAGCAAGCCATCTGCCGCATCCAGGTGAATGCTGTAGCGAGTGCCACGACAGTGCCAGTCAATCACTTCTGCCAGCACCGGAAACAGATCGCGCAACAGGTCATCATCTTCGGTTGCACAATAGTACTGGCGAATTGCTTCAAAATACCAGAGCGTTGCATCAACGGTGTTGTATTCAGGAGTTTCTCCAGCATCAGGAAAGCGATTGGGCAACATTCCCTGATCGACATATTTTGCAAAGGTGCGAAGTACTGATCGGGCGATTTCTGGACGACCTGTAGCCAGTGTAATTCCCGGTAGACTAATCATTGTGTCGCGTCCCCAGTCGCCAAACCAGTGATATCCGGCAATAACAGTTTTTCCGGTGGGGTCACTGGATGAGGGGCGATCGACAATGAACTGATCGGCGGCTAACACCAGTTGATGAATCCAGTCAGGAGTTTTTTCTGCGTGAATGGGGCGACTAATTTCAAAGAGCTGAATTAACTTTTGCTCATGGTTAGCTCTGAGTTTAAAAGTATCTTCACTCAAGTCAGGCTGCGGTTGGGTGCTGGCAACCAGGGTTAAAGCGGCTCCTGGATTGAGAGTTACAGTGAAGGTCGCAGCATGAAGGTGATCTTCGCGATCGCTCAGTCCGCGATCGCGCTCTACTGCCAAATCAAAGCCATAGTACCACTCATGAGCAGGAGTGACGATAGTATTGCTGCATAGATAAAGGGGAGTTGCGCCTGGAAAAGCCGTGATTTGAATGCCCTGGGCGATTGGCTCAACGCTCATCTGCCAACCGTCATTTTGAGTGCTGCCGTGATAGTCACGATAGTTGACAAAAGCTTTTAGCGTCAGGTTTAGCGGCTGTGTAGCGCGGGTTAAGGTGTATTTCACATAAGTTGTGTTGCATCCAGGCTCCATCCAGATTCGCTTCTCAAGCTGAGCATCGCTCAAGCTAAACTGCCAAACAGGAGTCGTCCCCTCCAGGAAAAACCGCTCGATGTGATGATATCCTTCTGGACTCACCGTTCCATCTGCCCAGCGATTTGCCGAAAGTGAGTAAGACTGTTGGTTGTAGTGAGCTATTTCATCAAATTTGGTGAGAAGTAATGTGCGTCCCAGAGGCGGGTTTAGCGCAGCAATGAGTAAACCGTGATAGCGGCGGGTCAACAGTCCTGCAATTGTGCCAGAGGCATATCCGCCAATGCCGTTTGTCACCAGCCATTCTCGTGATTCTGCTGTTTGCAGCGTACCGCAAATTTCTCGTCCAAATTCAATAGTCATAGGAACAGATCTCTAGTTTGTTGCTTCCACGATTCGGACTAAATGACCGTCAGGATCGCGCACCAGAAACCCTCTGCGAAACCCTAACTGGTCATTTGGCAGTTGAATTACGCCTGAAGAGACAAACTCATAGCCGCCCGATCGCACCCGTTGCGCCACTGCTTCCACATCCTCAACCACCAGTGTAGTTTGCCATCCTATCAGGTCATTTGCACGAGCATCATTGGGTAAAGGTCGCCCGTCGGGTGGCGTAAGGTATTCCAGAAATTCAATGCCCATACCCGCAGGTGCGCGGAGTCCGCTGATTTGCAAACGTGCCCCAAATACCTGATTCAGATGCTCCTGTTCTGTGCCGTAGTTCTCACTTTCGCCTGCTAAAGTTAGCCCCAGCAAATCGCGGTAAAAAGTGAGGCTGGTGGGTGTATCGGAGATGGCGATCGCCGTATGATCAATTCCCAAAAACAACTCATTACTAGAGTCTTGCCAGCGTGGATCGCCTTTGCCTTCTGGATAGTAAATAACTTCTAAATTGTGTCCTTCCGGATCACGGAAATAAAATGCCTCAATACCTGTGGCGGCTGGAATATAGTCGGGTAGCCGCTGTGGAGCAGTAGAAACGTGTTGAACGTTGTGCTGGCGCAGATGTTGATAGGCTTCATCCATGTCACTCACTACGATCGCAATGTGCTGAAACCAGTGATCGTTGCTGCGCGAATCAATGGGAATCGGTCGTCCTTCAGGAGTGAGATAGTCAACCAGCTCAATGACTTCATCACCTAACTGTAGCTGCACAACTCGCATTCGCACCCCAAATATGCCTTGCAGATGTTCATACTCATTACCCCACACTTCTACATCTGAAATTTTGCGAAAGGGTAAAATTTCAGTGTAAAACTCCAGGAGAGAATCTATATCTGACACCGTTATTCCTACACTTGCAACCGCTTCAACAGTAGGTACTGTAGCGGTTTGAGTGAGTAATACGGACGATGTTGTTGCGCGGGGTTGAGAAATGGCCCAATCCTGAGAGAGAGCGATCGCCGCCACTACACTAAAAGAGAGAAGGGCCCGTTTGAGTGTCCTATCTAATCTTGGCATTATTCTAGCTCTTGAAGGAACACAATTGCCTGAAATGGAGGGATACTTTACTTCATCCGATGCTTCAGATGATCCGCGACTCGTATTGCATTTGCAATAATAGTCAACGTAGGGTTTACCCCAGAGTTAGAAGGAAAGAAGCTGCCATCCACCACATAAAGGTTGTCTACATCATGGGTGCGACAGTTTAGATCAAGCACTGAGGTCGCGGAATCTTCACCCAGACGACAGGTGCCGCACTGGTGTCCCACAGCCTGTAAGGGAATACTGTTGCGCGGATAAATACCCATTGGAATAATATAGGGCTGCATCGAGTGATCGCTTGTATGTAATACTTTGAGCCAGCGCTGCACCAGGCGATCGTGCGCTTTTGTGTTATTTGATTTGTACTCCAAGCATACTTTGTCACCCATCAACCGAACTCGATTATTTGGATCAGGTAAATCTTCAGACTGAAGCCACCAGCCTGTTGAGTGGCTGGCAATTCGCTCTAGCCCAAACCCTGGAACCAGATTGACCAGAGGCATCAGTGCAGGAGGAGTTTCAGCCGGAATCATATCGCCTAGCACATTACCTGTGTTCTGAATTTGCCCCATTGGATAAGGAAAATCGGGTTCGCCCCAATAGAAATCATTAATGGCGATCGTTTTTTGATAGACTGCTGAATTCAACTTAGAACTGAGCGCTAAAATTGCCGTTGCCAGATGCTTCATAAAGTTGCGTCCGACCTGGTTTGAGCGATTTGCTAAACCGTTAGGATGCTGGTCGTTTGCAGAGCGAAGAAGTAGAAGCGCTGAGTTAATCGCACCACAGGAAACCACTACAACGTCGCCGCTAAAAAGCTGTAAATTGCCCTCAATTTCTGCCTCTACGCCACTCACTTCTCGCCCCGATGGACTGGTATGGAGCCGCACCGCTTTAGCTTGAGTGATTAAAGTCACATTTGCGTATTGCTGGGCTGGGCGCACTGCATCAACATCGGCATCGGCTTTGGCATGAACGAGACAGGGAAACCCATCACAGGTATCACATCGGATGCAAGGACTGAATGCAGGGTTGGTTTCATCTAGTTTAATTCCTAAGGGCAGATGAAAGGGACGTAAGCCCTGATGCTGAAAGCCATCACTCATTTCTTGCATTCGAGGCTCATGAGTCACAGGTGGATGCGGATAGCCCTCACTCATGGGTGGCTCGATCGGATCTTCACCCTGTAAGCCGTGTACGCTGTAGAGTTTTTCTGCTGCTGTGTAGTATGGCTCGAAGTCCTGATATTTAAGTGGCCAGGCGGGAGAAACCCCCTCACGATGAGTCACTACATCAAAGTCTTGTTCTCGCATTCGCAAGAGTGCTGCCCCGTAAACTTTAGTGTTGCCGCCAACACAATATCCTACTCCTGGACGAAAAGATTTTCCCTCAAGGTTGTACCACATCTCATTGGTGTGATAGCGCTCTTTTTGATAAACCTCTTTGGCATTCCAATTGGCTTTCTCACGCGGCAAGAAACCGCCACGCTCTAAGATCAAAATTCTCTTGCCTGTAGGAGCCAGTCGATAAGCCAGTGTGCCACCACCTGCGCCTGTACCGATGATGATGATGTCGTAGTGAGTGTTAGTCATGGAGATTACTTTTAGAAAAAGCTAAAACGTAGTTTGGGTAAAGCAAGGCGGAACCCAACGAGTAGAATTTTGCTGAGTTGCAGGAGTTTGTGGACGTTGGGTTTCGCAAGGCTCAACCCAACCTACTGAGGCGATCGCTCAATTCAACTTCACCCTTCTGGTTATAGTGACAGCGAAAGATACAGCGTCTGTGGGTATGATGATTGAGTTTGGCGCATTTAACCGCACGTTGACCCAATAAAGACTGATACAATTCAGCAGCGGAAAACATCCCAATTAGTGGGACAAATAGATAAAGTGGAAAGTCCGTCCAAATTTGGGCGGGGAAGGCAGAGGCAAAGCTGCGGGCAGGATTCATGCCAAACCCAGAGAGCGGTGCTTCCAGGAAGACGTAGAGCATCACCAGGCAGCCTGCAAAGATGCCTGTATAGCGACTGAGTTTTTGGTGGTTGCTGGTGAGTAGGATGGTGAACATCATGAGGAAGGCGATCGCCAGCTCACCTAACGCCGCACCAACCCAGCCTAACGCTCCTGGTACGGTGACAATGTAATTAACAGGCGGCTGAGTGAATCCATCTCTTAGGATTAGGGCAACCAGATAAACCCCCAGTAATCCGCCCAAACACTGAAACAGAATGTAAAATGCGGTATCCTGTCGTTTTACTTTGCCAAGTCGGTAAAAGGTGAGTGTGACTGCGGGGTTCATGTGTGCGCCGGATTGTTTGCCCCAGGGGGAATAGATGAGGGCGATCGCTGTCATCCCCATTGCTACGCCAATTAGAAACCGGCGCAGGTCAGCATTGGCGATCGCTGATGAAAGGGTGAGTTGGGATATTCAAAGATGACGGTAAACACTCCCGCAGAGACCATAAACAAACCCAGTAGTGCCGCTTCCATCAGATATTCAGGCCAATGCTGCTTTAGCGTATTCACCTTAGCCTCCCTGTGCCCGACACTCAGCATTCTGGAGAATCATCGCGGCAACTAATCCTGTCCATCCGGTTTGGTGGCTAGCTCCTAAGCCTGACACCGTTGTCTCCGTGAAAATATTCATGAAACAGGATATAGTTACGCCAGTGCGGATCGGATTGAAACATCT
>JAAUQZ010000047.1 GCA_012033355.1 Leptolyngbyaceae cyanobacterium RM1_406_9 | reverse complement strand
TTTAATTTTTCTAGTCCCTTTAAAGGGGTGTTCAGGTTTTTGTGTAAGTGCAGGCAGAATGCCTGCACTTACACAAAAATCCAAATATAGTCTCCCTTAGATGAGGATAGACTCTTATCCTGACCTGGAGGCGATCGGCTTGAAGAAGTTTATAACGCCAGCTTTTTGGAGAAATTTCTGTAGAAGCTGAATGTCTATAGTTTCCTAAGACTATAGCCTTCCAGGACGTTCTACAAAAAGAGGGTTCATTGCACAGTATTCAAAATTGACTGAGCAGATCTGACTCCTAAATTTCTAGTCTTAGAATTTCTAGTTATCGAATCCATTCTCGACTCGGCATCTTCTCGTGACAGACATCCCCTTTCGCAAAATTTTAGGCCTAAATCAGCAGACCTATCAATGCCTGAAACTGGCCTTGAGCTTAAATCTGCGTCGCCAGATTTTTATCGCAGTCTGTGATGACCTGACTTTGCGCGATCGCCTCGCGGCACAGCTTCTGGCAGAACTGGCGCATCCTTCTCCCAACACTCAGCTAAACCGTACTCCAGAAGCAAGCGGACAGCGCTATCCTCGCTTGGTTACGCTGGATTTGAGCTTGAGCGACCCCAACCCAATTGTTCAGGTTGCTCAATGGCTGTCTCAGTCACCGCCGCCTAAAACAGGCAACCGCCGCGCCCCAATGCCAGCCTTTCAGTTTGTCGGGATCGAACACCTGACTCGTCAATCGGCAGCGGTGCAGCGACTTTTTCTAACGCACCTTCAGGGCATTGAGCGCAGCTTGCCCGTATTAGAATCGAGCCTGCTGCTGTGGATGCCGCGTCCCTGGTTTCGCTCAATGCCGCAGTCGGCTCCAGAGTTTTGGCGCTGCCGCACAGGAGTATTTGAATTTGTCGGCGACCCCACACCGCTACCGACTGCATCCACGCCTCAGCCTCGGATGCGTCCTCAAGAAGCGATGGCTGCAACTGCGGCTCAGGTAACTCAAGCGGCTCCTGCAAAAACTGTTCCGGCGATCGCCAAAACTAATGGTCTTCCTCATTCCCAAACTGCCGCGTCAGCTAAGCATTGGGATGAACTGGATCACGACCCGGCAAAGCTAAACCAAACTACCGCAGACACCCCACCTGTTGCAAAGGCAAAAGCGCCTCAACTTGGCTCTGGCGATCGCCCTGCAAACTCAAACGGCACTGGAACCCTTGCACATCAGCCTGTTACCGCTTCACCAGCCGCTCCAGCAGGCAGAAACCAGGCTCCGGGTGCGCGTCCTGCTCCTGCATCAACGGCTTCGTCCCGCGTCATCCCTCCCACTCAGACCCCTGCTGCCAAAACGCAACCTCCTGCTACCCCTGCGCCACGCCAACCAGTAAAATCTGATGCGGCGGGTCAACCTGCTCAGGTCAAGCCACCGCAGGTTCAAACGGGAAGCAAACCCAGCCAGCAGACAATTGTGACGACTTCGACTCCGAAACAGGGTGAATCAGCCGCATCGAAGGTCAGTATTCAGGTGCCGCCTGGAGCAACCGAAGCAGTTCAGCCTTTGCCTCTGTTACAGCAGATTGAACTGCTACATCAGCAACAGGCTCCGCCAGCAGTGTTGGCAAATGCCTATCGGACGTTGGGCAATCTCTATCGCGATCGCATTGAGCAGGGTGACGCTTCTCCCCAAAACCTGATGATTGCGATTCAAGCCTATGAACAGGTGTTGCTCTGCCTTGACGAAGCTTCTAACCTGTGGGCAGACATTCTGAATGATTTGGGCAACCTCTACTGGATGCTGTCGCGATCGCCCCTTTCCCCTGACCAGGCACTACCCTATTTGCAGCAAGGCATTCAAGCCTATCAGCTTGCCCTGACAAAGGTTGATCCCCAGGCTCAACCGCAGACCTTGCCGATGATTCAAAACAATCTGGGTGCAGCCTATGCAGATTTGGCGCGATATCAGGAGCCTGCTGAGAATCTTCAGCGCTCGGTTCAGGCATACCAGCAGGCGTTGCGCCATCGCAAAGCGGATGTAGAGCCACTGCGCTATGCTTCGACGCAAAATAATTTGGGCACCACCTACTGGAATTTGGCGCAGCATCAGCAGCCCAAAGTGAACTTAAAACAGGCGATCGCCGCCTACTCAGAAGCTCTGCGCTACTACAACCCAAAGCAAGAGCCGCTCAACTACGCCATGATTCAAAACAATTTGGGCACCGCTTATTGGAATCTGGCTCAGCAAGAGCAGCCTAAAGACTGGCTGGGACTGGCTCTAGGAGCCTATCGCATGGCGTTAAAATATCGCACTCTGGAAGTTGCTCCGGCCGCCTTTGCCGCCACTCAAAACAACCTGGGCACCGCCTACTGGCACATGGCAAACCATGTTAAAGACGATGCCGAAGCTCGGCTGGACTACTTGGAGCAGGCGATCGCTGCCTATAAAGCAACTCTCGTGGCCGCCGAAAAACTCGCCAAATCTCCCCCACCCATCCCTCTTAACTTTGACTTGAACGCGACTCACAATAACCTGGGTTTAGCTCACTATCAGATCGCCAGCGATCCCCATGTTTTAGTCGAATCCCAAGCCCGCTCTAACCATCTGAAAGCCTCACTTCATCACCATTTGCAAGCACTCCAGGGCTGGCAGCAGAAACCCGAATTTAGCCAAACGGCCCTAAGTTGCCTCCTGCAAACCATTCGTGCCTTTTACAGTCAATTCGGCATCCAGGGACAAAATCTGGCGCTGTCCAAAGTTCCTGGGCATTTGCTGCCGCAAATTTTGCCTCAACTGTAGGAAGGAAGGGGCTAGGGGTTGGGGGCTAGGAAGGAAGGAAGGGGTTGTAACGTAAATCAGGCGATCGCCACATTCACAAGAGGCTTAAGCCCCTTTGTTCCACAGGGAAATGCTTACAGCGGTTCTCAATCGAGTAAGCCACAGTGCGAACATCTTGCTCGCATCCGTGAGCGAGACGCTCACACTCTATTCAAACAAAAATTGCTGTAAGTCCTGTTGGTTTGAATAACCCTCCGAATTCCTAGCCCCTAGCCCCTAGCCCCTTAACCTCTAACCCCCATCCCCTTTCATCCACAAAAAAGCTGGCTCGAAATCAAGCCAGCCCAAGAGATAGTCAATCACGTTGTCTTTTCATTGGAAGAAACCCAAACTGCGCGTTCCCAAATCGGCAGGGGTTAACGGAACTGTGACGTTTTCGCCAATTCCTTCTCCAAGAAATAGTGTAGCAAGAGACACAGACTTTTCGTTATAAAACTTTACGACCTCTTTGAAGTAACTCCATAACTGCATCTAATAAATGCTGAACATAATCTAAAGATAGATTTGTTCGGAAAATCTTTTATGTGAGGATATCGCACTTCGTGTTCGCTTTGTAAAGATGTACTGACAAAATTTCAAAAATTGCGGAAGTGAGGCACTTTACTTATGGCTTTTCGTCCTAAGTAAATGCATAGAGAAGCTTTTGCTAGCTTCTGGGATTGCGCCACTTTTCGGCTAAACCGACCAGCTAGAGCGAGTCTCACTGAGTTTTGGGAGTTTAGCTTGATCTCCATAGCCCCAAGCCGAAGAATTTTGCCTAACTTCTGCCCAACATCGATAAGAAGATAGCGTTCATTACCTACGAGGATTTTACGATATGCCACTATCCCTTTTTGGGTCGCATCAAGCATTTACCGCTCAGTTGTTTAGAGGAATCGGACTGTCTGTTGGTCTGGCGATGGGGCTAGCGGGAGGGCGATCGCCCAGACCTCTCCCCAACCCGATGTCACCAGCGGCACCCGTTTTGCCTGTCAGTTTACTGACGGTCAATATACCGTCATGTACTATCCCCAGAGCCAACCCGGACAAGCTTATGCCTGGGCTACCCCAACTGAACTGGGCGGCGGCTGGACGGAAGAACGGCGCTGCAACGAGATTAGCCGCCGCTTGGAGTTCTACCGTCCTGATGGACTGTTAGCAATGCAAACGGGTATAGAGAACGGCTACAACACTATTTGCGTCACGACTCAGCAGGATGCGTCCTGTCGCATTGTGTTGACTGTGCCACCTGGACAAGATCCACTGGTGACCCGCGATCGCGTCTTTGAGAACTTGGCAGTCGCAGATAGAGGACAGCAAACCGATTCCGTGACTACTTTCACTGGCGGCGACGACGGCATTCTCAGCCGCATTGGGGAAGCCCTAAACATTGACTTACCGGGTGGACGCAGCGACTCAAGCGCCGACAGCATTAACCTGCGCCCCTTCCTGGATCAGGCTGATGGCGGCACCGGAGCCAGACTACAAGGCGGCGTTCCCGCTCAGCCCAGCCCTCAGCTAAACCCTGATAGCTTCCGCTAAACAATTTACAGCAAATCAACCTTTACCTCCCCATTCTCCGTCCGAGGGTGGGGAAATTCATGCTGAAGGCGATCGCCAAACGTGATACTATCCCTCTTGCTTCTCTACCCTGGACTTATTCTTATAAAGACGAGTTAGGTTCTGCCGAGCAATTTTTGCGCCAAGCTAAACCTGTGAAATATGGCGATCGCGCCCTCCTGCCTCTAGAATCTCTACTTACTTCTGGCACCTCTATGCAACTGCAACATTCTATCCGTCGAACCAAAATAGTAGCGACCATCGGGCCAGCCACTAGCAGTCCAGAAGTTTTGCGCGACCTGATTGAAGCTGGGGCAACTACACTAAGACTTAATTTTTCTCACGGCACTCACGAAGACCATCAGCGAAATATTCGCTTGATTCGCCAAATTTCGTTTGAGCTTAACCAGCCCGTTGGAATTTTGCAAGATTTGCAGGGCCCAAAAATTCGCCTGGGCAAGTTTGAAAACGGTTCGATTACTTTACAGAAGGGCGACCCGTTCATTCTCACCAGTCGGCTTTTGCCCGGAACCCAGCAGATTAGCTCTGTCACCTATGAACCTTTGGCTGACGAAGTGCCAGAAGGTTCAACAATTTTGCTGGATGATGGTCGGGTCGAGATGGTTGTAGACAGGATAGATAAGGTGCAAAGGGAACTGCACTGCCGCGTTGTAGTAGGGGGTGCACTGTCTAACAACAAAGGAGTAAACTTTCCAGGCGTTTACCTGTCGATCAAAGCACTCACCGACAAGGATAGAACCGACCTGATGTTTGGGCTAGACCAGGGCGTAGACTGGGTAGCGCTGAGTTTTGTCCGCAATCCTCAAGACATTTTGGAAATTAAGGAACTGATTTCCAGCGCGGGCAAGAATGTTCCGGTGATTGCCAAAATTGAAAAGCACGAGGCGATCGAACAGATGGAAGCGATTCTGTCGATTTGTGATGGGGCCATGGTAGCCAGAGGCGACTTGGGCGTAGAATTGCCTGCTGAGGAGGTACCGCTGTTGCAAAAACGGCTGATTGCCACTGCTAACCGTTTGGGTATTCCGGTGATTACGGCTACTCAAATGCTAGATAGCATGGTTCATAGCCCTCGCCCAACGCGGGCTGAAATTTCTGACGTGGCAAACGCCATTCTGGATGGAACTGATGCCGTGATGCTCTCTAATGAAACGGCGGTTGGCAAGTATCCAATTCAGGCGGTAGAAACGATGGACCGCATTGCTACGCGCATTGAGCAAGACCAACCGATGAATAAGAATGCAGAAGGGGCACCAGGGCGATCGATTCCTAATGCAATCAGTCAGGCAGTGGGTCGCATTGCTGAGCAGCTAAAGGCGGCGGCAATTATGACTCTGACAAAAACGGGGGCAACGGCTCGAAATGTTTCTAAGTTTCGGCCTCACACTCGCATTTTGGCAGTCACGCCTCATGTCGATGTCGCTCGTCAACTTCAGCTTGTCTGGGGGGTAAAACCTTTGCTTGTATTAGATTTGCCTTCTACGGGGCAAACTTTCCAAGCGGCACTTAACGTCGCTCAGGAAAAGCAGTTTCTTTCGGAGGGCGATCTAGTCGTGATGACCGCAGGCACCCTTCAAGGTGTTGCAGGCTCGACCGACCTGATTAAGGTTGAAGTGGTGACTGCTGTATTGGGTAAGGGAATTGGCATTGGGCAAGGCTCGATCAGCGGACGTGCCCGAGTCGCCCACAACGGCATGGAGGTTGGGAACTTTCACCCCGGCGAAATCCTGGTTACTTCTAGCACCAGCGCTGATTTTGTGGAAGCGATTCGCAAGGCTTCTGGAATTGTGACTGAAGAGGACAGCCTTACCAGCCATGCGGCTGTCATTGGGCTACGCCTGGGTGTTCCGGTAATTGTCGGCGTTAAGAATGCAACTCAGGTGATTCGAGATGGGGCAATTTTGACGCTCGATATGCATCGAGGTTTGGTGTATTCGGGGGCGGTTGGTTTAAATCAGGCAGATACACGACCCTGAGTGTTTAGCGTCTTGTCGTATTCTTTAGGCAGCCTATTATCGTAATGGTGCGACACAGCTAGAACAGTGCAATAGAGAACAGTGCAATAGATTGGATTACCTGCTTCCTCAAACACGGAATAAAGTTAACTGTAGAATGGGCAAAGGCACTGCCCGTGCCCATCTGTTCAGGAGTTGCAATGGCGATCGCCAAAGGTTTTCTGTCTATAGAAAGGCTACTGGAGCGGACGTTCATCAATGAGCGAACGGCCTGCGGTATCGATATCTAACTCCTCTCGGCGCAGTGTTTCTTCGGTGGTGACGGTGCCTTGCTGTACTTCTTTGCGAATCACAACTTCGTCGCGCACAACGGGCTGCTTTGTAATGTCAACAGTTTCCTCGTAAAGGTCTACTCGCATCACCTCTCCAGATTGAAAGTCATTAGTGCCTGGAGTTATGGCTGTGCCTCGGTTTGCCGTTGGGCTATGTTGAATCACGATGCGCTCTTGCTGAACGGGGACAGCAACTTGAGTGGTTTCAGTTTCAACGTGCTTGCCAACAGTGACTTCGCCAACTTTGCGGCGGTCTTTGTGAGCGACTAGCTGCTCTTCATAGAGCCGGAAGGTTTGGTGGTCTTGCTCGTTCATAGCGTATAAAGAGGGTTCCTGCTCGTACTGATATGTATTGTGATTATAAGGAGTGCGATCGCGATCCGCATCCTTGTCTAATCGATTAAGCCCTGGAGTTGACGCAGTTGGATTGCTAACGGGCTGGGCAGGCGAAAGGTTGCTCACCCGCTCAGGTTCTTCAGGTCGGCGAACAGGAGCCGCAGTCGTTCGGGTTTCCAGCGGCAGTCCTTCTAGCGGAACACCATTTTCTAGCGGAGCCGTTCGATAGACACCTCTTACCCGCTCCTCATAGTCATAATCGACGGTCATGTGTTCGTCGTATTCGGGCAGTTGTTCTGCTTGGTGGCGAGAGAGTCCTTTTAGGTAAATGCGCTGCGATCGCGGATCGCTGCGAAACCGTCCAACGGGTAACAGTACCTTCTTGCCAAAAATCCAGAAGCCTGTATCCATGACTAGATAGCGAAACCGCCCATTATCATCGACGAGAGCAGTGCTAACGGTTCCCACTTTCTCATCTTGTTCAGTGTAGATATTTAGTCCTTTGATATCTTCGCCACCAAACAGTTCACCTCGGTAGTTGGGATAAAAGTCTTCGAGTTCATAAAGAGCCATGCTATTCTCCGTTGCGTTTTGTCAAATGGGTTAGGAAAAAGATTAATCAATTTCAGGTATTGTGCAATTGAAAACTGCTGTAAGCCCCTTGTTTCCAAAAATAGGTGCGTGATGGGAAAGCTCCAGCTTCCTCTAAGCGAGAGAGAAGCTGGAGCTTTTTACGGGGTCTTACCCGACTTCAGCCTGGTAACGAGCAGTGAAGCAATCGGCAACTGCGCTTTTCCCTTGTACAGAGCGGCCGGGGCGGTCAGAACGATCCACGATTGGCCGTCCTTGAGTGTCGATGTCCAGTTCTTCACGACGAACTTGCTCTTGAGTTTCGACGGTTTCACGGTCAACCTCTTTGTGAATTCGGACATTTTCCCGAACTACCGCTTCCTTCCGAACATCGGGGGTCTCTTCATAGACTTCCATCCGCGCTACTTCTCCCTCCCGGAAGTCAGGAGTGCCCACTGCCGCTGCGCGGGTTGCATCAGTCGGTGCGGTACGCTCAACGACTACGCGCTCCTTCTCAACGGGTACTGAGACTCGTGCAGTTTCAGTTTCAACGTGCTTGCCAACTGATACTTCACCCGTCTTGACGCGGCTCTTATTGGCAATCAGGCGCTCTTCGTAGAGGCGCAGCGGCTGATCTTCAATTTCGTTGCGGTTATAGAGGGCATAGTCGCGATCGTAACTGTAGGACGATTCATCAACGGCAGCAGTTCCCCTGCGTGCGGTGCCTGCGGTGGCGGCCCCAGTAAGCGGTTGGGTGCCTGCGTCAACGGGTTGCATTCCAGGCTGAGCAGCAAGGGGGCGATAGCCAGCTCTGACGCTCTCTTCATAGTCCTGGTCAACTTTGAGATCATCAGTAAACTCGGGCAGGTTTTCTACCTGCTCTTTAGTCAATCCATCTACATAAATGCGGCGTGCATCGTAGTCAAAACGAGCCATACCAATGGGTAACAAAACCTTTTTGCCAAACACCCAAAAACCTGTATCAACGATTAGATAACGGAAACGCCCCTCTTGCTCGTCGATCAGAGCATCCTTAACGGAACCGATCTGCTCGTCGTTTTGGCTGTAGACATTGAACGAATCAAACGGAATTGCATCGCTATCGCCAAAGTTATTGCGATAGTCTGGATAAGCATCTTTGAATTTAACTAAAGTCATGCTGCTGTTCCTAAAATTCAACATCGGTCTATACCTCTTCAGGCTATGAAGATTTGGTCTGCAATTCATCTCCCGCCTGACTGACCTGGTGTTGACTAAATCTCAGGACAAAGTCTCAACTATTAAGGAGATAACTAAGCTTAAAGGTAGACGTAATAATTTGGATTGGCTTTTAGCACTTTAGAGTCTAATCTCTAATTCTTTTTGGAAATTATGTTGAGGAGTTCGTGGCAAAGTTTGGTGAGACAGCAGCGGGCGATCGCCGTTATTCGCGCTTCTCACTTTGATTTGGGAATGTACATGGCAAGGGCGATCGCGGCGGCTGACCTGAGGCTGATTGAGATTACCTGGAATAGCGATCGCGCAGGTGAGTTAATTCAGCGATTGCGAAGTGAGTTGCCTGATTGTGTAATTGGGACGGGGACTTTACTCACCCTTGACCAGTTGAAAGATGCGATCGCCGCTGGTGCTGAGTTTTTGTTTACCCCTCATGTGAATTCAGCGTTAATTGAAATGGCTGTTGCTCAACAGGTGCCAGTTATCCCAGGAGCCTTTTCACCCACCGAGATTGTCACGGCCTGGCAGGCAGGTGCAGCGTGTGTGAAAGTGTTTCCGGTGCAGGCGCTAGGAGGAGTTGAGTATATTCGCAGCTTACAGGGCCCGTTGGGTGATATTCCTCTAATTCCAACGGGAGGAGTGACGGTTCAAAATGCCCGATCGTTCTTGGATGCAGGGGCGATCGCAGTTGGGTTATCGGGGCAATTGTTTCCGCAGGAAGCGATCGCCACCCAAAATTGGGAGTTAATTACTCAGCAGGCAAAAATCTTGCGACACAACCTCACGAGTTGCGTTTCTGATAGGCCCGAATCGCCAGAGTGCTAAATACGGCAGTCAGGGCTGCACTCCATAACAACGCCTGAATCACATATTCAATAAAAGGGCCGCCAGACGATAAGCCCCGCATAGCTTGAGCTACCGCAGAAACCGGGTTAATGGATACGAATCCCTGCACCCATTCGGGAAAGCCCTCCTTAGGAACATAACCAATGCTAAGGAAAGTGAGTGGCAGCAGCCAGGGAGCCATCGCCGCTTGAACGGTTTCGGCAGATTTGGCTTTCACGGCTAAAAATACTGCAACCCAGGAAAAAGCAGAGGTAAAAAGGACGGGAAGAAGAAGATAGATCAAACTGTTGATGAATCCGTTTTGAAAACGGAAGCCAATCAAGTGACCTACTAAAGTGATAAAGATGACCTGTACCAAAAGTCGTCCGGCTCCACCTAAAATGCGTCCGGCTAATACCGCAGAACGGGCGATCGGTAAGGTACGAAGTCGAGATACCATGCCGCTTCTCAAATCATAATAAAGTGCAGTTCCCGTGTTAATCGTGCTAAACAACAGTCCTTGAATTGTGCTGAGTGGCACTAGAAACTGTGCATAGTCTGTATAAGATCCTTCTGGCACCACAACTTTGGCAAAACTGGCTGTGAAAATAAGCATCAGGAAGATAGGAAACCCAGTTGAGCCAATGATTACAGCCGGATTTCTCAAATCCAACAGCAGATTACGCTGAGTCACAATGGCGATGTCATATACAGTGCGAAGAAATCCCCCTTCTTGTCGGGTTTTGACCAGTTGGGCTGCATTTAGGGGAAGGGTCATCAGGAAATCCTCCGGTAGAGCCAGATTGCTGTCCATCCAAACCCACCTAACAGCACGGTTAGCCAAGCTACTGACCACAGCAGCGGAATTAGGAGCGGATCGCCATCAGCCAGTGCCCGCAGAGCCGCTGCAATGTGACTTACAGGTTGGGTTACAACAAAGGGCTGAAGCCAGTTTGGGAAGTTTTCAGCAGGACTGAAACCACTGCTGAGCAACAAAAAAGGAGCATAGGGAACGATGACGAGGGATTGCACCAAATCAGGTTTCTTCAGCCCCAAAGCGAGAAGAGCATATCCGGTGACAGCGACTGTGGTAAAGAATAAAGTGAGTAAAATGTATCCAATCACAGAAAACACACCTGATTGAAACCGAAAACCATAAAGGTACGCAACGGGAAGCAAAATGGCGAGTGTAACGATTGCCCTGACCAGATAGGCGATGAGTAACCCTCCTAAAACCGCCGCTCGTGAGATGGGCATTGCTCGACAGCGCTGTAGCATTCCCGTGTCAATGTCACCTGCCAGGTTGCTGGCAGAGTTCATTGCCGTAAAAAACATGGCCTGAAGTGTAATAATCGGCACCAGATATTGAATGTAGTCAATGTTTTGAGTCGCCATCGATCGCTCAAAGGCAAGCAGAAAAGCGGTTAGGAACACAATGGGAAATACTAATACACCCGTAATAACAGCGGGTTGACGACTCAGCCGAATTAAGTTGCGCTGACCAATGATAAAACTATCGGCGATCGCCCTGCCAATTCCTACTTCACACCGAGTTTTCACCAGTTGTTTGGCTTTAGCCTGCAAGTCAATTGCCATCATGTAGTTTCTCCTGTGGTGTGACCCGTCAGGGCAAAAAACACATCATCCAAGCTGGGGCGACAGAGAGAAATATCAGCTAAAGTGACTCCGATGGCATCTACCCGTCGCACAACCTCTGATAGGGTCGTAACGCCATCGGGTGCAGCTAAAGTGAGTGTTCCGGTGCCTGTAATGTCGCCTAATCCTGATAGCGCCCGTCTCACCTTTGACTCATCTTTGGGGTCTGCGAGTTCTAGTTTGCAGAATGTACCCCCAACCCGGTTTTTCAGATCGTCAGAAGTGCCTTCTGCAATCACGGTGCCGCGATCAATCACAACAATACGATCGGCGAGTTCGTCTGCTTCTTCTAGATACTGCGTTGTCAAGAAAATCGTGATGCCGCGCTCTTTTAATGCAACAACCATATCCCAAAGCTGACGACGGCTACGCGGGTCGAGGCCTGTAGTGGGTTCATCCAGAAACAGCACAAGTGGCTCAGCCACAATGCTGGCCGCTAAGTCTAATCGACGGCGCATTCCACCGGAAAACTCTTTAACTCGACGATTGCCAGCCTCCAGTAGCTCAAATTGCCCTAGCAGTTCGGTTGCCCGTTTTGTCGCTTCTGTGGCTGAGAGGCGCAGCAACCGCCCAAAGAGTACCAGATTTTCGCGGGCGGTTAGTTCTTCATCGACTGCCGCAAACTGACCCGTTACGCCAATCAGCGATCGCACCGCAGCGGGCTGTTTGATTACGTCATAACCTGCGATCGTAGCGTAGCCTTTGTCGGGCTTGAGCAGCGTTGTCAGGCAGTTGATCGTTGTAGTTTTTCCCGCTCCGTTTGGCCCCAGCACCCCCAACACTGAGCCAGCAGGCACTGAGAGATCGATGCCCTGTAAAGCTCTTGTTCTGCCAAAGCACTTTTCTAGCCCTCTGGCTTCTACCATTACATCCATTGTGAGTTTGCTCGCTACTCCAGTAAGTTTAGAGTAGACGAATAACGAATGCATCCTCCGGATCTAGAGGCGATCGCCTAAAGCAAAGATCTGCGACTTCTCGAAGAAGTCGCAGATCTCTATCTAAAACAACTGTAGGGACGAACGACCGTTCGCCCCTACTGATCTAGTTGCAGGAAATCTTTGTCTGTCAACGCTGTCGCATTCCATATCGGCCCAGGCTGATCAATCCAAGCCCAATCACAACCAAATTACCGATGGTGGAAAGCCCAGCTTTCAAAATTCCGGTTCTGGCGTTTTGTCTGAGCGTCTCAGCACGGCTGGTGAGCAGTTGAGAAACTTGCTGCCGCTCTTCTGGGCTAACTTCGGCTGCTGCTGGATCGCTTTCAGACGCTTCAAGCTGGGTTTGCAGTTCGGCGGCCTGGGTGGAAATGTTGGCGATCGCCTGCTGTTGCAGCACCATACTGTCGCGCAGAAGCAAAATGCAGGACAGGTGAAACACTACGCCAACAATCAAACAGCCCATTGCCAACTGCTTGAGCCATTGGCGGCTGTCAAGGCTACCAAACAGGGTGAGCGCTGCACCGAAGAGTAAGATAATGCTGCGATCGCCAATTTGCTGCATGAAGCCAACCCGCCATTCCAAGTCACCCAGGCTAGGCGGCAGCGCCAGCAGCAGAAAATCAAACAAAAAACCAGCCAGACAGGTGAACCCAACAATGCGGCAGATAGTTCTGGCAGCGTAGGGGTTAGCAAAGTTGGGGGCAGAGATACTTGCCATAAAAATTAAAAGATTGGTAGGTAAAAGCCGCTGTGTAAACTGGACTTCAACACATAAACCGAAAGGGAGGGATAGCTGCATCAGAGCGGCATCCGAAACGGCTATCCCTGTGAACCTTGATATAGTAGAGCGATTCTTAAGGGGGGACGGTTATTTCTTCCTTACAGGGTGTGTAATCTTTAATCAGCAGCTTTCTCTCGGAGAAAAGGAAACCGGATTAAAGTTCCATCTTCACAGGAAAAGAATTCAAGGGAGGGCGACTTAGACCTGTGTATTCAGCAAGCTATAACCTATCCCTAAAGAACTCACTCTATGAGCAGAGTGGGCGATCGCCCATCATAAGGAATCCGTTTTGCAAAGCAGCACGATTAGGTGTATGGCGAAGCATTCGGCAGAAGAATTCTGCTTTAGTGGCAAGGACTGTGACCGAATGCTTTGCCCCTACCGATACCGCTATTCTATAGACGGATTTGGTATTGATCTACACTTCAGCTTCAGCTTGCTCGTTTTCTTCAGCCTTGCGCTTCCGCAGTACGGCAGCGCCCATGCCGATTAGACCAGGAAGTAGAGCAGGCGTGGGAATTTCCTCACCTGTTGCGATCAGGCTAGCGGAATAAGTATCTACACCACCAAGCTGAGCTTGAGTGGTTAATTCACCTCTACCGATAGTGCCATCAGCAAAGAAGCCCTCGAACTGGTAGAAGCGCTCATTGACAAACTTGAAGGCAGTCAACGTGAAGTTGAATGGGTCATTCTGACCAAAAGATAGGAAATTGTTGATGGCTTGAAAAGCAGGTGGATTAGTAGCGGTAGCACTGATGATGCCTGTCAGATCTTTGATAGTGCCTCGTGTACCATCTAAGGGATCAAAGTCACCTGTAGTACTAGCTACACCTACTCTAAAGCGACCAATGTCTCTACCGTTGGCTGGATCAGCCTGCCCATTGAGCAAGTAAAATTCGATGTCTGTGGGAGTAGCAACAGCTTCTCCTGTGAAAGTTAAAGAACCCTTCAGTCCAGCAGCCTCGGCAGGAGAAACAGCAAGGGTGGAGCCTGCGAGTACGGTGGCGGCGATCGCTGCCTTTAAAGTGAATGACTTGAAATTCATGCTTAACCTACCTAATGTGTGTGCTTGTTCGGGTTGAAGTGTGATTAATGAACCTGAGTCAGCTACTAAAATTCACGTAAGGCCGTTCTTTGCGAATAGCCTTGACTTCAGTAGCTAGCGGCGCACCTGGGTAGATAATTAGCACCTGAGAGAAATACGTAGGGCTTAAAAAAAACGTATCTTGCAATATGTCAATTGTAAATGACTGTACTGTGACTACAAGGTTTGTTGCGTAGATTCACTGTATTTTTACACTCACAGTCCTCTTGTTAAAGAAACAGCTTGTTCGTGAAATGTTCCATATTAGGGTTTGCGAACCCGTAAATTTAACGAACTAAAAGCTTTGTCTCGTTTCCGGGCTGTCTCATTTCCAGGCTAAAAGCCAGGAACGAGAAAACGAGAAGAATGAGAACAAAGAGGGGTTTGGCAGTGCCAAACCCCTACCGAAATCTATTGCATTTTCAATTTAAACGTTTTCAATTCAAACGTTTTCAATTCAAACGTTTTCAATTCAAATAGGTATGACAGTGGCGATCGCACAAAAACAAGGGGCTTAAGCCCCTTGTTTGATAAGTAAATGGTGAGTTCCAAAATACTGCTGATTTATCCTTGAGAGCGCAGCAACACTTTGGGCTGTTTGATTAACTGCTTGGTTGCTAACCACAGAAACAGCGGAATGGTCGTGCTGTAACGTTTCCAGAGCCGACGGGGTTCCTGAATGAGTCTGTAAAACCATTCCATTCCCATTTCGCGAATCCAGCGGGGCGCTCTCTTACAGATCCCTGCATAAACTGGGAAAGCTCCCCCCAAACCAATCATGACTGCGTGAATTTTGTCCTTGTGTTCTGCCATCCAGCGCTCTTGTTTAGGGCAGCCTAACGATACTAGAACTACACCTGCGCCACTTTCATTGATTTTTTGGATCAACGCCTCATCTTCCGCTGGTGTTAAGGGGCGGAAGGGGAGAGGTTCCATTCCAGCAATTTTCAGGTTGGGAAACTCTTGATTCAGCCTTGTCCTCATCTGATTAAGGATAGGCGCTTCAGAACCTACAAAGAACAGGCTGATATCTGTTGAGGGGGCGGCTTGGCAAATAGCCAATAAGATATCCAAACCTGCAACGCGATCCTGGTTCCGTGTACCTAGCAATCGCATCATCCAGACTAGAGGCATTCCGTCGGGTGTAACCAGATCGGCACCTCTAAGAACTTTGCTAAAGTCTTGATTCAAATGCGCTTCCGTTACCATATGAACATTAGCAACACAAACAACTTTGCTGAGATGGTTGCTAGCCCACTCCAGAATCACTTTTATTTGCTCGTTGAATGGTGAAGCGGTAACGGGGGCATTGACCACACTTACCTTTTTAAGGGGTGGTTTCACAGTATGACTCCTCTATCCAATAACTGTTTTTTTTGCTTTTGGATGCAGCGTTAAATGCGTCCGCTACGGTTCAGCCACCCTGTGAAGAGGTCCGCAATAGACCTTTTTTGACCAAACGTGTCTTTGCAAAAATAATCGGGGTTAGTGGTAGAAGTCCTGTTTGCCTGACTTTCCTGAAGCCTTAGTACATATCAGGAATGCAGTTAGCAACTGTGGTAGTTTAGCGCCTGAGAAAAGGTAGATGGAGAGACAAGCAGCGATATTAGAACAATGCCTAACTATTTATGTATCCGTGAAATTACTAGCCCATCCGGAAAATTACTTTAAAGTTAGGTTGAATTAGAGTGCAGTTACCAAGAATTTTCGGATTCGGATTCGGGAGAACCTTTTGTAGCTTTTGTAACTGTCAGATTCGTACTTAGGCAAGGATAGATCGAGCTTTCAAGTTCTGTCAGATCAACAACCTTGATATCACTCTAACAAAATATACCGAGTCGCGTAAATATACGTATTTCTTGATGCTCTGCTTTATGAAGAGATCAGCAAGAATTTGCGATCGCCCAAAAACCTAAAAATTTAACTCTCAAAACTTTTAAAGATGTAGCAGTTTATACTCAAACTGCAAAATTCAATTTCGATTCCGAAGATGGCTCAGTAGCAACTAACTCTGCGGTAATTGTCACTGGAGTTGATGCCCAATCTGGTTGATGCGAATAAGAATTTGGGTTAAATTGGGCGGCTTGCCTTGACTGAGTTGTTTCTGGCAAACCCAACATTTGGTAGCAAGCAGTGAGCATGGTTTGCCCTCTTGTGTGCTTCGTGGTTCCCAGGGAGCGAACATAGCGAGACAACATGGTTAACCGGGACGGCACATCAAAGTGAGTAATGGTAGACGGTTTTGCGTGAATGGCTGAGTTGAGAGACTTGCGTTTATCAAGGGCGATCGCCGCTCCAGTAACCAGCAGTAAGCTGAAAGCAACTCCTGCACTTAAATCTCGTTGAAGATTAGGAATGGTGGGTGCAGGTTGACCTGTGTGATCGTGAATTAACTCAGGCGGGGCAATGACTTCCCAGGCAATTTTTTGTTGAACAGCCTGTGGCTCTAGCTCTTGCCGCTTCGCGAGATACTGGTTCAGAGTGTTTGTAGCAGTATGCAACTCCTGTTCCACTTGTGAGTGTTGACGAGAAAGAGTTGCCCACTGTTTCATCTGTTGTGCAAGCAGTGTTTCCGCCCGTTTAAGGGACTGTTGACGAACTTCCAAAACGTGAATGTATTGAGTAGTTTCGATCCACTGTGCAGCGGTTTCAGCCGAAACGGGTATCGCCACCGACTCTGAAATATTAACGGTAGGATTGGTAGATAAATAGTTTTGGGCAACCTGTCGGGCTACTAACCGAAGCTGAAGCTGCAATTCACGATGCTGTTGTTGAAGTGAAGTTATTTTGTCAGGATTAACCTGAAACCGAGTAGATTCTTGAGCAATCTCTAACTCTACCGTCCGGAGTTGGTCGAGCAGCGTTGGGTAATCAGCGATCGCTCCAACAACGTTTCAGCCATTGTTGAGTCAGGTAAGCCGATTTGCTGCTGCAACATTGTCTGACTACTGCGAACTTTGGGTAGAGTTGTCTCCAACATTGCCTGTTGGTTAGCAATCTCACGAGAAAAAGTAGACAAACGCTGTCCCTGAGCATCTGGATCGCTCAAACCCTGTTGCTGAAATCCCTGTAGCTGCTGGCGCAAACTTTCCACTCGCTGATGCACCTGAGGAATTTGAGCATTTACAAATTGCAGTCCCTTACAGGCGCTTGCTTGACACTGTTGCCCGTAGCTCAGGTAGGCATCTACCACCTGGCTTAGAACAGTTTGAACTGTTTCAGGATTTGCATCCCGATAGGTAATCTCCAGCATTCCGGGCGTTTCAAGCTGAGCAATATGCAGATTGCGGCTCAAAGCAGCATAGTCAAGCTCAATGTCCTGCGCCTGAAGCTGATCAACAACTGGAGTCAGGAGAGCGGCACTCGTTAAAATCTCAATTTGAGTTTCATAATCAATGGTGGGAACTGCCGTTTCATACCCGTTGCTGAATGTTGGGCTTTGAAGGGAACGATTGGCGATCGCAGGCTCCACTGATAGCTGAAACTTTCCCTCATATTCAGGAGTACGGCTTAAAACCTGTGCTATGTTTGCAGAAGTCACAACCGCCGCCAATCCAGCAATGGCTGCTACGCGCCTCTGTCCGTCTGAGGTTAACCATCTTGAGGAAAACGGCTCTGAATCAGTTGGCTGCCATAGGGACGGTAAGGTAAGCGGGGAGGGCTGAATTGAGTAACTGTTATCTCTAGAAGGAGACAGCAGGATAGCCTGTGTGAGTTCTGTCATTAGATTCCCTTGACAGCATTACAGATGTGTCATTGCGTTTGGATAGATGTTGCCCCTGTGTAGTCTTTCAAGACTAAGACTGTGAATCAGGAAACTTTTTTTAATAATCCACTTGAAGGTCAAAACTAACCCACGAAGCTCAGGTGAAGTGGTGCTGATCTGTATGAATTTAAGTAAAAGAATAGAGTTCCCGACCTTGACATAGCGAACCTAAATGATTTGTGAAAGTGCCCGCCCGAAGGGCGCACTTTCACAAATCATCTTTTCACAAATCAAATAAGATTGCTATAGCAGTCTTCACTTGCGTACAAAACAAATCTTGGTAAGGGCAAACGACCGTTCGCCCCTACTCATTTGAGAGACACTGTTGAGACACCGTAAATTGGATAGCCTTGACTACGCTTAAGGTGAGTGTCGTCAAGGCTATCCAGTTTGCAGTATTCAATTAACCCAGGAGCGAAACTAACCCAGAAGTGAAGTTGTTAGAAATACCAGTCCAACTGCACAGATCGCTAAACCAGAAAAGCGGATAGCTGCGGGTTGTCCAGACTTTGTTTGAAGAATTGCTCTGCCAATTTGCTGAGCAACTGCTGCAATGCCAAGCTGAATCAGCGTGAAACCAGCCAGGTATGCCAGGATAGGAGTCATTTCTGCGCCAATGATTGCTTCACCGTAAGCATAACCGTGAAAGAGCCCAGCGATCGCCCCTAACCCTATCACCATCAACCCGTTCAGACTTTTCTCAAACAGCAGCATTGCACCAAACGCTACAACGGAACCAGCAATGACTAATTCAGATCCAGGCAGATTAACTGACGCTAGGTGCAGACTAGTTCCCAACATGGCAGATAGCAAAAAAGCTAAAACTACAAAAATTCCTTTTGACTGCTTGGCTGCAATTAAACCGATCGCCACCACAAACACAAGATGATCTAGCCCAATTACGGGGTGTCCCAATCCTGATAGAAACCCTTCTATAAAATTAGTTGGAGTCTCGCCGCCAGAGGGATGGTGAGCCAGGGCCGGGAGCGCCGCTGCAAGCCAACTTAGGCTAGTTAGCGAAGAAATTGTCCAGAAGTGGCTCAGCCTTTGAGTGGTTTGAGGGGATGTGGTTTGAGGGGATGTGGTTTGAGGGGATGTGGTTTGAGGGGATGTGGAAGAAAGCAAATTTGACATAATCTGTACCTCAAAAATAGGTAAAAGCAAACCCATCGATCGGTGTGCTAGCGGGAAGTTTAAGGGATATCCCTAAAAATTTAACTAATGACTTTTGGGAAAGCTTGCCCCTTCTAATCGATGAAGCGAAGTTATCATATCACAGCACTAAAAATGTGAGAATGATTATCATTGTTAGAGGTCTGGCTGATGCGGAGCCTTCGCTTTATTGAAGGAAATCAACACTTACAGCAGTTTTCACTGACGTACAGCGATTCCTGGTAGGGCAGCACTGCCTACATTTTCTGAAAACTTTCACTGTGAAGCTTTGTGGGCACTGCCCACCCTACAATCTGTGGCTTACTCACGTAAGATCTCACAAGGGAGCGCAGGACAGATGATTGTAGTCGCTGACAAAAATATGGCTGCGGGCTAAGAACCTTTAGACTGAATCTAAAGCCCTTAATCCACAGCCAAAAATTTGCATTTAGCAGTTAGAGCAAGTTGCTTGCCTAAAAACTACTTAAGAATGCCAAAGTAGAAAGCTGCAATTAAGAAATTGCCCACCAATAAGATGACGGCCCAGAGTGTGCGATAGGGGTAAGGAGGCTTGCCCGAAGTTGGAACGTCTTCTTTCAGTCTTGCTTGTTTAGAAGTCATGGGAATCAATTCCTAATGAGTAACTTTAACGTGTGAACTCAAACCTAAATTAATTATTAACTGTCGCATGACAAAGCACAGCCCCCAATTGACAGAACTCAATATTAATTCTGCGGTATGGCTGGTTTGGCGCTGCTGGCAGCTTAGGGCTACTCGCTCTCTCCAGCGTGATATGAGCTACGAACAAGCGGACCAGAACGGACATGGGTAAAACCCAGATTGCGGGCGATCGCCCCCAACTCCTCAAATTCTTCCGGTGTCCAGTACTTCTGCACGGGTAGGTGGGCCAGGGAGGGACGCATATATTGACCGAGGGTAAGGCGATCGCACCTCACCGCTCTCAAGTCCTGCATCGCTTCAACCACTTCGACTTTGGTTTCCCCGTGTCCCAACATCAGCCCGGATTTGGTAGGAATTGACGAGTCAAGTTCTTTGACAATTTGCAGAACCTGGAGCGATCGCTCATATTTTGCACCCCGCCGCACGGGAGCCTGAAGACGGCGCACCGTCTCAACGTTGTGGTTATAGCAAGCAGGCTGAGCCTTGACCACCGTTGCAATTCGCTGTTGCTGGGTATTTCTGGCTGCGCCCCCCCAAAAGTCAGGGGTCAACACTTCAATTTGAGTTTCAGGATTGACCTGGCGAATTGTCTCTATCGTCCGAGCAAACCATCCTGCCCCCTGATCAGGCAAATCATCTCGTGCCACCGAAGTTAGCACCACATACCGCAAGCCCAGTAGCCGAACTGACTCAGCAATTTTTTGCGGTTCCTCTGGGTCTAGCGGCATTGGAGCATGACCTTTATCCACCTGACAAAACCCGCAGGCACGGGTGCAGGTCGGACCCATCAGCAAAAAAGTAGCGGTTTTTTGGGCATAGCACTCTCCCCGATTGGGGCAGCGCCCTTCTTCACAAATCGTGTGAATCTGTCGCTGCTTAATAATCTGCTGCACTGTTGAGATTTCGCTCGCTTTGCCAATGGAACGACGTAGCCAATGGGGAAGGGGGGAGAGCGATCGCCTTCCCCCTTCTGACAAGGAATCCTCCGAAACTGGGTTTGAGACTTGATTTGTGTCTAAAGGCATATCGTTCAATCTGTTTATTTGTGTATGGGACGATAAGATTTGGGATAACTAGATGAAGTAGAGGTAATGATCCTAATTCTAAGAATTAAAATATCTTTGCCAGCATACCTTTGCTAGCACGGTCAACCTGAATGCATCCATTTAGCGAATAGTTAGCAAATAGTTTTGCCGCAGCCCCCGGTGTCTGGCTAAAATGCAAGCTATTCCGTAGATCAGAAGCTACACTAGTCCATGACGCAATAGATGTTGCAGTGCAGATTATGTGAGGCAACAGCTTGATTGACCAGAGCGCCGCTCAAGCTACTGTCGTTCAAGTTCTTATCCCTCTACAGGCAGTCTATCAAGACCCTATCCCCTTCGTTTGTTCCTTCAAGTCACACAGAGGAGTCCATTGTGGCAAGTCACAAAATCCTAGTCATTGATGACAGCCGAGTTATCCGCAACATGGTAAGAGATATGTTGCCTAAAGGTAACTTTCAAGTCCTGGAAGCCAAAGATGGGATTGAAGGACTCGACACAATCCGACAAGAGCGCCCTAACCTGATCATGTTAGATTTTCTGTTGCCCCGCATGAGCGGTTGGGAAGTCTTCCAGCAAATCCAGGGACAGACTGACCTGCAAAATATTCCCCTGGTGTTGATGTCGGGTCGTCGAGAAGAAGTCACTGAAAAGATTTCAGAACCTTTTGAGTATTTTGAATTCATTGAAAAGCCGTTTGAGCAGAAGCAACTGATCGAGGCAATCAAGTCAGCGATGGCGAAAGCTCGCCTGCCCCGTCGCCCTCAACCTGTGGCCGCCGCTCCAACCCCAACCGGCTCCGCCGCCAGCGTTGGCTCAGCCGAAGTTGAAGCACTCAACCAAAAAATTGCCAAGATGCAGGGTGAAATTGATACGCTGAAGAAACAAATGGCTCAGCTTCTGACCTTTATTAAGCAAAAGCTGAAGTAACTCAAGAGTTCCTAATCCAAATCTCGCCTGCCTTCCAGGGCGCGTGCCAGAGTGACCTCATCGGCATATTCTAAATCGCCGCCCATTGGCAAACCAAATGCAATGCGGGTTACTCGTGTAAAAGGCTTAAGCAACTGCCCAACGTAGAGGGTCGTTGTTTCGCCTTCAACGCTGGGGTTAATCGCTAGAATTACTTCCTTGATGCTCTGTTGGCTAACTCGTCGGACAAGCTGCGTAATGTGAAGCTGATCGGGACCTATGCCATCAATAGGTGAAATCAGCCCGCCCAGCACGTGATATTTCCCCTTGTACTCACGGGTTCGCTCTAGGGCAATAACATCTCTAGAATCGGCAACGACGCAGATGGTGTTGTGATCTCGGTTGGGGGCGCTACAGATTTCGCACACAGGTTCAGCCGATAGGTGAAAGCATACCGAACAAAAGCCAACCTGCTGCTTGGCTTCCATTAGTGCTTGAGCCAGCGCTTTGACTTCTTCTTCGGGACGCTTGAGAATGTGCAGCGCCAGCCGCTGAGCGGTCTTTGGCCCAACACCCGGCAACCGCTGAAATTGCTCGATTAGACGAGCCAGAGGGCGTGTGTAAGCTGTCAGAATTCCTCCAAGTTGTTCCTGCTTAAAATTCGATCATATAGCAATCCTCTGGGGGTTGTGGGCTACCCTTGATGTAGCTGGTGTGATGAAGTAGCGCCCGTTTTTGGGTTTGAAGTAGCTTGACCGAGTTCGCTGTTGAGACAAGACGACAAGAGGGCAAACTATGAAACTCGTTTTTTTAACTGCGGTAATGCTTTTGAGCGCTGTGGGAGCCACTTCTGCTTGGGCTAACAGCTTGCAAACTGAGTCGGTTGGCGTTCCTCAAGGTGACGCATCTCAGCTTTTATTGCCAGAGCAGGAGCCGTCTGAAGAATTTGAATTTGATGGCGATCGCCTCAACACCTTAGAAAACAACATCAACCAAACCGTCTCTGGCGAAGATGAGGATCGCTCTAATATTATCCGTCCACCCAGCGAACTGGGGCTGCCGCAAGATCTAATTATCATTGACTCAGACAGTGGCCCTGCGCTTGGCACGGAACTATGATTGACCCGCGTGAGGATGTGCCTACTCTAGGACGCATAAATAGGACGCATAAAGTAGGTTCTACGCATTCTCCCTGTGGAACAAGGGGCTTAAGCCCCTTGTTAAGGTCAGTTTGACAAACGACACTACAAACTTAGAAGAATCAGACCTTTAGCCCAACGATTTTTTGTACTGCTTCAACAATTTGAGGCGGCTGCACAATCGTCAAATTTTCTAGAAGTCCGTTGTAGGGCGTGGGAATGTCTTGCGAAGCGAGTCGAAGTACCGGAGCATCTAACTCATCAAACAGGCGATCGTTGATTGAAGCTGTCAGTTCAGCCCCAATTCCCCCTGACCTCATGCACTCTTCCACAATGATGACACGATGGGTCTTGCAAATCGAAGCTCCAATCGCCTCAAAGTCGAACGGCTTCAGCGAAATTAGATCGATCACTTCTGGGTCAAACCCCTCTTGGGTCAACGTCTTTACTGCGTTCATGACGTGGTGGCGCATCCGCGAGTAGGTGAGGATAGTCACATCTTCGCCCTGACGCACCAGTTCGGCTTTATCCAGCGGCAGCAGATATTCTTCCGCTGGCAAGTCTTCTTTCAGGTTATAAAGCAGCACGTGTTCAAAGAACAGTACCGGATTATCATTGCGAATGGCAGATTTGAGCAAGCCTTTGGCATTGTACGGCGTAGAGCAAGCGACCATCTTGAGACCCGGAACGCCCTGGAAGTAGGCTTCGAGTCGCTGGGAATGTTCTGCCCCAAGCTGTCGCCCTACGCCCCCAGGCCCGCGAATCACCATTGGAATTTTGAAATTGCCGCCGGAGGTGTAGCGCAGCATTCCGGCATTGTTAGCAATTTGGTTAAACGCCAGCAGCAGAAAGCCCATGTTCATCCCTTCGATGATCGGGCGCAGACCTGTCATTGCGGCCCCGACCGCCATTCCAGTGAAGCTATTTTCAGCGATCGGCGTGTCGAGAACGCGCAGATCGCCATACTTCTTGTATAAATCTTTGGTGACTTTATAAGAACCGCCATAGTGCCCCACGTCTTCGCCCAAAACAAAGACGGAGGAATCTCGCGCCATCTCTTCGTCGAGCGCTTCACGTAAGGCGTTGAATAGGAGGGTTTCTGCCATCTGGAGATTCAAATCGGTTTGATAGTTCAATCTAAAATCTTAACTGCTCGTGGGAAGGATCGCTCAAAAATTGATTTTTGGATGGCTCTTGGTCGCTGATCTAGACTGGGGATGGCGGGTAACAGGAATGAAGCTGACGAGGGAAAAGTATGAGCGATCGCTACTTCAACAACTTCAACGACTTCAACGACGATTTTGAGGATGATTTTGACGATGACGACGATTTTTTGGAAGACTCAGATCTGGGTGCTAGAGAAATAGGGGGCGATCGCAATTCTGCCGGGCTTCGCCCATTCATTCGAGAAATTGAGCAAATTCCGCCTGAGCATCTAGCTAACCTGCTGCAAATGATTCGTCTATTTCGTCAGAGCGTCACCCTGGCTGGGCAAAGTGCCAGAGCAGAAGCGCAAAATTCCCCACCGATTCAGCCTACCGTGCTGCCGCCTGCTGAACCGATAGACACGACACCAACTGATGCGATACCAAACAATGCGGCTCCGGCCGATTCAGGCGTAACTTCAATAGATCCCATTGAGAAGCTATTGAGGCGATCGCAGTTTGAATCCCCTGATGCTCCCACAACCGATCGAGTAACTCCCTTCCCAACTGAGTCACCCCAAGAACCACCGTTAATTCCCCTTCGACTGCCTCGGACATCCGCAGCTAATGCTAAATCTGCTGAACCTGTTGCTGAACCTGCTGTTGAAGTGGTTGAACCTGTTGAATACGCTGTCAAACCTGAAACTGAAGACGAATCTGACTGGGATGAGCTAATGGACTTTCTCGACCAGGATACCCCAAAAGATTTCCGCGAAGAAAACGGTTCGCGTGACAACGACTGGGACGAATATTTCCGACCTTCTCCTTAAATGAACTAATTCAAATGCTTAAACTTCACAAAGATTACATCCTTGACGAGAATCAGCAGCCAATTGCTGTACGAATTCCCATCGCTGAGTTTGAACAGATTGAAGAGATCTTAGAGAACTATGGGTTGGCAGCGTTGATAGAGGAGCCAGAAGGCAGAGAACGGATCTCCAAAACCGAAGCTCAGCAGTATTACCAACTGTTAAAGGACGAGTATGTGGACAGTTGAGTATACTAAGCGGTTTTTGAAGGAACTTGCTGTTTTACCAGCAGAGATTCAGTCGCGTATAGAACCTATCGTTTTTCAGGAACTTGAAGCGGAGAATCCTTTCGAGTTAGGATTTTTGGAAAAAATGAAGGGCTACCCTGACAAATACAAAATCCGTATAGGTAGCTATCGAATTGGTCTTACAGTTGAGAAAGACGATCAAATCCTGATTTGTGAGCGTGTTGCTCACCGGAAGGACATCTACAAAGTCTTTCCGTAAAGGATTAGTTTCGCTGATGAGTGCTGAAGGTGTCCTAATCATTCTCCAAACTCAGGTTAATCTCATCTGCGATCGCCATAATGACAAAAGCAGAGTTTGTGATCAATGGCGATGACTGATCGACGCACAAATCGATATACCAGACGTAAAGTGTTGCGGCGGCTGGGGCTTGCAACTGGGGCATTAGCCCTTCCGTCTGCAATCCGGGCGATCGCTCGTCGTCCTCAACCCGAAGTTTCTTCAGCAGTCGCCTCGGCAGAAGCAGCAAAACCGCTGGAAATCGTTCAGGCTCCTGCGCCTGCGATCGCCACTCCATCTGCTAATCCTCATCGTGTCGTGCTGGTCAAGACAGACGATCGGGTTGCGGGGACTCGGCGAGCAATCGAGCTATTTCAGCCGCAGAGCTTTTCCGGCAAAACAGTATTTCTCAAGCCCAACTACAACACGGGCGATCCGGCTCCGGCGGCAACCGATGCCAATTTGTTAGAAGCGCTGATTCAGGAAATCCAAAAAGCAGGAGCCAGCCAGATTACAGTGGGCGATCGCAGCGGCATGGCAGATACCCGACAGGCAATGCAGACCAAAGGCGCATTTGACCTGGCAGAGCGCTATGGGTTAAATGCGATCGTGTTTGACGAACTGGCGCGAGACGACTGGCAAACCTTTCCGGCAGAAGGAACAAACTGGCAGCGGGGGTTTGCGATCGCCCGTCCAGTCCTCAATGCCGACGCAATCGTGAGTACCTGCTGCCTCAAAACCCACCGTTTTGGAGGGCACTTCACCCTATCGCTAAAAAACACCATCGGCATGGTCGCCAAATACCTTCCTGGCGATTCCTACAACTACATGAGAGAACTGCACTCCTCGCCCAACCAGCGGCTAATGATTGCCGAAGTGAACAAAACTTACCGTCCAGCGCTGGTGCTGGTAGATGGCGTAGAAGCCTTTGTCGGAGGCGGTCCTGAAGCAGGCACAGTCGCGCGACCCGGCGTGATTTTAGTGGGAACCGATCGAATTGCGGTAGATGCCGTAGGTATTGCAATTTTGCGATCGCTTGGCACCACCAACTCCATCTCCAACGGCTCCATCTGGAACCTGGAACAAATTCGTCGCGCTGCTGATCTAGGATTAGGAGCTACAAACGCCGACCAAATAGAAATCATCACCGCCGACAGCGCCAGCACTCAGATGGCTGACGAAATCCGCAGATTCATGTAACCTGGTAAGCTCAATTTTAATTTGGCTGCTACTGATTCTCAAGCTGATCAGGAGCCATCTCATTTCACCTGTTTCACCTGTGTTGAAACAGCAAGACCAGATATTTAGACAAACCTGTTTTGTCATGCCGATTCTTTGTAAAGCTGCACGGAACAAGGGGCTTAAGCTCCCTATCTCGCAAGGGTTCATTCTGTGCAAGCTCAAATGGAATTGGTACTACTTAAAGTCTGTTGAATTCGGGTGCATCCCACTTTTGTAACCCTCACCCTAAATCCCTCTCCCAGAGCGGGAGAGGGACTTTGAATCTGGCTCCCCTTCTCCCAAAATGGGA
>JAAUQZ010000360.1 GCA_012033355.1 Leptolyngbyaceae cyanobacterium RM1_406_9 | reverse complement strand
TAAGGAGGCCATTACTACCTGTCTCGACCAGTGCCATACGACGTATAAACAAGAGTTGGACTCACTATTGACTTTACGTTTTCAGTCCTTTAAGAAAGTAAAGGCTATTCCCTGACAAGGTATAGCTTCTTTAGCTTAACTATTTGGAGTAACCGCCATGATTACAGCCAAAAAACCAGATATTTCTCCTTTAAGTCAAGATCTGAAAAAACAAGAATTTGTCCTTTGGTTTGAGCAAGTTGGCATGGATGACGTGCCTCTAGTGGGCGGCAAAAATGCATCTCTGGGGGAAATGATCCAGCAGCTTACACCAAAAGGAGTGAACGTGCCAACGGGCTTTGCTACAACTGCCTATGCCTTCCGCTATTTCATGGAAAAAGCAGGGCTGAAAGCTCGGCTTCAGCGATTGTTAGCCGACCTGGATGTAGAAAACATCAACAACCTGCGGGAGCGAGGACGGCAAGCCCGTACCTTAATTTTAGACACCCCCTTTCCACCAGAACTAGAAGAGGCGATCGTCGATGCCTATGTGCAGCTCTCAGAGCGCTATGGTGTTGAAATTGAAATATGTGAAGCGTTGGACGGAGCAGAGCGAGAAGCCTGCCTCAGTCGCTATAGCGGCGTTGATGTGGCAGTGCGTTCCAGTGCCACCGCCGAAGATTTGCCCGATGCAAGCTTTGCGGGGCAGCAAGACAGCTACCTCAACATCAACGGCATCAATAGCGTTTTAGAAGCGTGCCACAGGTGTTTTGCCTCACTGTTTACCGATCGCGCCATTTCTTATCGCACGATCAAAAACTTTGACCATTTTGAAGTGGCTCTATCCGTCGGCGTGCAAAAGATGGTGCGTTCTGACCTAGCATCGGCGGGCGTAATGTTCTCTATTGATACCGAAAGTGGTTTTAAGAATGCAGCACTGGTTACGGCTGCCTATGGATTAGGTGAAAATGTGGTGCAGGGAGTTGTCAATCCCGATGAATATATTGTGTTCAAACCCACATTAAAGCAGGGGTTTCGTCCCGTTTTAGAGAAGCGCCTGGGCAGTAAAGATATCAAAATGGTGTACGACATTGGCAGCAGCAAACCCACCAAAAACCTATCTGTACCCAAAGCCGATCAGGGAAAGTATGCGCTAAATGATGATGAGATTTTGCAACTAGCGGAGTGGGCTTGCATGATTGAAGACCACTACTCGGCGGTGCGAGATGTCTACAGCCCAATGGATATAGAGTGGGCAAAAGATGGACTGACGGGCGAACTGTTTGTCGTGCAGGCTCGTCCTGAAACCGTGCATTCGCAAAAGGGCAGCAATGTTTTAAAGACCTATAAACTCACTGAGAAACAGCAGCCGAAGCCCCTACTCAGAGGGCGTGCAGTGGGTGAAATGATTGGTCAGGGTAAAGTGCGAACGATTGTAGATGTCCGCAAGCTAGATGAGTTTCAGGAAGGAGAAGTGCTGGTGACGACGCGCACCGATCCAGATTGGGAGCCGATTATGAAACGCGCCAGTGCGGTAATTACCAATCAGGGCGGGCGCACCTGCCACGCTGCGATTATTGCGCGGGAGCTAGGAATTCCGGCAATTGTAGGCTGTGATAACGCAACGGAGATCCTTAAGGATGAACAGGAAGTTACCGTTTCCTGTGCCGATGGGGAAGAAGGGCGCGTTTATAATGGGCTTCTGCCGTTTGAGATTGAAGAACTTCAGTTAGATGACGTGCCGCGCACTCGTACCCAAATCTTAATGAATGTAGGCAATCCTCATGAGGCATTTCGGCTGTCGATGATTCCAAATGACGGGGTAGGGTTAGCCCGAACGGAGTTTATTATTGCCAATCACATCAAGGTGCATCCGCTGGCGCTGCTGCATTTCGACCAGCTTAAGGATAAAGCTGCGAAGTGGGAAATTAGTCAGTTAACGACGCAATATGAGGAAATGTCGGACTACTTTGTTGATAAGCTGGCATCGGGAATTGGGATGTTAGCAGCAGCATTTTATCCAAAGCCTGTGGTGGTGAGAATGTCGGACTTAAAGAGTAATGAGTACGCTAACTTGATTGGGGGGAGAGACTTTGAGCCAGAAGAAGAAAACCCGATGATGGGCTGGCGTGGCGCATCGCGTTACTACGACCCCAAATATCAGGTTGCCTATGGGCTAGAATGCAAAGCCTTTAAGCGAGTGCGAGATGACATGGGACTCACCAATGTGATTCCTATGATTCCTTTTTGCCGCACCCTGGCGGAGGGGCGCAAGGTGCTAGAGGAGATGGCAAAACACGGGCTGGTGCAGGGTGAAAATGGCTTACAGGTCTATATGATGTGTGAGTTGCCCAGCAATGTAGAGCTAGCCGATCGCTTCAGTGAAATATTTGACGGCTTCTCTATTGGCTCTAATGACCTGACCCAACTGACGTTAGGACTCGATCGTGACTCAGCCCTAGTATCTCACCTGTTTGATGAGCGCGACGAGGCGGTGAAGCGCAAGCTAGAGCGGGTGATTGCTACAGCAAAACAGTTCAATCGTAAAATCGGCATCTGTGGTCAGGCGCCCAGTGACTATCCTGAATTTGCTCAATTCCTGGTAGAGCAGGGGATTGATTCGATTAGTTTGAATCCAGATTCGGTGTTGAAGACGCTGCTGGCGATCGCCAAAACCGAAATTTCTATGTCTCAAACTCAACCCACATAGAACAGGATGCTGCTCAATCCGTTCTATTTCTTTCCAGGAATCATTCCCGCTAAGTTTTGCTTTTCAATCCGCAAAACTAACCCGCCGATCGCAACAATGACAGTGTTGACGACTGGGAAACCCATATCCAAGTAAACCCATGCACCCCTGACCTGACATGACTTTAGAAAGAGAGTCTTGCTACATCCTGACAGGGTAGGCAGACTCTGTAGGTTGGGTTTCGCTTTACTCCGCTCAGTCTACGTCTACTGTGATAAGCTGGGTCACGCTGATCGATTAGCAAGTAACTTTCGTCTATGCATCGTATTGCGGCAACTCCAGGAGGGTGGAATCCTGAAACTGAGGGTATTGTTTTCGTCGAACAGAATCCGGCTCCGCTGGTATTTCTAACGGCGGCTGACACAGAAATTCAAACTTTGGCAAAAGCATTGCCTCAGCTTCCATCTGGCTTCCCGGAACTGCGAGTTAGCAATCTGCTTCAGCTTCAGCAGCAGCTTAGTATTGATACCTATGCCGAGGAGGTTTTAGCAGCAGCAAAGGGAATTGTGCTGCGCCTGTTAGGAGGGCGGGCCTACTGGTCTTATGGGCTAGAGGTGGTGAAACAAACAGTAGAGGAAACTGGTGCGGCTTTGTTTGTCCTGCCTGGAGACGATCGCCCTGATCCTGATTTGCTCAGCCACTCCACTGTCCCTCTCACTGTGGTCAATCAACTCTGGCGCTACCTCACCGAAGGCGGCATCGAAAACACCACTAACGCTCTTAAATTTATTGCGAACACCATAGGTCAACACTACGATCTGCTTCCCGTTCAACCGATTCCCCGTGTAGGTTTGTATGAGTGGCGATCCCTTGCGGGTATCTCTGCGAGATTGCCCCAATCCCCAATCCCCAATCCTCAAATCGGCATCCTTTTCTATCGCGCTCACTACCTCTCCGGCAACACTGCCCCGGTCGATGCCCTCTGTCAAGCATTAGCCGATCGCCGACTAAATCCAGTGCCCGTTTTCGTTTCTTCGCTGCGCGATCCAGATGTCCAAACAGACCTACTTACTCACTTTCAGCCAAAAGAAGGTGAGTCCATTCAGGTGTTGCTCAACGCTACCAGCTTTTCACTCGCCCGATTGGATGGTGAAACGCCCAATGTAGATCTGTGGCAGCAGCTAGATGTCCCTGTGATTCAAGTTATTCTTAGCGGCGGAACGGTTGACCAGTGGCGATCGCAAACAAGAGGATTGTCCCCTAGAGATGTAGCGATGAATATAGCACTGCCAGAAGTCGATGGACGCATCATCAGCCGTGCTATTTCCTTTAAAGCCGTGCAAACCCGCAATTCGGCATTAGAAACCGATGTGGTGGGCTATGAGCCTGTGAGCGATCGCATTCAATTTGTCGCTGACCTGGCTGCAAACTGGGCAAATCTGAGACGAACCCCCGTGAGCGATCGCCGAATTGCCCTCATTCTGGCAAACTATCCCACCCGCGACGGTCGCCTCGCCAACGGCGTTGGTTTAGATACTCCCGCAAGCTGCATCGAAATTCTCAAAGCCCTACAGCAAGCAGGTTACTTCATCGAAGATATCCCCGCATCCGGTGACGAACTGATTCAGCGACTCACTCAAGGCATCACTAACGACCCCGAAGGACAAGATCTCCGCCAAATTCATCAAAGCCTTTCCTTAAAGGACTATCAGCACTACTTCACTACTCTTCCCCAAGCCGTTCAACAGGGTATTAGCGATCGCTGGAACACCCCCACACCCCACACCCCACACCCCACAC
>JAAUQZ010000359.1 GCA_012033355.1 Leptolyngbyaceae cyanobacterium RM1_406_9 | reverse complement strand
CACTGGCAATCTCTGAGGAGCAGTTGGGCGAAAACCATCCCGCTGTCGCCACCAGGCTCAACAATCTGGCAAACCTCTACTCTTCGCAAGGACGCTACGCCCAGGCAGAACCGCTCTATCTGAGGGCACTGGCAATTTTGCTCAATGTTTTAGGAATCGACCATCCCAACAGTCAACAGGTCTGGCAAAATTTTCAGATTTTCCTGTCCCAGGCGATTCAAGAGGGGCGCACCCGTGAACTCTCAGATAATCCAATGACGCAGACAGAATTGAGCAAGATTAGAGACGAAGAATAAACGACAAGCAACAGAACTGAGCAAGGAAGATTGAGCTTGCTACGATGTCGGTATCTCTCTACTCATGGGCATTATGTCCGCAAAAGACCGATTTCACGATGTCGTTAAAACGGCTCTACAAAAAGATGGCTGGATCATCACCGACGAACCCTTACAGCTTCCCATCGAACGCCTCACCAGTCTATACATTGACTTCGGTGCCGAAAAACTCATCATTGCTCAACGCGAAAACCAGAAAATTGCCGTCGAAGTTAAGAGCTTTCTGGGCGCATCCACTTTATCTGAATTTCATACCGCGATCGGACAATGCTTAAATTACCGCTATGCCCTTGAAGAACTCGACCCTGAGCGAAAACTTTACCTCGCTGTTCCGAGCGCCATCTACGCTGACTTTTTTTCTGTCCCTTTTATCCAATCAGTCATCCGCAAAAGCCAAATCAACCTCGTTGTTTATGATGTAGCCAGGGAGGAACTGATCAAATGGCAAAACTAGATCACTATCGAGAAGCGATTCAAACGGTTTTATTGGAATATGCCAAAACGCGAACCTCAACGTCTAGCAATTCCGCTCTTCAAATACAGCCCATTTTTGATCTTCAGCGCGATCATTATCAATTGGTTACGGTCGGTTGGTATCACGACAAGCGGGTCTATAGTCCACTGTTTCATCTAGACATTCAGAACAAAAAAATTTGGCTGCAACTCAACACTACCGAAGATGATATTACCCTTGACCTGATGCGCCTGGGAGTTGCCAAAGAAGATATCGTACTAGGATTTCAAGCTCCTCACATACGACAGTTTACAGAGTTTTCAGCAGGATAAAGAGTCTGATTTTCGCAAGGACGCTACGGGAAAGCCGAACTACTCTATATGTAGGCACTGCCATTTTGTTTAATGCTTTAGGAGCCGACCACCCTAACAGTCAACAGGGCTGGCAAAATTTCCTGACTTTCCTGTCGCAGACCATTCAGACCGGGCAAACCGCGCAACTCTCCGACCATCCGCTAACCCAAGACCTGCTGCGGCAGATGCAGGAGGGGAGTGGGGAGTAGGGTGTGGGGTGTGGGGAATGAAGCTCCTGCTGAGTTAACGGGCTTCGATCGCCGACCCTTCCATCTGTCCCCAAACTTCAGGCAAAAGCGTCACCCAAGAAATTGGCACAGACACAACATCCAGCGTTTCTCCCTGCTTAAATACTTCCAATACATAACCGGGTTCTGGCTGCTTTGCAGTAGCAGGGAGGCGATCGACAATCACTGCGCGATCGCCCGCTCTAACAACACTATTAGGAACATCCTGATTCAAAACAACCCAATGAAATAAAGCATCTGTTGTCATTTTGTCCTAGTCCTTCTTCCTGGTCTTGCCATACCTTGACTTATCTGGATACAACGTAACAAAGCGAATCGTCTCTGAACTCTCGTCCTGCTGTCAGATGATAATGACTTTGAGCTTTTGACCGTTCAACCCATCCCACTGGGCTTTGACCTTGAAACGAGTTCCCCAGTCTGTGGGTACTGCCTCCACCACCTCAGCTTCTGCCATTGCATTGAGTATATCTCGCTTTAGGAGTTGCCAGTTTTGTAGCGTATATCCAGCACTTGCTAAAAACTCAGACTTATCATCCTCAGCCTGATAGACAAGCAGGTAATGGGTCAGCTTTCGATCTTGAATCACTAAACCCGACAACATTTCCATCAACTGTATATCCAGTTTTGAAACAAGTGCTTCATCATAAGCATTGAGCATCAGAGAAGAAAGAAACTGGTGTTCCTTCTCAACTACCCTGGTTAATTGCACACACAGCAGTTAGCTATTCAATAAACTCTCAAGCGTCAGGCTCGTTCCGTGCTGCTGGTTATAGCCCTCAACGACCTGTTCTAGATTGACAAACTCTGGATTCTTAGCCTTAGCTCGACGCACAAATTCAGCATCCAGAGCATCTTCTAGTGCCTCAAACCGCTGCAAGTCAGCATAGCTAATCACAGCGGCAACAGCTTGCCCCGCCTGCTCAATCACAATCCGCTCTTGATGATCTTCCACTCGACTAATCAACTCCGCAAATTGCGCTTGAGCCTGATTTGCCTCTACCTTAGCCATCTCACCTCGCTCCAGAGTCTGTTTATGAATTCCTAGCTTCATCATAGCCAGTGTCCTATTGCTATTATGTTTTTCCATCAAATCGAATTGCTGCAAAATTGGGAATTAGCCAGACAAGAAGAACCGCTAGAATCAATTCAACCTATAGAGTAAGGTCATGCTCAAAGACATCGTGGCGGTTAAGCCATTAGCAGATTATCAACTCTGGTTGTGCTTTGAGGACGGCATTGAAGGGGTAGTCGATGTCAGCCAGTTGATTCAGTTCTCCGGCATCTTTGCCCCCCTACAAGATTTGGCAACCTTTGCCCAAGTGCAAGTCCATCCAGAACTTGGCACAATCATCTGGCGAAATGGCGCTGACCTTGACCCAGACGTGCTGTATGCCATTGTCACTAAAAGCCCAATCCCAACTTATTCCGGAGCAGTCCTACAGTAATTCATAATTACCTCTGACGCAGGTGACTCAGACCGGGCAACCCGCGCAGATCTCCGACCATCCGCTAACCCAAGACCTGCTGCGGCAGATGCAGGAGAGGAGTGGGAAGTAGGGTGTGGGGTGTGGAATACAGTAATTTATAAAGAGCGCTTGCTTCTCTCTATCAGAAATAAAAGGGTAAGGAGACACTGCCCCCTACCCTTTTATTTGAGAAACGCGATCGCCCCTCAGCACTCACCTAAAACACACCTTTAACTGGAGGTTTGAGATTTAGCGCGACTGATTCGGTGCTTGCGCTCACTTTTACAGACACCACCAGCCATTTTATATTCATGGTTGTCCTTGCCATAATTAGAAGCTACGCCTAGCAACACTCGCTCAGATAGTTCTTGTAGCGCTCGGTCTGCCTCCAGGGTTTGGTTATAGGCGACATCGACGCTTGAGACGTCAATTAAGACTAAGGTTTGCGACTTCTTCGAGAAATCGCAAACCTGGAAGGATTTGCGTAAGTTCTGTAATGGCGATCGCTATGTTTGCTCAGAGGGACAGCCCGGCTTGCGTTTAGACTCTAGATACTCTGCCATAATTTGCTGATAGCGCGATCGCCCAAAGATTTGATAGTGACCAGGGTAAACCGTATCAACCGGAAGTTTTTGCAGCCGCTCATAGGTTTGAATGTATGTGGGAATGTGGCTGCAATGAAGCTGATCTAACAACTCACCGTCATATACTACGTCACCTGAGAACAAGTTTTGATCGGAGTCATACAGCCCAATACAGCCTGGAGAATGTCCCGGCAAGTGTAATACTTCAAAGGCGCGATCGCCCAAATCCAGCACATCTCCTTCTGCTAACACCTGAGTTGGCTCAGCCGCATGAAGGGTATATTGAGTCACGGTGAAATCAGCATGAGGTAACTGCTCAAAGTGTTCCTCTAGCACCCAACCCTGCTCAGCCGTGCAAAGCGCTTCATAGTCGTCCCCCGTTTGCAGCGCCTTTGCTTCCGCAGCATGAATCGCCCGCTGCTCAAACTCATGCATCCCGCCTGAGTGGTCAAAGTGAATGTGAGAGGCGATCGCCAACAGTGGCTTATCAATCAGCGAGGCAATGTGTTGACGCAAGCTAGAAACACCAAGCCCTGTATCAATCAGCAAATCTTGCTTCTGACCTTTGATTAACCACAGGTTTGCTCGGTTCCACCAGTAGTAATGAGGCTCACTGATGAGATATAGCCAGTCGTTGATTCTCTGGGTGACAAACCAGCTTTGACAAACGGGTTTTGTTGACACGGTTACTTAAGCACCCGCCTGGAGCGCCTGTACATATCTTGGTTCAAGCAATGTTTCCAAGTTTGCAGGAGCCTCCGGAATTTGTTCCTGAGCAACCAAAAACTCGCCTAAAGCCTGCATATGTTTTGCCAGATAAACATCACTGTCAGGATTGCTCAGCATTTCAACATTTTTTTCTAGACTAGTGAGATCAACCCCTTCCAGTTCTGTAGCAACATCTTCTGGCGATAGCTCCAACCTTTCTCCAACAATCGCCAATGCCTCATCCGGATTGGTTCTAGAAACTCAATTCCCTTAAAGATGCCGCTTACAAAAGCCTCTCCCGCAGTTGGATTTTCTTTCTAA
>JAAUQZ010000358.1 GCA_012033355.1 Leptolyngbyaceae cyanobacterium RM1_406_9 | reverse complement strand
TTTATTGATAAGTACTTGGGCGACGCAATCATGGCGGTGTTTGATCGCCCCGACCATCACGCTCAAGATGCTCTCACGGCGGCGATCGCCATGCAGCAAACTTTGCGTGATTTTAACCTTGATCGCACCCGATTCAATCTGGCAGATCCGATTCGCATTGGCGTTGGCATCCATACGGGGCAAGCAATCATTGGCACCCTCGGCTCAGAGCGACGGATGGACTCTACCGTAATTGGAGATGTTGTCAATACTGCCGCCCGTCTAGAAGAACTCACTAAGTTCTACGGTCGCCCCGTTCTCTTGAGTGAGTCTGTCATTGAACACCTTCAGCAACCAGAGCTATTTAACGTGCGGTGGATTGATTGCGTTGCGCCCAGAGGAAAACAGCAGCAAAGCAACCTATATCAGCTATTGGGAATGCAATCGTCTACTTGCTCTGGCGCATACTGTGAGGTATGTGCATAGCGTTACGCATAGCAGTTTCACTCGCGTAAAACATAAAAACATAAACCCGAGTAGGAGCGAACGACCGTTCGCCCCTATAGGGATTTGCTTGTTTGAAAGACGCTGTAAGTAACGGTTGATTACTAAAATCAGCATCAACTATCAAGAGATTCTTGATATTAGCAAAGTAAGGCAGAGGGGTAAGATACCATATCCGCTTGGGGGAGTTAAAACCTGAGCGGTTTTGGCTGTTGGTGCAACCTCCTCGTCTGAGGATTTCATGCTAGTGGATCGAAGTATGTCTGCTCTCAAACCGTCGTTTTGTCAAACCGTGTCGATGTCCACTTTCCAACAGTTACAAGAATTGTTGCAGCAGATGGTTGACGTAACTGAGGTGGAAACGCTGGTTTTGACAGAAAGTTCAACTGTGCTGGAGGAGCTTGAACAGAGCGGAGTAGGGCAATTTACGCTGGTTGTATCAAAGCCGTTTAGCGCTCTGCTGTGGCGAGTTTCTCCAGTGGAGAAGAATAGTTTTCAAGATAAGTGGCAAACGTGCCAGTTTAACTTAACTTTTGAGCCAGAGGCGATCGCCACCTTCCTACATCAGCTTAGCGCCTTGCCTCACAAACCGACCTTTCCCCAAACCATCAAACAAATTTCTGCGAAGCTGCGACCTAACAATGCTCAAATTCAGACCGAATTTACCCTGCGGCTAATTGCAGCCCTCTCACCTACATCGATGGCTAGCTCCAATGCTCCTTCTGAGCCAGAACAGCAGTCTCAAATATTGGAACATCAGGTGATTGAACGCACCCAGGAGCTACACGACGCAATGTTGGCGGCTCAATCGGCAAATCGGGCCAAAAGTGAGTTTCTGGCTGCAATGAGCCATGAACTGCGAACGCCACTCACCTGCATCATTGGGATGTCTTCAACGCTCTTGCGCTGGTCGTTGGGAGAGCTAAACCAGCGGCAGCGAGACTGTTTGCAAATTATTCACAACAGCGGCGAACATCTGCTGGAGCTAATCAACGACATCCTCGATTTGTCTCAGTTAGAGGCAGGCAAAACAATCCTCAACTTGAGCGAATTTTCGCTCTCCAGGCTAGCTCAGCAAAGCCTCAAAGCCTTTGCAGAAAAAGCTGAAGCCAAGCAGGTCAGTTTAGAGATTGATTTGCACCTAGAACCGGAGTGCGATCGCTTTACTGCTGACCCGCACCGGGTTCGACAAATTCTGTTTAATCTGCTCAGCAACGCCATCAAATTTACTCCAGCAGGTGGCAAGGTGACGCTGCGAGTCTTTGGCAGTCGAGAGTTTGCGACATTTCAAGTCAAAGATACGGGGATTGGCATTCCTGAACATCAGCGATCGCTCCTATTTCAAAAATTTCAGCAGCTTGACCAGTCCTATCGCCGCCAGTACGAAGGCACAGGGCTGGGACTGGCGCTCGCCAAACAACTAGCCGAGCTACACAGCGGCTGGATTGACGTAGACTCAACCGTTGGCGTTGGCTCTGTCTTTACGGTGCGTCTGCCTGCCCCTCGGACTCCGGCAGGTGGAGTTGCGCCCAAAAAATCAGATCTGCTGCTTCCACCGACCCAGCCCGCCGGACAAATTGTTCTAATTGAAGGGCAGGAAGAAAGCGCAAATCTGATTTACCCAATGCTGACTGCTGCTGGATATCAGGTGGTATGGATGATAGAAGGGTCGGCAGCGATTAGCCAACTCGAAGTTCTTCAGCCAATTACTATCATTGTCAACCTGCAACTGCCTGACATCGACGGACACAGCCTGATCCGCCAGCTACGCCAAAATCCCGCTACAAAAAGGCTCAAAATTATCGCGCTGATGGGCGATACTCTGCCAGAAAACCAAAAACATTGCTTTCTAGCGGGTGCGGATGATTGTCTGACTAGCCCCATTCAGCCAGAGGAAGTATTGCAGAAGGTGATGGCATTAACGGCAGTCATAAGCCAGGTCGAGTCTGTGCGCCGAACATAAAGTATGGGCAGGTTGTTTGTGGAATTTTGTAAACTACTAGGCGGGAGTAGAGTTAAATCTGGGGGGTTGCGGTGCGCCTGTTTACAACGGTTGCTGGATTACGCTGTTATTTGCATCTCAGGCGGTCTGAGCAGGAGCTAGCTGGGACAAAGCTGGCTGATGTGAACCCTGTAACAGTAGGACTGGTGCCAACGATGGGAGCGCTCCATAGAGGACACTTGAGCCTGATCCATCGAGCGCGGCAAGATAACCATTTGGTGGTGGTCAGTATTTTTGTCAACCCGCTGCAATTTGGGGTAAACGAAGATTTTCAAATCTACCCTCGCACCCTGGAGCAAGATCAGCAGCAGTGCGAACAGGCAGACGTTGATCTAGTTTTTGCACCCACTGCCTCAGAGCTATATGGCACCGATGCTTCTGTGAATAACGCTCTGACTCAAGTGCTGCCTCCTGCGGCGGCGATCGCTTCTCTGTGTGGACGTTTTCGCCCCGGACACTTTGAGGGGGTTGCCACTGTAGTGACCAAGTTACTCAATCTAGTGCAGCCTGACCGAGCCTACTTTGGGCAAAAAGACGCTCAGCAAGTGGCGATTGTGCGAAGAGTGGTAGCAGATTTGAACGTTCCGGTAGAAATTGTCAGTTGTCCGATTGTGCGAGAAGTGAGTGGACTGGCGCTGAGTTCACGCAACCAGTATTTGACAGAGGAGGAGCGATCGCAGGCTACGGTGCTTTACCGCAGTTTGCAGCAGGCTGAGCAATTATTTCGGGCAGGCAATCTGAAGAGTAGCGATTTGTTAACGGCAGTTCAAGCAGAACTGACGACTACGCCAGCCCTGAAGCCGGAGTATGTGGAGCTAGTCGATCCGGTTACTCTAGCGCCATTAGAGCGGGTGGAGGAGTCGGGTCTGTTGGCGATCGCTGCTCACATTGGGTCAACCCGCCTGATTGATAACGTGGTGCTGCGAAACCGTCAGCCCATCCTGGCGATTGATGGTCCCGCTGGAGTCGGTAAATCCACTGTCGTTCGTCAGGTCGCCCAAACGTTAGGACTGCTTCACCTAGACACTGGAGCGATGTACCGGGCTATAACCTGGCTGGTGATGCAATCAGGGGTAGCACTAGACGATCAGCCTGCGATCGCCGAACTGGTGAGCCAGTGCCAGCTTGAGTTAGAAAATCAGGTCAAAAGTTTGCTCTCTACACCTAAAGTTTGGGTAAATGGGCAGGATGTTACTCTAGCAATTCGCAGCGCAGAGGTGACTGCTCATGTTTCAACGATCGCGGCCCAGCCAGCAGTCAGGCGATCGCTAGTGAAACAGCAGCAGCAGTATGGACGCAAGGGCGGAATTGTGATGGACGGTCGCGATATCGGTACGTCTGTGTTTCCCGATGCTGAGCTAAAAATTTTCCTGACTGCTTCGGTGCAAGAGCGGGCCCGGCGGCGACAGCTTGACCTAAAGAACCAGGGACAGCCAGAAGTCAATCTAGAAGAACTGGAGCGCACCATTTACGAGCGAGATCGTAAAGACAGCACTCGCAGCATCGCGCCTCTTCGTAAGGCAGAAGATGCGATCGAAATTCAAACTGATCAACTCACTATTGATGAAGTTGTTGCTAAAATCGTTAGCCTTTATCACCAGCGGTTAGCCTCACTTCCGAAGAATTACTGAGTTCAAGATCAGAGATATCTCTGATGTAGAAAAGAGGTTTTATATATTACAACAAAATAGCTTCTACCACTTAAGAACCCTTTTAACAGAGCGTCCTTCAGCCAGACTGAATCTCTTGTTTGGAAGAGTGAAATTGAGCCAATTAAGATACATCTCACCCAGAGTAAATTTTGCTGCATGGTGCTTTTGCCACTAGATTACAGTTTTTTGAAGGAGCTTTTTGGGAATGGCGATCGCTCAAAAGATAAAACTTCAAAAATCTTCTTGGGAACTTTTTCTCTCTGTTGCAAGACATAGTTTATGAGGCGAAACTTACGCCTGGGGTGTTGAAGCCAGCAACGTTAGATCAGTTCTGAGATC
>JAAUQZ010000046.1 GCA_012033355.1 Leptolyngbyaceae cyanobacterium RM1_406_9 | reverse complement strand
ATTTTTTGTTTGTAGCACGTAGCCACGCTAGGGATTAGGGTAAGATTAAGGTTTTATTTTTTTATAAAACGCTTCATCCACCAGTGCTATTTTATGCAGATCTTCGACCGAGCTAAATCTGCCGTGTTGAAAGCGATAGGTTGCAATAGCTTTCGCTAAAGGGTAGGTAATGTATGGATGAGCGGATAATTCTTTTTCGGATGCTGAATTGATGGAGATCTGGATAGTTTAAAATTATCAGATATAAATACGTATTGTGTTAATTCCTTAACAACCGTTGAGTCCAATCCATACACTTCTTGCAATTGACTTATCGATATAAACCCGCCTAATTGATTTCTATACTTGATTATCCGTTGCGATAGTTTGGAGCCGATTCCATAAATACGTATTAATTGAATGGTATCCGCTTCGTTCACATCGAATTGTGTTATTTTAATCTCATTGGATTCTTCCTTAACCGATAAATTTTCGTTGTTAGCTTTTGATTGGCTTGCTGGTATGCTTATGTATGGGATTAGTCGTTTATAAAGAGCGGTATCCATACCATAGATTTTAAGTAAATCTGATGCAATTCTAAATCGACCTTGTTTGTTCCGATAGTTATCGATTCGTTTAGCAAGGTTGGGAGCGAAGCCTAATTCAATCAATTCAGTAATAGAAGCTGTGTTAGGATTAAATTGAAATAATGCAGTACTTATATGTAGGATGGAATCTTCAGGCTCCTTCCATTGCCATTGGGCAGTTAGACTGTCTAATGTTTTTGATTCTGTGGTGTAATTTTGATTTTTACCAGTGAACCACCAGCGATAAGCAGGCATTATAAACACACTAATTAATAGTAGCGGAAGTAAAATCAGAAATGCCCGGGTTTCCGTGCGACAGAAAAACCAAAGAAAGCTCTGATTAAAGAAGTTCTGGAAGTTTATCCTGACAAAGCCAAGAAAAAACGGGAAAAGCACCTGAACGTCTACGAAGAAGGCAAGTCTGACTGTGGCGTTAAGTCCAACATCAAGTCCGTTCCCGGTTCCATGACTACTCGCGGCTGCGCCTACGCCGGATCAAAAGGCGTGGTTTGGGGACCAATCAAAGACATGATCCACATCAGTCACGGTCCCGTTGGCTGCGGTTACTACTCCTGGTCAGGTCGTCGTAACTATTACATTGGCACCACAGGCATTGATTCCTTTGGTACGATGCAGTTTACCTCCGACTTCCAGGAACGCGACATCGTGTTTGGTGGCGACAAAAAACTTGCCAAATTAATCACCGAATTAGAAGAACTGTTCCCTCTCAATAATGGTGTTTCCATTCAGTCAGAGTGCCCGATTGGTCTGATTGGAGACGACATTGAAGCGGTTGCTAAAAAGGCAACTAAAGAAATTGGTAAGACGGTAGTTCCTGTGCGGTGTGAAGGCTTCCGGGGTGTATCTCAATCTCTGGGGCACCACATCGCCAACGATGCCGTTCGCGACTGGGTCTTTCCCCAATATGACAAGGAAAAGAAAGCAGGCAATATTCCCGATGGCACTCCCTATGATGTCGCTATTATTGGTGACTACAACATCGGTGGAGATGCCTGGTCTAGCCGGATTTTGCTAGAAGAAATTGGCTTGCGCGTTGTGGCTCAATGGTCGGGTGACGGCACTTTACACGAGATGGTGAACACGCCCTCCGTGAAACTGAACCTGGTTCACTGCTACCGCTCCATGAACTACATCTCCCGCCACATGGAAGAAACCTACGGGATTCCCTGGTTGGAGTACAACTTCTTTGGACCGACACAAATTGCTGAATCGCTGCGGGAAATTGCTTCCAAGTTTGATGAAACGATTCAAGCCAAAGCCGAGGAAGTCATTGTCAAATACCAGAAACAAACCGAGGAAGTGATTGCGAAATATCGTCCTCGCCTGGAAGGGAAAACGGTTGCTCTGATGGTGGGTGGTCTGCGTCCCCGCCACGTGGTTCCTGCCTTTTACGATCTAGGTATGCGCTTAATCGGTACGGGCTATGAATTTGGTCATAACGATGACTATAAGCGCACCACCCACTACATCGAAGACGGGACGCTCATCTACGATGACGTATCGGCTTACGAGTTTGAGGAATTCATCAAAGAAATGAAGCCTGATCTGGTGGCTTCTGGCATCAAAGAGAAGTATGTCTTCCAGAAAATGGCACTGCCCTTCCGCCAGATGCACTCCTGGGATTACTCCGGCCCCTACCACGGCTACGACGGATTCGCTATCTTCGCTCGCGACATGGATCTTGCACTCAACAGTCCCACCTGGAGTCTGATTGGTGCGCCGTGGAAGAAGGCTGAAGTAGAAACAGCGTGAAACAGCAGGTGATGGGGTGATGGGGAGTGGAGCAAGTCCCCCCACTCCCCACTCCCCATTTCCTCATCAACTTTGGAGAATACCCATCATGGCTCAGAACAACATTGACAACATTAAGGATCACGCCGAACTATTCCACCAGGACGAATACCAAGAACTGTTTGAGAACAAAAAACAGTTTGAAGGTGGACATAGCCCCGAAGAAGTTGCCCGCATTGCGGAATGGACAAAGACTTGGGAATATCGCGAGAAAAACTTTGCTCGTGAATCCCTGACCGTTAACCCAGCGAAAGCCTGTCAGCCGTTGGGGGCAATTCTAGCGGCGGTTGGGTTTGAAGGGACGCTTCCCTTTGTCCACGGTTCTCAAGGTTGTGTTGCTTATTTCCGCTCTCACTTTACCCGTCACTTTAAAGAACCCTTCTCAGCGGTTTCCTCCTCCATGACGGAAGATGCAGCGGTATTCGGAGGACAAAACAACCTGATTGATGGTTTAGCTAACAGCTACAACCTCTATAAGCCCAAGATGATTGCCATCTGCACCACTTGCATGGCGGAAGTGATTGGGGATGACTTACAAGCCTTCATCACCAATGCTAAAAACGCTGGTTCAGTCCCGCAGGAATTCCCGGTGCCCTATGCCCACACTCCCAGCTTTGTGGGTTCCCACATCCTGGGCTACGACAACATGATGAAGGGGATTTTGTCCAATCTGACCAAGCATAAAAAAGCCGAAACCACCAACGGCAAGATCAATTTCATCCCTGGCTTTGAAACCTATATTGGCAACCTGAGAGAAGTCAAGCGGATTGCGGGGTTGTTAGGGGCAAATTACACGCTGCTGGCAGATAACTCCGATTACTTGGATTCGCCGAATGATGGGGAATACCGTATGTATCAAGGCGGAACCACCCTAGAAGATGCAGCGGATTCCATCAATGCGGAAACCACGATCGCACTCCAGGCTTACTCAACGGTGAAGACTCGCGAATACATTGAGAAAGAGTGGAAGCAATCGACGACCGTACTGCGTCCTGTCGGCATTCGCGGCACCGATGAGTTTCTGATCAAGCTGTCGGCGTTAACCGGACAACCCATTCCTAAGGAACTGGAAGAAGAACGGGGTCGCGCCGTGGATGCCCTCACCGATTCCCAAGCCTGGTTACACGGCAAGCGCATCGCGCTCTATGGTGACCCCGATCTGGTGATTGGGCTGGTGCAGTTCCTGCTGGAAGTGGGTGCAGAACCGGTGCATATCGTTGTTAGCAATAGCAATGATGTGTTTGAAACAGAACTGCACGCATTGTTGGATACCAGTCCATTCGGGGCAGGCGCGACCATCTGGGGCGGCAAAGATCTGTGGCACCTGCGATCGCTCCTGTTCACCGAACCTGTAGACCTGTTAATCGGTAACTCCTACGGCAAGTATCTGTGGCGTGACACTCATACTCCACTGGTACGGATTGGCTATCCCATCTTCGATCGCCATCACCTGCACCGCTACACCACCTACGGCTACCAGGGCACTATCAACCTGCTCAACTGGATTGTGAACACCCTGCTGGATGAATTGGATCGAAACACCATCATTCCGTCCAAGACCGATATCTCCTACGACCTGATTCGCTAACCCTCCCTTCTCCTTCTAGGGGCGGATTGCTCCCACCAACGGTCCTCCAATATCAGTTCAGCAACTCCGCCCCTTTCTTAACCCGGTATTCTGCTATGGCTACTCTCTCTCCTTCCTCTCGTCCAAATCCATCGATTCTCGATTTCATCCGCCGCTGGCTCGATCGCCTCGAAATTCGCTCCCCTCGCCTCGCCCATCTAATTTGCACCCTCATTCCCTGCACCTGCCCCTTTGAACACAAATTCACCTTGTTCGGATTTGGCTTTCACACACCACCGCTTTGCGAATTAAACCCCTTCTACAACGAGTTTGTTGCCCTCCGCTTTCGCGCCCTCAGCTATCTGTCTGATGTCTGCGACGAAGACGTTGAAAAATACATCTGCTAGCCCCTCCTTTTCCCCCTCTCACCCTTCCACCCTTCCACCCTCTCACTCTTCTACCCTCCCACTCTCTCACCTTCCCACCCCATTCCCCTTCCCCCTATGAAACTCACTCAAGGCAAAATCAATGAACTCCTGAGCGAGTCTGCTTGTGAACACAATCACAAGAAAGAAGGCAAAGGCAAAAACAAATCCTGCACCCAGGTGGCGCAACCGGGAGCCGCTCAGGGAGGCTGCGCTTTCGATGGCGCAATGATTGCCCTGGTGCCCATTACCGATGCCGCCCACCTGGTACATGGTCCAATCGCCTGTGCTGGAAATCCTGGGGCAGTCGGGGTAGCCTGTCCTCTGGCCCCATGCTCTACAAATGGGATTCACCACTGACCTGACTGAAAACGATGTCATCTTTGGTGGTGAAAAGCGGCTCTACAAAGCGATTCTGGAAGTTAAAGAGCGCTACAATCCAGCAGCCGTATTTGTCTACTCAACCTGTGTCACCGCGTTGATTGGCGACGATCTGGATGCCGTGTGTCAAAAAGCAGCAGAGAAAACCGGAACTCCAATTATTCCTGTTAATTCTCCTGGTTTTATTGGCAGCAAAAATCTGGGTAATCGGGTGGGGGGCGAAAGTTTGCTGGAGTATGTGGTCGGTACTCGTGAACCGGAATACACTACCCCCTACGACATTAACTTAATTGGCGAATACAACATTGCTGGAGAACTGTGGGGCGTGTTGCCGATTTTCAAAAAATTGGGAATTCGCGTCCTGGCACAGATTACGGGCGATGGACGCTATAACGATATTGCCTGTTCCCATCGCGCCAAATTGAATGTGATGATCTGCTCGAAGGCACTGATCAACATGGCTCGCAAAATGGAAGAGCGCTATGGCATTCCCTATATTGAAGAGTCCTTCTACGGTGTGGCGGATATGAACCGCTGTTTACGCAACATTGCCGCCAAAATTGGAGATGCCAACTTGCAACAGCGAGTTGAGCAAGTGATTCAGGAAGAAACTGCTCAGTTAGATGCGGCACTAGCTCCCTATCGGGCAAGGCTAAAAGGAAAGCGAGTTGTGCTTTATACCGGGGGCGTTAAAAGTTGGTCAATCATCTCGGCAGCCAAAGATTTGGGCATGGAAGTCTGCGCTACCAGCACCAAGAAAAGCACGGAAGAAGACAAAGCTCGCATCAAAGAATTACTCGGTCAGGACGGCATCATGATGGAGAAAGGCAATGCTCAAGAACTGCTGCGGGTGATTGCCCAGACCAAAGCCGATATGCTGATTGCGGGTGGTCGTAACCAATACACTGCCTTGAAAGCGAAGATTCCCTTCCTCGACATCAACCAGGAACGTCACCATTCCTATGCAGGCTATGTCGGCATGGTGGAAATGGCACGAGAACTAGAAGAAGCGTTGTATAGCCCAGTTTGGGCACAAGTTCGCAAACCAGCCCCGTGGGATATGGAGGTGAGCTAATGGCAACTGTGACCACACCCAAAAAGTCTGTTGCGGTGAATCCGCTGAAACAAAGCCAACCATTAGGAGCTGCCTTAGCCTTTCTGGGCTTGAAGGGCATCATGCCTCTATTCCACGGTTCTCAGGGGTGTACGGCTTTTGCCAAAGTGATGCTGGTGCGCCATTTTCGGGAAGCCATTCCCCTATCGACTACTGCGATGACGGAGGTCAGCACGATTCTGGGGGGCGAAGAAAATGTGGAACAGGCAATCCTAACGTTAATGGAAAAGTCAAAGCCAGCCATCATCGGGCTATGTACGACGGGCTTAACCGAGACCCGTGGCGATGACATGACCGGGATTTTACAAACCATTCGCAAGCGGCATCCAGAACTCCATGATTTACCGATTGTCTTCGTCTCCACCCCTGATTTTAAAGGTGCGCTACAGGATGGTTTTGCGGCAACAGTTGAAAGCATTGTTAGGGAATTACCCCGCTCCGGCGAAACCCGCCCCGACCAAATCACGTTGCTGGTCAGTCCGGCGTTTGCTCCAGGCGATGTTCAGGAAATTAAGGAAATTGTGGCGGATTTTGGCTTAACCGCGATCGCCGTTCCCGACCTCTCCCTTTCTCTGGATGGGCACCTGGATGACTCCTACAACACCGTCACCAGCGGTGGCACTACCCTGGCGGAACTGCGGGAAATCGGGAGTTCCGTTTACACCCTGGCGCTAGGGGAAAGTATGCGAGGTGCAGCGATCGCCCTGGAATCCCAATTTGGTATTCCTTACGAAGTGTTTCCCAGCCTCAGCAACCTGGATGCGATCGACAGTTTCCTGGAAGGCTTGGCTAATTTGAGCGGTGTTCCCGTACCCGCAAAGTATCGTCGCCAGCGGACTCAATTGCAGGATGCGATGCTGGATACCCACTTTTTCTTTGGACGCAAACGGGTTTCTCTAGCAATGGAACCGGATTTACTCTGGTCAACCGTTCACTTCTTGCAAAGCATGGGAGCCGATATCCAGTCCGCCGTGACAACGACTAAATCTCCTCTCTTGGAAAACTTACCCGTCGAAAGTGTGACCATTGGAGACTTGGAAGACTTTGAGCAACTGGCAGTTGGATCTGATTTATTAATTGGGAATTCAAATGTGGCGGCGATCGCCCGTCGTCTGCATACTCCCCTCTATCGACTGGGCTTTCCCATCTTCGATCGCCTTGGCAATGGTCAACGCTGCACCGTTGGCTATCGCGGCATGACGCAACTGCTGTTCGATTTGGGCAACGTGTTTTTGGAACAGGAAGAGAATCATACGAAACACTCCGGAGATGTGATCGATGAGTTTTAAATTGACCATTCTGAAACAACGTGAGACTCAAAACTAAACACTAGGGAGAACAGAATGAAAATTGCCTTTACTACTAATGACAACATTCATATCAATGCTCACTTTGGTTCTGCTAGAAAAATTGATGTCTATGAAGTCGATCAAGCAGGATACACCTTTGTAGAAACCCTGCGGTTTGATGGCAACCTCAATGAAGACGGCAACGAAGATAAGTTGCTCCCCAAAATCAAGGCGTTACACGACTGCACAATCGTCTACGTTTCCACGATCGGTGGCAGTGCTGCGGCTCGCCTAATCAAGCAAAAAATTACACCCATCAAAGCCCGGTCTGAAGACCAAGAAATCAGCGAAATAGTGACCCAACTGGTGCAAACTCTCAACGGCAGTCCCCCACCTTGGCTGAGAAAAGCGCTCCAACAACGTAACCCCGTTTTGGATGAACTCGATCAATTGGATGAAACTAAGGAAGAAGTAACCGTATGACAACGACAAACGTAACCACCACTGCTGAAGTTGTAATCACCCCCTTTCTGAAGGCGATTACCCAACAAATTCGTGCCAATGATCCCTATGGCACCTACCGCAACTGGTCTGATGAATTGCTGCTCAAACCCTATGTGCTCAGCAAAGCGCAGAAGCGAGAAATCTCGGTTGAGGGCGATGTAGATCCAATTACCAAAGGACGAATTCTGGCGTTTTATCGGGCGATCGCCCACCGCATTGAAGAAGAAACTGGACTGCTTTGTCAGGTTGTGATTGACCTTAGCCATGAGGGATTTGGTTGGGCACTCGTCTTTTCGGGGCGGCTGCTGGTGGTTTCCAAAACCCTAAGAGACACACAGCGCTTTGGTTTCGACTCCCTCGAAAAGTTGGAAGCAGAAGGCGCAAAAATTGTTGAATCTGGCATCAACTTGGCGAATCGTTTCCCCGAAGTTGGCAGACTCTAATCATTTAGAACTCCAATTTCTTGAAGAAGTTGGAGTTCTAAGAAAACAGAGATCTAAACAGGAGAATTCATGGTTCAAACCAGCGAAACAACCAACATTGAAGAACTTAAATCTAAAATCAAACGCCTGAACAGCAAAGCAGGACAAATGAAAATGGATTTGCACGATTTGGCGGAAGGCTTACCTACTGATTATGAACACCTGATCGATGCAGCCACTGAGACATACCAGATCTTTCGACAGATTGATCAACTCAAGCAACAGCTCAAGCAACTGGAGAAGAAACCATGAGTAAAACCCTGGCTGAATTCAATCAACTGGTTGATGCGGAACAATACTTTGAATTTTTTGAGCTTCCCTATGATCCTCAAGTTGTGAATGTAAACCGTTTACACGTCTTGCAGAAGTTTTCCAATCTGGTTAAAGAACGGGCTTCAGAACTGTCTGGACTCAGTGAAGCAGAGGCGCTAGAACAATATCGGTTAGCACTCCAGCAAGCCTACGATTTATTCCTAACCTCCAACTCTGTAGAGCAAAAGTTGTTTAAGGTTTTCAATGAGAAGCCACAAAATGTCGTCATGCTATCCGAAGTTGGTTCTGATTGATTGGCAAGCTTAGATTTTTGACGTTGCATTGCGAACCAAATCTCATCACTGATCTAACTGGAGAACACACCGTGCAAACGCTGACCCCAACTGAATTTGAACGTTATCGTCGTCAGATCATGCTTCCTGGGTTTGGTGAAGAGGCTCAGCAACAACTGAAGAACGCCACCGTTCTGGTTACAGGCGTGGGTGGTTTGGGGGGTACGGCAGCCCTATATTTGGCGGTTGCTGGAGTCGGGCGACTGATTTTGCTACGGGGTGGCGAGTTGCGTCTGGATGACATGAATCGGCAAGTGCTGATGACGGATAATTGGGTTGGGAAACCGAGGGTTTTCAAAGCACAGGAAACTCTGCAAGCCATCAATCCAGATATTCAGGTGGATGCCATTTGCGAATACGTGAATCCAGACAATGTGGATGAGTTGGTGCGATCGGCGGATGTAGTCCTTGACTGTGCCCACAACTTTGAGGAGCGAGATTTGCTTAATGCAGCCTGTGTGCGCTGGGGCAAACCGATGGTGGAAGCCGCAATGAACGACATGGAAGCGTATTTAACCACAATCGCTCCAGGCTTAACCCCCTGCCTCTCTTGCATTTTTCCAGAAAAACCCGATTGGGATAAGCGTGGGTTTGGCGTACTGGGTGCGGTTTCGGGAACACTGGCCTGTCTAACGGCGCTGGAAGCGATCAAAGTGATCACGGGGTTTGGTCAACCGTTGTTTAATCAACTGCTGACGATGGATTTGAGCCGAGCTGAGTTTGCCAAGCATCGCCCTTATCACGATCCGAACTGTGTTGTTTGCGGCGATCGCAGTCGTGAACTCAGACAAGCGCCAAATCAGACCCACCAGCATCATCCTTCCATTTATGCGTGTATTTAAGGGAGGTATTCCATGTTGATTACCCTAACGACTTTAACCCTTGCACTCTCAATGCTCCTGATCAGTCGGGCGATCCGTGATGAGGTGGTTTACCTGCTGGTTATTTTGATCAGTCAATTTTGCCTGTTCCTGAGCCTAGTTTATGCTCCCTGGTTGATTAAGCTTCTGATTCTGGTAGCAATTATCGTGATGCCAGTCCGGACCCCAACACTGTGGTCTTTGCCGAGGTCGCTGTTCCTGTGAGTGTATCCTTCGCTCTCAGGGTGTCCATTCCCGTGAATAAGTGCTAAACCGCTCTCACTCACTTTTCCTCTTGCAACCTATTAAGGAGACAATCCCATGACCGTTACGCTCACTGAAAAAGCTGAATTTCGCCTGCGGGCCTTCTTGCAGAGCAGTGCTGATTTATCGACAGAGAAGGGCATTCGAGTTGGCGTTAATGATGGCGGTTGCAATGGCTACGAATACACTTTGGACATTGCTAACGCTCCTCGCCTGGACGATTTGGTCGAACAGCAGGGCAGAATCCAAATTTACATTGATCCCAAAAGCGCACCCCTATTGCAAGGCGTTGTAATTGATTTCGTCGATGGTTTAATGGAAAGCGGCTTCAAGTTCAGTAACCCGAATGCAACAGATACCTGTGGCTGTGGCAAGTCTTTTCAGGCAGGCGACTGCACCCCTGCGGCTGTGCCGTGCAGTTAGAGAAAGTTTGAGTTTTGAGCATTAAATTTCGAGGACATGATTATGGCGACCTATCAAGTACATTTGATCAACAAAAAGCGTGAGATTGACATCACCATTCCCGTTGAAGATACAACAACGATTCTGGAAGCCGCCGAGGAAAAGGGGCTGGATTTACCCTTCTCTTGTCAGTCGGGTTCCTGCTCCAGTTGTGTTGGTAAGGTGGTCGAAGGCGAACTGGATCAATCAGAACAGGTATTTCTCGATGAGGAACAAGTTGCAAAGGGATTTGTGCTGCTGTGTGTTGCTTATCCTCGCTCTGATTGCACGATCCGTACCCATCAGGAAGCTTATTTAGTTTAATCTCCTTCCCAGTAGTATCCCTGGCAGGAGGATGAGAGCGTGGGTGGGCAGGAATTTCTCATCATCACGCTCTCTCCAGCACACTTTATTTCTCCCATTCCCTACTTCAAAGGATAAGCCCTATGCTGACAGCAGGATTTTCAGTCCAGGGAGCTTCGTTGCAACTGCTCCGGGCGGGTGAACGCGGCATCATCACACGTATCAATGCTCAACAAGATACGATCGCCCAAGCCTTGAAAACAAAAGGGCTTATCCTGGGGCAAGCGATCGCAGTGGAACAGCGATTTCCACAGTTTATCGTCCGAGTTGGAAATGCAACTCATGCGCTGAATGACCTCAGCAAACAAGCCATTTACGTTCGGATTATGAATCATTAGTGGACGACTCTCACCCGCAGCCGCAGACTGATTAAGAGGAGCAACGGTCATCATGCCAGAACAACCGATTTCCAATGAAATTGCCTTAAGAATTGCGCTCGCCTCAAGACAATTTCCTGAGTTGGCGATCGCAGACTTTATCGAAGCACTGCAAACCTATTTAGGCGATGTGTTAGATGAAACTAGCTTAAGTCGCATCACAGTGACTAACTTAAAAACTGCACTGGGACAAACTTACGAACTTGATGCAGATGAAGATGGTGAAGATGCCAATGCCACCGATATTGCTGCCTTCAAAAAAGCGGTGAGAATCCTTTGGGGAGAACTGGATGACATCGATCAGTTACCTACGATTAAACCCTATCAGGACGGAGATATGCCTGGTTCTGTGCGGGTTGCCGTGGCATCCAACAATGGAGAAGTGTTAGATGGACATTTTGGTTCCTGTCTGCGGTTTCTGATTTATCAACTATCAGCAACCGAAATCAGGTTGGTTGACATTCGATCAGCCCTGGAAGCCAATCTATCCGATGACAAAAATGCCTTTCGGGTCAGCTTAATTCGGGATTGCCCGGTGCTGTATATTGCTGCGATCGGGGGGCCTGCGGCTGGCAAGGTTGTCCAAGCTGGCATTTATCCGATGAAAAAAGAGTCCGGTGGCCCTGCTAGAGAACTGTTGGGCGAATTACAACAGGCGATGGTAACCTCTCCCCCCCCCTGGCTGGCCAAGATTTTGGGCGTTGCCGCTGGCGATCGCGTCAAAAATTACAAAGCCCTCGTCTAGCAATCCAATTGCAATGTCCACTTTTCCACTGGTGAAGCTGTGATGCAAACCCTCTTGAATGTCTCTCAATTTGATCAGTGTGTCTTCAACATCTCGTTGATCACGCTTTGCAATCAAACCAGCTACGTGGGACAAACCATGCGCCAACTGCATGATTGGCAGGACGACGATGGCCCAACCCGCGACCCCTGGCTGACGCTGCACCAGTTGACCCTGCACATTCCCCACCCTGACCAGCAATACGAAGGCATTACCTTAGAAGCGGGATTGACCCAGGGCTACAACATCGAGACCCAGGTGATCCGCGATCGTAGTCGAGTACCCTACACCATCCCAGACGGCGGACAGTTTGTGGTTGTGATGCGGCAAAAAGGGCTGGATGGTGATTTTGAGATTGCCGCAACGGGTATTTTTATACGTCCCCTGGCGTTGCTGCGGCTAGATATGATTGTTGATCGCCTGGAGGCAGAATACCAATCCATCATTGTCAAACATCCCATCATCCGCGATTATCCTACCGACTGGGAAACCCAATTCAATCGGTTTCTGGCACAAGAGATTCCCTACGGCGCATTGCCCAATTTAGTACGGCACGTTGACCAGACTCTGAACTCAGACTATCGCCCTCCATCCTGGTTGGAGGTGCGGTTAGCAGCACAGGGATTTGCCGGAGTTTGAGGGTTGACCTCCTGATTTTTCATTACATTACTCTCAAGAGGACACTAACCATGACGACATTTACAGGACTGACCTTTGGTGGCAAAGTTTGGACTCCTAAGTTTCTACAAGCGATCGACTTCGCCCGCTGCATCGGCTGTGGCAGATGCCTGAAGACCTGCGGACGCGGCGTGATGGAATTACGGGCATTGAGCGAAGACGGTGAATTTGTAGATGACGAAGAGGATGATGAAATTGAGCGTAAGGTAATGACGATCGCCAACGCCGACAATTGCATCGGTTGCGAAGCCTGTGCAAGAGTTTGCCCCAAAAACTGTCAAACCCATGTTGAATTGGCAATGGCTTAACTATGACCCAAGCGACTCACCTGCATTCCCCTGGACAAAATTGGGTGACCTACTATGAGGCGGTGGCCGGTCGCCCACCCCGCGAAACATTGCTCAAGGCGCTAGCTGCATATGACGCTGAACTTTTACCCAACCGCCCTCGCCTTGCAGTTGATCTGGGCTGTGGGGATGGGCGAGATACGGTGGAATTATTGCGTCGAGGCTGGCAGGTGATGGCGATCGATGGGGAGCAAAAAGCCTTCGATCGCCTGCTGAATCGTCCCGATATCCAGCGTGACAGGCTCCAAACCCAGTTGATGCGCTTTGAAGTCTTAACCCTGCCTGCCAACGTTGACCTAATTAATGCCAGCTTTTGTTTACCTTTTGTCCCCCGACAGATTTCCCCCAGCTTTGGCAGACAATCCTGACAGCCCTCAAACCCGGAGGACGGTTCTGTGGGCAGCTGTTTGGCGATCGCGATTCCTGGATAGTATATCCCAACCGCAGCCATCACACTCGTCAACAAGTGGAAAATCTTCTACAACCGTTTGATGTGGAGTGGTTAGAGGAAGAAGAGCATCCTGGAGTAACCGCGATCGGTGAAGATAAGTACTGGCACATTTTTCACATTGTTGGTCGCAAACTGTAACGGGATGATATGGGCTGAAAGTTCCGATTGTTTTGCTTGAAAATAGTCGGAACTTTCATTTATTGTGTTAGTCGATCGCGACCATAACATCACTGGATTTGACCACGGCATAGGCTGCTTTGCCAACACTCAAGCCCAGGTTTTCTGCGGACACTTTCGTGATAATGGCCGTAATCTCCACTCCGGGCGCAACTTCTAAAACAACCTCCGTATTCACCGATCCAACTTCAATCGCTTTGACTGTTCCTTTGAGGGCATTCCGCGCACTAATTTTCATCGTTGATTCCTTGTTTGATGGATAGAGGTATTTCAACCTCCACTGCACACGCCTATATTATCAACATAACTATCATCCAAATCAATATGATATCTGCATATTTTCTATCACTATCTCAACAGTTGGGCTCAGATAACTATTAGTCCCCCCTCTAAATACTTGTACCCCTTCCCGTCTCTACGTCTAAGATATTCTCTCTGAAATGCTTCTAGAGACTGAGTACATACTTGAGCCTTAAGTAAGGATGCTAATTTTAATCATGTCAAGTGACATCACATAATCAAACATAACCCAATTCTGTAATTCTATGAGTTGCTCAATAGCGCTAGAGAAATGATAAACCTCTGACACGATTATCTAACCCTAACCTAATTCCCTTGCTATGCTAACGGAAACTCATTTAGTTCCAGAATTCATCACATTGATTGAACGCACCCATCCTCACAGAGATTTGCTACGCCACTGTTATATCAAACTGGTTACAGCCCTTTGGGGACAACCCCATCACCGCCTGGATTACATGGCAATCTATTGTCCTGATCCATTATTTCAAGCAGTGTGCGATCGCAAACAAGACCTCAGAAACATCTCTCAATATATGGGCTTACGACGAATTTTGACTTTTACGATGTTGGTAGTGCTGGCGTTGGGTGCAACGTTAGGTGTGCGATCGCTTGATTTTTCATCAGTCATTGCCCAGTCCAACTCCCCATTACTAGTATCTGCTGCTGCCAGCTTAACGGATGTTATGCAAGAATTAGCACCGTTATATCAAGCGCAGTCTAAAGCCACAATTCGTTATAATTTCGCGAGTTCTGGAGCATTGCAACAGCAAATTGAAAATGGTGCGCCTGTGGATATTTTTATCTCAGCGGGACAGAAGCAAATGAAGGCGTTACAGCAGAAAAACTTGCTTCTGTCTGGGACTCAGCGCAACCTGTTAACCAACCGCCTGGTATTAGTTGTGCCCGCTAATACCGCTGGCATGACAAGCTTGAAAAACTTGACAGAAGCGCGGGTCAAACGGATTGCGATCGGCGATCCGCGCAGTGTTCCAGCCGGACAATATGCTGAAGAAGCTCTGACTGAAGCAGGATTATGGCAAACACTGAAGCCCAAGTATGTGATGGCGAGTAATGTGCGGCAGGTGTTGCAGTTTGTGGAAGCGGGCAATGCGGATGCGGGGCTAGTGTATCTGACCGATGCCAAAACCACGGATGAAGTTAAAATTGCCCAAATGATTCCCACCAATTTGCATTCCCCGATTGCGTACCCCATTGCTGTGCTGAAGCGGAGTAGTAATCAGAAGGTTGCCAAAGATTTTATCCAATTTTTATCGAGTAGCATCGCTAAGAAAGTATTTGCTAAGTATGGCTTTACCGCAACCTAATCTAGAACGTGATAGAAGGTAAGATAGCCAATGGAACTCGATCTTTCGCCCCTGTGGATTTCGCTGAAGGTAGCGGCAACGGCAACCATCATCACGTTTTTCTTGGGCATCGGTGCCGCCTATTGGATGCTGAACTATCGTGGACGGGGGCGATCGCTGCTAGAAGGAATTTTGATTGCTCCCCTAATTTTGCCACCAACCGTCGTTGGTTTTTTGTTGCTGCTGCTGTTTGGTAAAAACGGACCGCTGGGACACTGGATGGAGTCGTTGAATTTCACGATCATCTTTACCTGGTATGCGGCGGTGGTTGCGGCGGTGGTTGTCGCCTTTCCCCTAATGTTCAAAACGGCGCTGGGTGCCTTTGAGCAAATTGACAGCAGCCTGTTGCAAGTTGCCAGCACCCTGGGAGCCACGGATCGGCGCATCTTTTGGCAAATTCTCTTACCCTTGTCGATGCCAGGATTAGTGGCGGGTGTAACTTTGGCGTTTGCCCGCGCACTCGGAGAATTTGGAGCCACGCTGATGTTAGCAGGCAACATTCCCGGACAAACCCAAACCATGCCAATGGCAATTTACTTTGCGGTGGATGCGGGAGATATGGGCTTAGCCTGGTTATGGTCGCTCGTCATTATGGGGATTTCGCTGTCTGCTTTGATGCTGGTCAACTTCTGGCAGCAGCACTACAAACGACAACAGCAGCAATCGCAGCCCGGTTTGCTGGAGTCCAACGAGCCAGTCAATCGCGGTGGAAAATACACCGAGCCTGCTCAAATAAGGGGGGGGCAATGCAACCAACAGACTCAACCCCAATGGTTCGATACCCCAGTTGGTTTGTTGGTCGAGATTGAAAAGCAGCTTGAAAACTTTCAACTCAACCTTGGGTTTACAGTGCAAAAAGCTGCTGGACAGCCAGAAACATTGGGCATTCTAGGCGGGTCAGGATCGGGCAAAAGCATGACTCTCCGCTGCATTGCTGGGGCAGAAACGCCGACCCGAGGCCGCATTATCTTAAACGGACGCACTCTGTTTGATGCTGACAAACGTATTAACCTACCCAGCCCCAAACGCAATGTCAGTCTGGTGTTTCAGAACTATGCTCTGTTTCCCCACATGACCGTGGCGCAAAATATTGCTTTTGGGATACAAACACTACCAAAAGCAACACGCCGACAGCGGGTAGCTCAACAACTGGCGCGGGTGCAGTTGCAGAGAATGGGCGATCGCTATCCGCATCAGCTTTCCGGGGGGCAACAACAGCGGGTGGCACTGGCGCGGGCACTGGCAACTGAACCGGAAGTGCTGTTGCTGGATGAACCTTTTTCAGCCCTGGATACCTATCTCCGCAGCCAGATGGAGCGACAACTGCTGGATGTTTTATCCACCTATCGGGGTGTGACACTGTTTGTGACTCACAACCTGGAAGAAGCCTACCGCATCTGTGAAAGGCTGATGGTGATGTCTGGTGGAACCGCGATCGCCCATGATTCCAAGCATCGCATTTTTGAACATCCCAAAACTGTACGGGTGGCCCAACTCACGGGTTGTAAAAACTTCTCCCGCGCTGTAGCACAAAGTTCTACATCAGTCCATGCGATTGACTGGGGCATTACTCTAACTGTGCTGGAAGCGATTCCCGATCGCCTTACAGATATCGGCATCCGTGCCCACCAAATTTGCTTTCAACCCCCAGAACCGAGTCAGCAAAACCACGAGACTCAAAACTCCAACCTCTTCCCTTGTTGGTTAGCCGCGACCAGCGAAACCCCCCACCGCATAACCCTGTTCCTCAAGTTCAACGCCACCCCCACTGATCCGCAGGACTATCATGTGCAGGCAGAAATCTTCAAAGAGAAGTGGCACGCAATTAAAGATCAACCTTTTCCTTGGCATATCTGGCTCAAACCGGAACGCCTGATGTTAATGGTTGATGGATAGTAAGAACTGAACGACTTGGAGTCGTAGCAGGATTGGGAGCAGCAGTCGCTCAGCAATCTGAAGTGCTTATTTGGGAGAAGTCTAAACGCCCTAAAGGTAAAGATGGAAAACATGATTCACTTCACATGAAGTGCGCGATCACAGACAGCAATGATCTGCTTATTTCCAGTGCCAATAATCCAGAGAGTTTGGCTATTATAAAATTCACCCTGCTGTTCTAAAGAGTATCCCCCTAATAACAAGCTAAGCCATAACTCGACGATAGACATTTTTAAGGCTTGTTGTAAGTCAGGTAGACGAATGTTTGAGTGACGACGCTGAAGATATTGGTCAAATATTTTACTTGAAATGCCCTAAACTGAAAGAGCTATGGCCATCCTAAATGGGTTGTGAGAGGCACACCCCTCCGGGGTGCGCTTCTCACAACCTACTCTTCTTACAACTGATTTAGGACTGCTATAGCTTGAGTTATTTGGCAATTACTCATGTTTACGATATCAATGGCGATACCAATTAGATAGGGAGGAGCCAAATCAAATAGAGTGTTGAGGATGGAGTTGGCGATCGCCCCAACTCACTCTCCACGGGAAGGCGATCGCACAGTATCAGTAACGTACATTCAGTGGGCGATCGCCCAACAGCCAATCTGCAACCCAGCCGCACTAAATGATGCGTTACGCTTTGCCTACACATCCTACAAGGTCAGTGATCGTCTCACTTTAGAAGAACGGGCGGTAGCCGAACAGCGACGGCGACGCAGCTTGAAGATTTTTTGCGATCGCAAGGCTTTGATCCCAACCAGTTGCCGGAATGACAGAGATACGGCTGAAGCGATTGTTGCTGGAGGGTAGGCGATCGTGCATCGTGCGCTGAGTTGGGCGAGTCAGCGATCGCCATCCGCAGATTGGTCTTCAGGGCGTTCCTCGGAGTGATGGCAGGATTGGCAGACGAAGAGGGTGGGTTTGGGCATAAGTTTAAGGTGTGTTGACGAGATACTTCTCAATAAGAGTGTCAAGTTTTTTGTGTAAGACATTGACTAGCGGTGAGGAAAGCGACCCCTCCGGGTATCTCGAAGAGCACGGGGAACTCAATGGCAAAACGCATGAGTGCCGCTTTCCAATCCCGAATCGGCATCGTCCACTTTTTGGCAATGTTGTTGAGCGCCAGGTAAAGCAACTTGTAGACCGATTCCTCATTGGGGAAACACCCCTTGGTCTTGAGTCCCTTACGCAACGAACGATTGAGCGACTCAATGGCATTGGTGGTGTAAATCACTTTGCGAATGTCCGGTGGGTAGTCAAAGAAGGGGATGATGTTGTCCCAGTGACGGAACCAGATCTGGGAAATCGTTGGATAGAGTTGATCCCACTTGTCAGCAAAGTTTTCGAGTGCGGTTTCAGCTTCGTCCACCGTTGCGGCTTGATAAATCGGTTTGAGGTCAGCAATGACTTCGGCTTGGCTTCCCCAAGGCACATAACGCAGAGAGTTACGAATCAGATGCACGATACACAACTGCACTCGGGTTTTGGGAAAGACGGCTGCAATTGCATCGGGGAAGCCTTTGAGTCCATCGACACAAGCAATGAAGATGTCTTCCACGCCCCGATTCTTCAGGTCAGTCAACACTTTGAGACAGAACTTTGCCCCCTCGTGGGCAGACATCCACAGCCCTAAGGCGCTTGAATATCGCGGGTGCTTAACCCCTAGCATACATTGCCATGATCTGGTCATCGAGACCACTCAAGCGCCGCTCTCCTTTGGGAACCACAATCGGTTCAAAGGTGCTGTCACGGTCATGGGGAATCTCCAGTGCCAATGCTCCACAGTCTGCTTTAAGCGTCTTGGATGAGTAGCCATTACGGCTATTGCGCCGCTTGGTAGGACTGCTCTCTTCAGCAAGGGGGCAATTGGGCTTCGGTTTCCAGATGATGGCTTAATTCTGCTTGCACGGCTCGTTCCACCAGTCGTTTGGTCAGTTGTTTGAGCAGTCCTTGTTCTCCCAGAATTTGCTCTGGGGTGGAGGAGTCGGCAAGCAGTTCATCGAGCAGGTGGTCTACTTTAGCTTCAGGGCGACGACAGCGAGGCATGGGTGGTCTCCTTATGTTTGAGCTAATTTTGACCGCTTACACAAAAAACTGTACAGTCTCTTGCTTATCCACCTGAGATTCGTAAAGCGATCTACACCACCAATGCGATTGAGTCGATGAACATGACGACTCGCAAGGTAACCAAAAATCATCGTGCTTTTCCAACTGATGAATCTGCGCTGAAAGTCGTCTACTTAGGGATCTGCAGTATTGCCAAAAAGTGGACGATGCCTATCCGCGATTGGAAGCCAGCTCTCAATCGCTTCGCCATTGAATTCGGCGTGCTCTTCGAGATACCCGGAGGGGTCGCTTTCCCTCATGGTTTGCGATCCTTGACACAAACTACTTGACATACCCGCTGTATGGACTTTGCCACACCACCAGCTTGAACCAGCAGTCCGCTGCCATGACGTGTTAGTTGACTCTCGCCACCGAGCGCCCCCTCAACTCAATCTCTGCATCCACCGTGCTGCTTCGCAGATACCGCAAGGGTCGCCTCTCGCCACTGCCACCACCCCTATCTCCTGAGCGCCTTGCAACACCACCACTAGCCTCAGTTACGGTCACAACCAACATCTCCTGGGCGCTCTGACACTCACTACTAGTCTCGAAGAATGAGTGTAATAGACCCTGTAGCGGAGCCAGCTAACGGTGAGGTTGAGCGGCGACAAACAACCTTGAGTGCACAGTTGGATTACTCTGCTCGCTGCTCCAACGAAGTGTTAGCCCTCCAAGGACCTGTGCTTTCTAAGAAAGGAGAATAATCCGGATTTGACCAACTCAGAGGGATACTACCTTCAACACGTAACCCTTGTTCCACATGATATTTGAACAACCGCTCAGCCCCCTCATAAAGTTCAATTTCGGGATCATCCCAAATCACCTCAGCGTATCCGATGAGATAGAGCAAATTACTGCTCTCAAAATCAATGAAGAGTAAGCCAGCACAAGGATTAACTTCGATATTGCCAAAGGTATTAAAATGACAGTTTCCAGTAAAGTCGGGAACGGTTAAGGTATCACCATCAATACGCACGAAACCCGTTTTGCCCCCCCGATGGGAAACATCGACGCCTTTAGCGGCTCCGGCGGATTCATCTAGATATGCAGTCGCAATGAAGAAGGTATCGGCAGCAGCGATCGTAGCGTGCTCTGTTTCTCCCAATGTCGTCAAGGTATGCATTGGTTTTGCCTCGGTTGGGTCAAATAATTTCAGATCAAACTGCCGAGCCTGAATATATTTGGGACAATTGCCAAAAGCTTGGCTGACCTGAACATCAAAGCCCTCGGCAGAAACTGCACTCACAATCCCGTTCACACGATTGCGACGGCGGGTGTGGAGTTCGATGCCGAGCAAGCCAACATCGATGCCCACGGCAAGATGATTGCTAAGGGGGTCGCCAAACAGAGGCTGGGCTGCAATGTGCAGGGTGCGATCGCTGGGTGTGGAAATAAACCCTGGTTCACCAACCAAAATGGATGTCCAGGGATTCCCTTCCGCATCCACTGTCCCCACCAGCAAATAGGAAAGCTGGGCGTAGAACTGGCGATGCTGCTCCGGGAGAAACTCACGAATAACTCGCCGACCGAAGTTATCCATTTGTTCTAGAGCACCCAATCGCTCTTGGATAGCTCGTTCGCCTGCATGAAAGGGCGATTCTGCCTTCTGCCAGCTGGGGATTGCCATTGATATTTCTCTCCTAAAGCGTGATTAAATTGAAGACCCATCCAATCAGGGGCAAAGCCGACAAACGCTTTGAATACGAGCTTAAAGATGCTTGCGGAATGCTTTGCCTCTGACCCCTACAGAATTAACCGCCAGGTGCGATCAACTCCATACGAATGCCACCGGGAATGTAGCACATCATATGTTGGGTAGGACCACCACCGAGGGGTTCAGGAGCAAATTCAATGGTGACACCGTCGGTTTTGGATAAAGTTTCATGCAAGGTGTTGAGGGTGTTTAGCCCATCGACTTTGAGGGCGAAATGATGGAGTCCAATATTAGTTTTGCGATCGAAAGGAGTGGCAGTGGCAGGGTCAGTTGCTTGCCAGAGAGTCAACAGTAGTGTGCCATCCGAGAGGAAATAGGCTGGATAGTCTGGGACTTCGCCAACTTGCTTAAATTCCAGCACATTAACAAAGAAATTTCGGGTTGCGTCGATGCTAGGAACAGTTAGACCAACGTGGTGTGCGCCTTGGGTAATTGTTATGGGAATTCCTTAGGATAAGCGATAGATTTGCCGAAAGATTAAGGGATTTTGCCTGTTGAATCCTTGACCAACGTCAAGTTCTTAATAGTTGAAAACATCCTCTAACCAGTCTTGAGAAAATGTGATACTTCGTTTCTTACGATTAATTACCCCTTCTCTTTGGAGGCGGGAGAGCAAGCGAGACAACGCTTCTGGGGTGAGTGCCAACTCGCTGGCAATATCTCTTAGAGATTTGTTGAGTATTACTGTGTCTCGACCCGGTTCAAGTTGGTTCGTTAGATAGTGCAATAGCCGTCCGTAGCCATTGCTAATACTACGCAGTTCCAACAATGATTTAACAGCGTAGAGTCGGTGCGTCAACGTAGCTAGATAAGTTTCAGCCAGAGACGAGTGTTCTTTTAACGCGGTGGCAAAATCTTCAACTGGAATCGCAATGACCTCCGAGATGGTTTCTGCGATCGCGCTACAGCCATAGGTCGGAATGTACAGCGCACTCTCCCCAAACAGCTCTCCAGCTTCTACAAAGTAGTGAGTCACCATTTGATGATTCACAAAACTCACTAATCGAATGCGGCCAGACTTTACCCAATAAAGATAGTTAGCTGGTTCCCCTTGCTGGAGCAAAAGCTCTTTAGCTGTGAATATTCGGCGCGTCAGTGTTGCTGTCAGCGTGTCTAGCAAGCTGTTTAGTGTCAGGGACGTCATGAGCATAGCCTCAACTCTCAGCCAGGATATAGATCTTCCCCTCCGTCCCCGCTTTCAAGCTTAGAAGCGGGGCAGCAGATTCTACATTTCAGGAGTTATCAGGTCGCCTTTTGTCTAGGCAGCGCGGCGACGGGTACCTTCTTGGCGGCGAATATCACGCCAGATTTGAGTGGCGGCGTTAGCTCCATCTGCGGCGGCGATGACCACTTGATTCAGTCCCACTTTCAGATCACCGACAGCGAAAATGCGAGGGTGTGACGTGCGGTTCATCGCATCTGTCACCAAGTTGCCGCCTTTGTATTCCAGATCGATGCCGTTTAAATAATCAGCGTGGTATTTAGATCCCATTGAAACGAGTCCAGCATCCAGTTCGACAATAGAACCATCTGCCAGTTCAACACCGGACATTTGATGGTTTTCGCCCAAGAGTTGATGGATGGGCTGTTCATTTAACATGTAGTCTTCGGCAGCAAAGCGATCGTGTCAACGATCTCTACGCAGGTGGCACGAAGCCCTGCTTGCTGGCTATTTTGCAATCCGGCACAGGGCAAGATATGTTTCATGACAAAGTGAAGGAGGCACTGGAAGGGTGGATTGGTGCGATCTCGACTGTTCTTATTGAATCTGGCTTGGATGAAACCTTAGCACGGCAGCGCAGCGAAGACGCACTCATTGCGATTCAGGGCACGTTGGTGATATCACGGGCTTTGGATGACCCAAACATCTTCCAGCGAATCATGCAGCAGTTACCCCAAGAATTGTGCCAAACCGTATAACGTATTGAAGGTCAAGGTGAATGGTTTGATTGCCTACTCATTGATATATAGCTCAATGGCACTGACGCAAGGGATTTAGATCCCCGGTTTTTCTAAAAAGACCGGGGATCTGAGCGCTTAAATCTTTCTTAGTTCAGTGCTATTCATATATAGCTTTATGGCTAACGTTCCCCTTCAGCGGCGGCGAGTAACCTTTGTCACACCATTCAGATCTTTGCTCCGTCCGCTGCAAGGGGGTTGTTATGCGTTCTTCTGGACAGCTTTCGATGAGAGTGCGGGTTCCAGAGGAGTCAGAATATCCTCTTTTTTGACTCCCCTAGCAATGAGGGCTTGGGTTAGACTTTCCTCAAAGTTGTCTTCCTCGATGATGATTTGCTGTCCCACTAAACGGGCATGAAACAGAATGGTATCCATCCAGCGTTGTTTGTCCCAGCCTGTTGCCAGCACCAGAAAATGACCGGACTCGGTGTCACAAACGGGATAGAGTTTAATCGCTTGTAAGCGGGGCTGGTTAGCTACCGCTTCCTGTACTGTTTTCCTTAAAGTGTCTACATAACTTAAGGTTTGATCCATTGCAGAATAACCTCCTGTTTGGGTGCATAGACTAAGAGATTGATTTTATTGCGCTGGACAGCTAACTGAAAAATTGGCTTTTGAAAATGCTTGATGTAGATGCCTTGGCTCACAGCCAGGAACAACTCACGCTCCGGTTCTTGTTCTTCTAACGCCCATTGATAAAGCTGAAGTTGCCCCATCGTTTTTTCCAGTTCACTGATCACAGACACTGCATCAAAATCTTTAACTTCAACTGCAATTTTATGCCCCTCTTTTTCGGCTGTGAAAAATTTCTCAGCTCCTAAATCAGCTTTTAACAGAGTTTGCTCCAACACCAACACCAACGGGTCGTCTGTAATTACCCATCCATCTTTTTCAAGGGTGCGACGTACGGAGAAATGTAAATCATCTCGTCTGGACATTTTGGGTTGAGTATTACAAAAGGCGTTTTCGTATCTGATTGGGTAACTTCCAGCAGTTTAGTCTTTTATCAGAGGGTTAACGCATAACGTTCCCCTTCAGCGGCTACCAGCTTCTCTAACTCAGCACAAGTGTCTCTCAGCAGTCCGCTGCATTTGGGTTGTTATGCTGCCGGAATCACCAAGAATATCAAGCGACCTGAAGTGTTCTGGGTTCAGGAATTGTCTCACCTTCTGCCTGCCAAGCTTCCAGGTACATTTCAATTACTTCTTCACCATTGCGAATAGCTTCTTCACGAGTTTTTCCGTGAGTACAAGGCATTACGACAAGATCAGAAAACTCTGGGATCGTGACCAAGAAGAGTTGATCTTCATCTGACCATTGAACGATCATGCTGTATCGATTCATGAATCCCCCTCCTCTTTTAATTTTTCTAGTTCAGAAAGAAGCTTTGCTAATTGCTTTTCTAGGTAGAGCGGCACATCATCTCCGTCTTTTCCTGCAATTGTCAATGTCCTTCCAATTAAAGGATGCCTCCAACGCTCATGACTGCCCTTGCCGCGCTTGGGCAAGAAAACAAACCCTTCACGGGCGATCTGAGCTTTCAGTTCTCGAATCTTTCTGGGCATGATCTCCGTTTTAGCAAGCTCTTACATTTTCTCACTTTTATTCGCCTCTGACTGCTGCTATGCAAGCATCTTTATCTACGGTTTGGCTCTTATCTGACTGATATATCGTCCAAAATCCCCAGGAAAGATATTTTGGACTCCACTAGAAATCACATCTAGATTGTGCCGTTTAACAATATGTTCTAGATAGGATGACCAAGAACGATATATTTCGTCATCGAGCAATTTATTCTTCCACTGATAATAAATATACTCGTGAAAAATTAGATTCTGTACCAGCATCTCTCTGTAACGTAATCGGTTGATTTCACCACCTTTCTCAAGGGTTTTACCATAGCTATACCAAAGCTCGGCGAGATCGGGATTTTGAATTATCAATGCATTAAAAGCTTCTGCTTGCTCTGCTAGGGAGCGAGCGTTTTCCGATTTTGCTAATCTAACTCCTTCCCTTAACTGATACCAAATGAAACCCAAAGAAATGATCACTAAAATGGCTTGGGCAATTTGAGAAATATTGGCTAGATCTTGTAAGGTCACGTCTATCTACTCCACCACCAAACTCAAAATACTACCTTTCCAACAATCCCACACTACCCTAACCCCAAATGCCAACAGTTACGGCTTCAGCACGTTCCTACAGATAACTGAGGCAGCATAACGCCCCAAATCAGCGGCGGCTAACAACCTTGGCAGCACAACCAACTCTCTCTATTCCGTCCGCTGCATTTGGATCGTTATGCGGCTGGCGACGATCTCTCGCTTGCTGCTGGAACTTTGAGATGCACCAATGCCTTTTGCAACACACTGGGTTTGACACTCAACCAGATTTGATTACGATCGTCCTCGGTATACCCTACAACCACAGCCCCAATGGGTGAGCCAATATCGGGGTACATCTCTGAACTCATATCTCCACTATCCACAAAATCTGTAATCTGCACCAACCCTCGTACTGCTTCATCATCTAGACTGACAAAAACCCCAAATGGTGCATGATATTCCACTGTACCGTGAACCAGTTCACCTAACCGATATTTCGATTTAATTTCGTTCCAAAACTGTTCACTCATGCTATTACCTCGGCTTTAGGACTCTAGGATACTGGTTCAAGAGAGGAAACAAATCGTGAGGAATGGCTAATTCAACCTTCTCTCCACCTTGATAGGGTTTCTCAAGGGGTTTGAAAAATTGGTCATAGATTTCTGAGTCAATTGTAACTTCCAGAATCCCATCCTTGTAGTAGCGATGGTATTCTTCAGCTAGATTTCTGCTATTGGGTGCTGCGAAATAACATTTTCCATCAGCCATCGGAGGATAATAGGGAAAATCCTCAGGATGAAATCCTCGTTCAAGAAGACTTTGCCCCTTCCCCTTCTGGGTGGCTTTGTAGATTGTAATCGCCTGTGCTGTATTCAAGCAGGAAGTAATTTGTTAAACGGAAAAATGTTCGCTATATCCTAACACGACGCGATTGCGCTCCAAAAATTGAATGAGAGGATGCATTACGCTGGCGCTTTTCTCCTATGCCGAAGGCTTCGCGCATCCTTCAAGAACAGCAATCGTACTAATTTTGAATAAATCTAAAGTTTGATGAACGCTTGTTGAGGAGCGATCACACTCTGAAAATTCGTCTATTACAGAATTGCCCAAATGGTTGAAATAACGCAAAATGCCATCAGCCCTATTATTACAAACTTCTGAATAGGACTTTTACGCTTTAATCGTCCTTTCGCAAGTTGCCCAGCCCATTCCTGCGGATAGGGCGAATGAGTCCCATAGTAAGAATCATCGAACAAATGCAATAAACTCTGAATGCGCTCTACAGCCTCTGCATTACCAACCGAAGCTCCTGAGCGCTCTTTTATTTTTACAATTACGAGGTAGACAGGAACACCAACCATCACTGTAGCGATTACTTTAACAAAGGTTGCCTGCGGGAGAACTACGGTTCTTTGAGACAAAGCAACGATAGCTGCGAATGCTGCTAGAAGAAGGCTGGTTGACCACTCAAAGAGTTTCTGTTCCGTTTCTTCGCGCCTGTGCATCTCCTTTACTTGCATATCCTGCAAATTTAGCAACACCGCAACCTTGTCACTTTCAGACAATTCCACGTCAACTCGTCTCCTTGATTTTCAGCTTTAAAACCTCTACCTATCCAACCAAGCTAACGGTCACCACCCCACTTTAGAAAAGTCTGAATCCACTGCTTATGTTCATAGCCTATGTGACTCACAGATAATCTCTACCTGTGTCGCAACTCAGTAACCGAAGCCGCATAACGTTCCCGGTCAGCGGTTGCCCAGGGCTTTGCACCTCACCCCAGGCGATTTCGGTCAATCCGCTGCACTGGGGTTGTTAGCTGAGTAACGCCTCCATCATCTCGAAGTACCGCCTCACCGA
>JAAUQZ010000045.1 GCA_012033355.1 Leptolyngbyaceae cyanobacterium RM1_406_9 | reverse complement strand
CTCCCAAAGCGGGAGAGGGACTTCCAATCCGGCTCCCCTTCTCCCTTTTTGGGAGAAGGGGCTGGGGGATGAGGGCAAACTTGCAAAACTGGGATATACCCACTTCAAAGCCTGCCTCATGCAAAAATTCAGAAACGACTTCAAGGTCAGTAGGAGCATCATCTACTACCAAGATCAACTCGGTTTTCCTCATAAAAGTCGTTCTTCTCCATGTTACTGATAATGTATTCCCGAATAAGATTCTCTATTTTTTCCGCTTGAAATCCTTTTGCTAGTTGCAAAATTTGCTGAACGAGCTGACTGTACTGTCCGTCTAACGCTCCTATTCTCTGAACTTCTTCTGTCAGTTTTTTGATACGGCCTTGTTGTGCAAGAGACAGCAGAAAATCTAATTCTTTGGGGTTTGAAGCTACAGATTTTGAATCAACGATGTTTAAGTGCAGTGTTGTACGAGATAACGGCTCATACTTCCATTCAACACTCAAATGCTTCTCTAATAGCTTAAACAACTCTTCAGACTGTACAGGTTTGACAAGAAAATCATTGTTTCTACCGTGTAATTTCTTCTGCTCTGCTATCTCAAATAGAAAGGCTGATGAAACAATTACTGGGATGTCTTTCAATCCTTCTAAACTATCCAGTTGTTGCAGAAACTCATAACCATCCATCACGGGCATTAGGAGGTCAGTGATAATCAAGTCAGGCTGCAACTGTGCTACCTTCACCAATCCTTCTCTGCCATTCTCAGCCTCTTCTACGACAAAACTAACTGAGCCTAATAAACCGACAATTACAGCACGATTGTCTTGCTTGTCATCAATCACCAAGATGGTTTGTCGTCTTCCTTCGTAGCCAGTAATTATGTCTCCTGACATTATTGCTGGTTGCAACCAGGCAGTTGTTGTAGGAAAACTAGCTTCAAACGAGAAAGTACTACCGCCCCCTAGCTGACTTTGTACCTGAATGTGGGTGCCCATTAAGTTGACAATCTTGCTACTAATTGCCAAACCTAGCCCTGTTCCTTCACTTCGACACTTCTCGTTTTCTACCTGTTCAAAGGGGTTAAAGATTTTATCTAAATTCTCCTGGTTAATTCCTATTCCTGTATCTTTGATTTCAAATCGAATTGTAGTAGTTCCTAGCTGTTGTGATTTCTGACCCTCAAATTCTGATAGCTCACGATCAACCACCTCCACTTTGAACGTTACCGAACCCACATTCGTAAATTTGATTGCATTACTCAGCAGATTAATCAGTACTTGACGCAACCGCTTCTCATCTACTTTGATCCCGGCTGGCAAATTTGGGGAAGAAATGTAAATGAGATCAATGCCTTTATGTTCAGCATGAACGCTGCTGATCTCAACGACTCCCTGTAAGAAAGAAGGGAGGTGTAAGGGTTTAGGCTGCAACTTTAGCTTTTGAGCTTCAATTTTTGAAAGATCAAGAATGTCGTTAATTAACGTTAAAAGGTGCGAGCCACTTTGATAGATAATGCTGACACCATGAAGCTCTTTGTCTGTCCACGCTTTCGCTCGACTTAAAATTTGGGCATACCCCAAAATGCCATTTAAGGGAGTCCGAAGTTCATGGCTCATGTTTGCTAGAAATTCGCTCTTTGCACGATTGGCAGCATCGGCTGCTTCTCGTGCAGTATCAGAGGCTGCTTTAGACTTTTTGAGTTGGGCTTGCTCTGAGGCTTGCACTCGCCAAAGAACTGCAATGAGAGCGATCGCCAGTCCTGCTACGACTGCTGCAATGAGATCAAGCAGTTTGAGTTGAGCTTCAATATTCTCTCTGGGAATTACCAAAGCAACTGACCAATCTGCTTCTTGTAGCGAGGCAAAGGCAACGTATTGCGGTATACCATCTATTGGTAGTAGTTCAATTCCTTGTTCCTTGTTCACCATGCACTGGGCAACAGTCGCTAAATGCTGATCTGTCGCGTCAAGGAGGCTTGGTGCAGGCTTTTCGATTGTTGACATCAACGCCGAGTTAGGGTGAACAATTGCTTCGCCTTTAGAGTTAAGGGCAAAAGCATAACTGTCGTCGCCGTACCTTAGACTGTTTGTGACTTCAACGATCTTGGCGATACTAATCACGCATTAATGGCACCAATTACTTCACCTAGTGGCTTTCCCAGTTCAGCCACACCTGACCAGACCGGAACTGCATAAGCAACCACTCGTGCCCCTTGCGGGATACGGGCAATGAGCGGATCAGATAAACTACCTTTTCCGACCATCGCTTCTTGAAAATGCTTACGGTCTCTCAGATTAATCACCCCTTGAGGCTGATCAGGCAACGTCGTATAGAGAAATCCGTTCGCATCAATCATGCCAAAGTAAATAAACTCCGGTAGCCTCTGCCCCTCTGATCTCAGGTAAGGTTCTATTTGCGACCAATCCATTGTTCGGAAGGTAGGACTATTTGCGCTTGCCTCCAGTGCAGCTTTATGGGTTGAAAGCCAAGTATCAATCTCTCTAACACTCTGCTCCACTTGCAGAAATGCGTTTTGTTTTAGATTTTCCAGTAGCAAATTACGCACAGCTTGATAGCAGTAGTACGCTGACACACTAACGGCTAATGTCGTACTGCCAATGATTACCCGTTCTATGAAATTCTGAGGCGTTCTCTGCAACGCTTGCTTCAAAAATTGCGTATTTATACACCGATTACGCCAATGATAAAGAAGCTTCTGCCAATTTTTCAGTTGATGAATCTGGTCAGATTCAGTCATGGTTGCGGAGGCTGAGAGGACCAAACAAATCGAAGTTCTTTCAGTCAGTATAACTGCATAGTCTAATGAAAATTTTAGAGCAAGTTTTGGTGAACAAAATGAATTTGATCAACAGAATACCGCAGTGCCTTTGCTAAGCAGCATAAAGCCAATGCTGAGTACTTGGCAAGCTTGGTGAAGCCCATAATGTTTAGTAGACAACCGTTCTACCTATTTTCAAGAAGTTGCTTCAGTGACAATTGATCTAATAAGGCAGTAGTTTTCTATAGCATCCGGTCAAACAATAAATATTTTAAGAATTTGAATGTTTCACTTTGGCAATCAACTCCGTTTAACCATTATTTCTAGAAACGATGTAAATCTTAATACTCAACAGTCGTAAAATACCCTGAACAGAGCTTTTACTGCTTATAATTCTCGTTGTTGTGAGGAGAGAGCGGAATGAAGACACGATTAATTGCTGCTATAGGACTACTTAGCGTCCTAGCCGGAGTCCCTAGTGTTCAAGCCCAGGAAACCCAACCGACTTCTCCCAACGGAGTAACGACGCTATCGCCAGAAGGAGCAATTACTCCGACAGGCACGTGGAGTTTAGCGACTAGAGCGGGTGATTTTATCTTTGTGGCTGGAATGCGTGGAATTGATCCAGCGACGAATTCCTTGGTTGAAGATCCAGAAGGCAGAATCAGACAGGCATTTAGAAATATGCAGCTTATTGCTGAATCTGAAGGGGCAACGCTGCAAGATGCAGTTCGGATTGTTGTCTACGTAACAGACATGTATCGCTATCGCCCCATCGTCAATCAGATTCAGGAGGAGCTTTGGGAAGGCAATCCCTATCCGCCACGAACGATTGTTGAAGTTGATCGGCTTAACCAGGACGACGTTTTTGAGGTGGAGGGAACTTTCTACGCGCCTCGCGAGTAGAATTGCTAGCCATTCAAGAATTTAGAGTTGGTCCGATACTGCGATTAGCAATAGCCTTCTTTATTAACTGAGCATTGCTTAATCGAGAATGAGCTTGTAGGAATAGTTGGCATATTGACAATTCAAGCATAGATAGTCGTTGTTGTCGTTCTCAGACTGTAGAAACTTCTTTGACTATGAATTGACTATGAAGGCTGAAAACATACTCGAAAAGCCTTGTTTAGCAAGGGTTTTGTTCGGACTTCTTCTTCCTTCACACGGAAGGGGTCACTGGTTCGAATCCAGTATCGCCCATATGATAAATCTACCTGTACTGCACGGTGAGGTTTTTCCATATCACCTTTGGACTAAATAGCCTTTCAATTGCTACGGCTTTATATAAATATGGGTTCATCATCGCCAGAGTTTAATCGTCATATCACTACTGCTGCTGACCAGGGTGGGGTGAGCCGGTTGAGTGGTTAAAGATAAGACCCAATTGGAATGGGCGGGAATGTTTTGCAGCGATTGCCCAGTCTGGGTGTCCCAAATTTTGATGGTTTTGTCGAGACTGGCACTGGCGAGCATTCGATTGTCAATGAACGTAACGGAGCCCACGCGATCGCTATGACCCTGGAACGTTTGCAGCAATTGTCCAGTGGTCGCGTCCCAAGACTTCACAAATCCATCCCAACCTGCACTTGCTAGCTGTTTGCCATCGGGGCTAAAAGCAATAGACCTGACTACATCCCGATGACCTCCTGGCTCTCCCAGGGTTCGGATTAGTTCTCCGGTTGCAAAATCCCACAGTCGGATAGTTTTATCTGCACTACCACTGGCGATCGTTTCTCCATCAGGACTGAGCGCAACTGAATAGACTGTAGCCTTATGTTCAGCCAGTACACGGCTGCCTCCGGTACGCAAATCCCAAACTCTCACTGTTGTGTCTTCACTTCCACTGATCAAGGTTTGTCCGTCTTGGCTCAAGGCAACTGACCAAACTGGTTCTGTATGTCCTTCAAGGGTGTGAAGTAATTTTCCCGTTGTTACATCCCAAACTTTGATGGTGTTATCTCCACTGGCACTAGCAAGAATCTGACCATTTTGACTCAAACTCAGCGATTGAATGGTGGCGAGATGTCCATCTAAAGTGCGTTGCACTTGCCCGGTTCCAACATCCCAGATTTTAATTGGATAAAACTGACCTGCCGTATCTTTGTCTTCACCTCCACTGATCAGGGTTTGACCGTCAGGACTCAGAACTGCTGACCAAATTGGATGAGAACTGCCCACAAGAGTTTTTGCCAATGAGAATGAGTGAACATTGCTTGCCAGTTGACGAGGTGAAGTTTCGTTTGTCAGTAACGAGGACTGCAAGATTTGGGGTACAGCGTAAACTCCGATCGCCAGCGCTAGTAGAACTCCGCCTCCTACCAACAAGCGGGAATTTCGGCCGATAGTCCGTTGTGAAGCCCTAGGAGAACTGTGCTTGGCGGCTGTAGAAGCGTAACCAGAAGGGGTGGCGACTAGCGGTCGAGCAACTGTAGAGAGGTCAGGCTGAGCAGATGCAGACTGCTCGGCTAAAGTTGGAGCCAAGAGCAAGGGATTGGCAGACTTTCCAGAATTAGCCGCTTGCAACGCCTCACTTAAGCCTGCAACTGAGGCGAAGCGATCGCCTGGAGATTTTCTCAGACAGCGCATCACCACTGCTTCTAACTCTGGAGAAATGTGATCACAGCCTGGCTGCGATCGCAACGGCTTCACTGTTTGAGTCGCATGAGCGGTGAGCCAGGTATCGTTGCTGACTCGCTTGGTACGAAAATCAAACCCAAACGGATCAATCCCAGACATCATCTCATAAAGGATGACTCCCAGGCTGTAAATGTCTGAACGCTCATCTACTTCTCCCCGAACGTCAAACTGCTCTGGAGAGGAATAGTGGCAGGTCCCTAAAAATACGCGGGTGGCAGTCGTAAATTCGGCTTGCAGGGAATGAATTTTGGCAATCCCAAAGTCAATAACCTTAGCAAACTCACCCAAAGCGGACGGCACTAAAAAGATGTTAGCGGGTTTCAAATCCCGGTGGATTACCTTAATTCGTTCGCTGGAGGCAACCTCGCCATTCCAAAGCACTACCCCTTCATGCGCTAACTTTAAGCCTGCACAAACTTGTGTGATGATATTGCAAGTTCGAGCGACCGACAAACGCGACTGCTGGGAAAGCAGTTGATCTAGGGAGTGCCCTTGCAGATATTCCATTACATAAAAGGGATATCCCTCAGATGTGACACCATAGTCGCTGACCTGAACAATATGAGGACTCTTCAGGGCGGCACAGATGGCACATTCCCGCTCAAACCGCTCTTTGAAATCAAGATCCTCAGCATTGACTAGCGACTCCCTCAACAGTTTGATTGCCACGGGTTTGCCCAATCGAGTATCGGTCGCCAGAAACACGTCTCCCATGCCCCCACCGCCCAGACGCTCATCAATGCGATAGCGGTTGCGATCGCCAATCAAACGACCACTCCAAGGATTAGGCTGATTTGATGAAGAATTATGCTGACTCAAGGTTATCACCATGGGAAGCTCTCAGAGGTTTACAACGCAGTCACCACAGAAAAGGATGAAGAAGTATGGACTAAAGAGAAGGAGAAAATCTTTGAGCTCTTTTTTCCATCTCTCACTGTTGCAATTGCTGCAATTGCCAAACTGCAACTGCTCCATCTCGACCGCCACTGACCAGAGTTTTGCCGTCAGGGCTAAAAGTCACAGACAAAATCCAATCTAGATGTCCGTTGAGGGTGGCAAGCAAGGTTTGATTATCTAAGTCCCAAATCTTGATAGTGTGATCAATACCGCCGCTAGCGAGGGTTTTGCCATCGGGGCTAAAGGCCACAGAGACAATATTGTTGATATGTCCAGCAAAGGTATTCAGTTCCTCGCCTGTCTGCACATCCCAAAGCTTCACGGTACCATCCCAACTGCCGCTCGCCAGTCGCTCGCCTTCTGGGTCAAAGACGAGCGCTCTAACTGTATCCGTATGTCCTGGCAAATTACGCAGCATCTTGCCGGTTTGCCAGTCCCAAATCTTAATGGTGGTGTCTTTACTGCCGCTGGCAAGAGACTCACCGTCAGGGCTAAACACGACCGGGAAGATGCGGTCTTGATGCCCTGAAATGGTACGCAACAGTTGCCCAGTCTTTAGATCCCACAATCGAATAGTGCTGTCACCGCCGCCGCTTGCCAAAATTTGTCCGTCTGGATGAAATGACATTGACCACAGAACACCCGCATGTCCAACCAGCGTTTGCAACAGTTCCCCGGTTTGTAAATCCCACAGCTTAATAGTTTTATCGGCACTGCCAGTTGCTAGGGTTTTGCCATCGGGGCTGATGACAATCGCATGAATAACCTCTTGATGTCCTTTAAGCACGTGTAGTGTTTCTCCGGTCCGTAAGTCACGGACTTCAACGGCATCACCACTAACGCTGGCTAGGGTATTGCCATCAGGAGTTAGCGCTACCCACCAAACTGCACCCAAGCGCCCTGTAAACGTTTGCACCTTAACCTGTTCCCAATTTGCACCCGCCCTACAGTTTGGCAGCGAAAGCTGAGCCTCCATAGGATGTTGAGAGTTGGGTAATGTTTCAAGTTGGCGATCGCAAGCCTCTGTGCTTTCACCAATAGAACTGAGTCCCTTAAGCAAACGGAAATTGAAAGACCCAGCCAGGTTACCCAAAGCAAACCCAATCGCCAGAATTGCCAGACCAACACCAGCATAACCAAAAACAGACAACTGCTTCAGCGCTACAACAGTGGTTTCACTGTGCTGAATAGGGGAAGAAGAGTGACCCCGGTGAGGGGGAGGGGGAGTTTGATAATCCATTGGATTGGTAAGGGGAGAAACTTCATCATTAGTGATAATTGACTCCTATAAGAAGAAGCCACATTTTTGCTATCCCAGTTTCCAGAACATATAGAGCTTCTGGCTTTAAGGCAAAAGGGACAAAGACCATTACCGTGTACTTGCTTTAACAATATTGTGTAACATCTTCACCACATTGATCTGCCAAAAAGGATAGACACTTAAACCGTAAACCTGCCACTTGCTCATATAGAGGATTTAGCTTGCAAAGCGGAGGAATGCGAAGGTGATAGCCCAAACAGTTAACATCGCGTTCAAAAGGACAGTGAGATGGAATTGTCCTACATACGAGGCGAGCTAACTGAGGGTTACGAATTTCGATCGCATCCAGGAATTGACGAATCGGATTCCACAAGTCGAAGTATTTCAGCATAATCAGGGTTCCGAGGAAGCTGGAATTCAAAGTCTTTTTCCCCTTAATGGATGGAGGGGGCTTCAGGTTTTTGTGAACCGCTAGGCAGTCCACAAAAACCTAAAGGTGCGCTCTGTTGGATCTAGATAAAGTTAGACCACAACAAAGTTATTAGCAGAGAAAGTGTTCAAGTTATTGATGCCGTTTTGACCTGTTTGATTGGTCAAGTTAGCCAAGACGCTGATGTTTCCACCATCGCTGAGATCCTGTGAGTGGACAAGTCGGCTAACTCCGAGGTTGATGTTGAAGTAGATAAATACCCCTTCATCTGCCCTGATATTGTTGTTGTCCTGAATCGCTTTAGCCGCAGCCGCAGCATTTGCAAATGGGTTAGTCAGGACAATGACATTACCGTTACCTGCAATCTGAGCAGAATTACCTTTCTGGAAGGAGACCCGGTTTAGCCCCAGGTCGCTACCAATCAGGACGAACTGATCCTCTACGATTGAGAAATCCGTGATTGCATCGGGCGGCAAGTTGGATGTATTGATCCCATTAGCAGCCGGGGTAAACACTGCACCTTTGAAGGAATCAGCGTTATAGACAAAGCGATCGCGGCCAAGTCCACCTGTGAGTACATCTGCACCTTCACCTCCCACAAGGATGTCATTACCCACGCCTCCATTGATGCTGTCGATGCCAGCTCCCCCCAGCAGAATGTCATCGCCCGCTTGACCAAAAATCGTATCGTCCCCCAGTTCACCCAAAACCACGTCATTTCCTGCTTCAGCCAGAATGAAATCATTTCCCTTACCGGCAAAGACTAAATCTGCGCCGCCACCTGTGATCAGAATATCGTCACCTTCTCCGGCAATCACAAGGTCATCTCTGTTAGAGCCTACGAAAATATCTCGTCTTTCGGTTCCTCTCCATGGGCGCGCATCAGGATTATTGTTATCCAGGGCATCACTAGCCTGATCGGTTAGCCAATTTCCAATTCTTTGATTTTTCACACGGTTTAGTCTTGACATGATTGGTTCCTGTTAGTTGTGTTGAATGTGTGGATATCGATCGTTTCAGCGAAAAGATCGCTTCTCACCAGTTACGCAGTCGGCTATCTAATCGATTTGAGAATTCAGCAATCGTTTCTGGTGAGTTGTTTCTTGACCACGAAAACTAGATTAAACAGGTTTCTCGATTTTGCCAGTCTGAAAAAGTGTGAAAAGGTTAGAAGCTTGCTATTCTTAGGGTCAGTTTCTTCAATTAGATACCTTGCGACCTGGATATATGGCGGTTTCACGTCTCACCTGCCCAGACAGGTAAGATATCCATCTCACAAGAACTCGACTTTATCCAAATTTCAGAACTCACGGTCACGGGCAGCGCTCCAGCCATTTCAGTAAGGGAAATTCCACATCGGGTTATTTGTCATTCCCGTGTCAACGGGAATCCAGGGTGCGAGAAGTTTTGCCAGTAGATTTCTTGCACGAGAATCACAGATGAAGCCATCGGTAGAGCATCCCCACCAGATGGATGGAGCGCGATAGGTCTAGTGCTTCAAACCAAACTCCTGACTTTTTTAAGGTCGGTGATATTCAATGACATCTAAAGAGTTCCAGAGCTTGAGCATCGTTCAGGCTGCATCAAGAATGATCTCGATTTCAAATGGACAAAGTCGAGATTAGAAGAGCAGCTAGAAGTTATTACAGTCAGGTATAAAAACGCCTGACTTTTTAGGACTTTTTCAGACTGGCAAAGTCAACAAATCCGTTTACTTTGATTTTTGTTGGCAAAGAGGCGTTTCAGGAGAATTCCCGTGTTTGCAAAAATTTCAGAGAAGTATATGCACCTGACCCGATGGGGATTAACCATTGGTTGGCTAATCTTGATTGTGTCTCTGTTCTATGATCCTATCTCAGCCCAACTCACTGAACCTAATCAGATGTTCGCGGCTTCCACAACAACAGGCTGTTTTCAGTTTCAAGGCGAATGTCGCCCGTTGACAGCTTATCCCTTAGGTGCGCGAATTTTTTGGGGCATGGTTCTGCCTCTAACAATCATCACCCTCCTGATATTGGGGCATGAAGTTTGGCGGCGAGTATGTCCTTTGTCTTTTCTATCGCAAATTCCCCGTGCTTTGGGACGGCAGGGCAAACACATTGTTGATGAAAACTCCTGGCTAGGACGTAATGCTTTATATCTTCAGTTTTCTCTGTTGTTTATTGGGCTAAATCTGCGCTTACTGCTGGTTAATTCCGATCGCTTTCTGTTAGGAATTTTCTTACTCTTCACGATTCTCTTAGCTGTCACCATAGGTTTTCTCTATGACGGGAAAACCTGGTGCAATTATTTCTGCCCTATGGCACCTGTGCAAATGATTTACAGCGAGCCGAGTGGATTGCTTGGCAGCGAAGCTCACAGGGCACCACCCAAGACGATTACCCAGTCTATGTGTCGAACTATAGACAAAAGCGGGCAAGAAAAAAGTACTTGTGTGGCTTGTAAGCTTGCCTGTATTGATATTGATGCAGAAGGGGCTTATTGGGAAGGAATTAAAAAACCAGATCGCAAGCTGCTTTACTATGCCTATGCTGGACTAGTGATTGGATTCTATTCTTACTTTTGGTTGTATTCTGGGAGCTGGAGTTTTCTATCCGCTGGAGTTTGGAATGAAACGAACCAGTTTGCTACCCTGCTTCAGCCAGGCTTTTTTATTGCGGGTCGGGCGATCGCCATTCCCAAACTAATTGCTGTTCCGCTCACGATGACCGTCACTTCTGGCATCACCTATGCAATTGGGTTATGGGCAGAAGGACAGTACAAACGCTACAACAGAAGGCAAAGACATCCACTCAGCCGAGAACAGATACAAAGTCGGATGTTTGCAGTCACCACATTCCTTGCTTTTAATCTGCTATTTTTTATGGGTGTTCAACCCACACTAGGCTATTTCTCCACACCGGTTCAGCAACTTCTGAGTTGGGCAGCGATCGCAGCCAGTAGTTTGTGGGTTGCCAAATCCTGGAATCGCAGTGCAGAACGATATGCCCGCGAGCGAGATGCGAATCTCTTACAGCGGCAGCTTAGTAAACTTAATATCGACCTTTCCCAATTTCTCGAAGGCCGTTCTATTGAGCAACTCAAGCCCGATGAGCTGTATGCGCTGGCAAAAGTGCTGCCAGGTTTTAGCAATAACTATCGTCTGCAAGTTTACCAAGGCACTCTGAGAGAGGCATTAGAACAGGGTAGTGTGACTCCAGCAAGAAGCCTGAAAAGCTTCCACAGCCTTCGACAAAAACTGGAGATCTCTGAGGAACTACACTGGGAAATTTTGAGCAAACTTCAGACCGAAGAACCTGACCTGTTTAATTCTTCTCGTTGGCAGACTCAACATTCAGCTTCTACGGTTGTAAGGCAACCTTCTAATCGCCCTACAACAGCAACAACAGAAGAAACAGTCTATCGTTCTCCTCATCACCGTACCTAGACTTCTCCCTAACTCAACTTTATCGATTTGAAATCGAGATGATTCTTGATTCAGCCTGGATTACGCTCAGGCTCTAGGACTTCTTAAACATCAATGCTTAGGACATTATTGTAGGCGCACGCCTACAATAAATGTCCCCGTCCTAACCGCCCTAGCGGTTGCTTTACTTCTCACTTAGGAGACAGAAAATGCTCAAGCTCATAGTAAGTAACGCTCTAACTGGTGAATGTCAAGAAGCCACTCTAACCCCAGAATTGACTCCTCAAGGGGAGTGTTTAGTAGGACGAGCCTTAAACTGCGATTTGGTGTTAGAGAGCCAGGATGTGAGTCGTGTACATAGCAAGATTACAGTTCAAGCGGGAAAGTACTGTTACACGGATCTCGGCAGTGCCAATGGCTCATACATCAATAATAAAGAGGTTCAGCCTCACCAAAACGATGCCCTAAAGACAAACGACCTGATCCGAATAGCAGACTTTATACTGTTGGTGGAGACCATCGAACCTGCCGTATCGAGTGGAGAACTTTCGATTGGGAAAAAGTTAGGAGGCGATCGCCAGTGGACTAAAGGCGATTTAACCGTTCGCTGTGTACGCATCACCCGTGAAACCGCTGATGTCAAAACCTTTACCTTTGTTGCAACTCCTCCTGTTTTGTTTAACTATAAACCGGGACAGTTTGTCACCCTAAAGCTAGAAATTAATGGAGAGCAGGTGCTGCGTTCCTATTCAATCTCATCACCCCCCTCCCGCCCCCATACATTAGAAATTACAGTTAAGCAGGTGCTAGCTCCAGCCAAAGCACTGGATGCTCCGCCTGGTCTGGTGTCTAACTGGTTACATGACTACCTTAAAGTGGGCGACCAGATTAAGTTAAGTGGTCCACTAGGAAAATTTACTTGTCAGCCTGACCCTGCCCAAAAACTATTATTGATTTCAGCAGGCAGTGGCATAACTCCACTCATGTCCATGGCGCGGTGGATAGCTGATACAGCACAGCAATCTGATGTTGTGTTCTTCCATTGCGCTCGCACCCCCAGCGACGTGGTCTTCCGACAGGAATTAGAAATGATGGCGGCGCGGCTACCCAATTTTCACCTGGCGCTCAGCACGACTCGCCCAGAACCAGGTCAGCCCTGGTTTGGGTTTGTAGGTAGAATCACTGCACCCCTATTGCAAATGATTGCCCCAGACTTTCATGAACGCACGGTTTATGTTTGCGGTCCCAATGGGTTTATGCAGGAAGTGAAAGCGCTAGCAAAGAAACTGGGTTTGCCAATGCAGAACTATCACGAAGAAAGCTTTGGTGTACCCAAAAAGGCTAAGCCTCAAATCTCTGAAAGTGTAGAAAACTTGCCTGTTGCTGGAGTCGCGGCGATCGCCTCCCCCTCTCATCCCCCGGCTATATCTACGTCAGTCAATTCCTCATTACCTTCAGGGGGAGCAACATCTAAACCTGTTGTGCTGTTTTCCCAGTCCGAGAAACAGGTGGCTTGTGATGGCGTAGAATCTATTTTGGAATTGGCTGAGCAAGAAGGAATTAAAATCCGCAGTAATTGTCGTCAAGGAGTCTGTGGTGCTTGCAAGAAGCGTAAACTAGAGGGTGAAGTCAGGTATGAATTAGAGCCTGAAGCGCTGGAGGAGAGTGAGCAAGACGCAGGATACATTTTGACCTGCGTTGCGGCTCCGGTAGGGCGAGTTGTCATTGAAGCTTGAAAAAGGCGTTGCTGATTGAAGGGACAAATTCTCGTAGGTTCACCCCAAGCGCTGGGTGAATCACTTTGCCAGTCACCCGTCCGTCTTATCTGACTTTGAAGATTTGGGAAGAACTTTGAGAAGGCAACTCGTATTTTCTACAAACGACTGTTAAAGTGAATCAGCCCAATCAAAACGACGTTCTTCAAGTTTAGGAGAATTCTTTACGCTCCCCCTCAAGCACCGTTAGCCATTTACAAAACTTGGAATTGTTCCCATAGGGCGATGAGCGAAATATTCTTTAATTGAGCATTGCTCAATCAGGATCGAATTTGAAAGAGAGGTCGGTTCACTGGCAGTCTAAGCGATCGCCCTCTCTTCCTGACGATTTCCTAATTACCACACAATTTGTTGGCGGCATTGCTGATTTGATGTATGAATTGCGTAGAGGCGTTTCGCGAAACGCCCCTACAGACGGAATCGATACCCGTGAATCATCCCTCTATTCTGCAACGCCCAATTTTTTGACTACGGTTTGATTGTGAGAGATGACGGTACAAATTGCAGTAATGGCGGTCGTCAAAAAAAACAATAGTTTAACTACACCCATTCTTGCTGAATAGTGACATTGCGGGACTGCATCGCCTGTTTAAATAGATTTGTCGGAAGTACTCGTTCAACGGCCCAAACGCCAGGTTTGTGAAGTTGACCAGAGAGTAGAAATTGGGCAATACAGCCTGTACCGTATCCGGTAGCGATCGCTGCACTGGGATGAACCAAAACTGAGCGGTAGCACCTGGACTGTCCGGCGTTTTGCCCAATGACTTCAGCCTGGACTCCCACTCCTTTACCGCTAAAGTAATCGGTGACAGAAGTCATGCGATAGCTAATGTGAGATAAAAACTCAACGCCATTTGGGTTTTGCAGCCAAGACTTAGGGAACACGTTAGCAGCAATCCAGGTGAGGTGATTGTAGAAATCGGGCACTGAACCAAATTTGGTGACAACGGTTTTAACTGGAAATGAGTTTACAAGTGTAAATGTCTCTGGCATCTCATACCAATAAGTGTGAACTGTGCCGTAGGGGGCAGGTAAGTGAATCTTTTGGCGCTGGGTGTAAGGCTTAACCTGCCGCCATTGTCCATCTATCCAGGCTTCAAACGGTTTGAGTAATCCCAAAAAGGTTGTCCGCATGACGGTCACACCTGCTCCGCCGGAGCCACTTACCACGTAATAAAGGCGGATTTCTTCTAGCTGATCGAGTTGCTCTACGCCTTGACGCACCATGCTGTTAGAAATGCCTGGAAATACGCCGGAGTTAACGACCGCTGTGACTCCAGCCGCTTCTGCCTCTGCATGGTAGGACAAAGCCTTTTCAGTAAAGCCGCGTGTGTCACTGACATCGACATAGTTCACGCCCTGCTCAATGCAAAATTTGAGGACACTAGTATCGCGATAGTGAAAGGGTCCAGCGCAGTGAACCACTATCTTAGATTGGGCGATCGCTCCTTGAGGCTATCTTGATCTGCCAGATCTAGTTGCAAAAACCGCACTCGTGACCCAAACTGCCGACTGATAGACTCACCTTTAAATGTTTCGCTTCTACCAGTGACAATAATATCTGCCTGAGTGTGGTTAATCAAATCAGCAGCCACACTACTGCCAATTCGTCCCTGCCCACCTATAACTAAAACCTGCTCTGTCATCGATCAGTAGTATTCGACACCAGCTTTAGTTCACCACTTTTAGGAGAAGGCTACATCGGCAAAAAGCAAGAACTTACAAACATTACTTTGAACCTATGGGCGTAAGCACGATCGGTTTTTATGCTTCTCTAGCTCAGTCTACTGTTAGCAATAGCACTCTGTCTGGTGATTAACCTAGATACTTATGACAGAGAGGCGATCGCCTCCAAAGATGTTGATGCACTGTAGCAGAAGTTGAAATTACTAAGCCTGGGCGAGAATAGTCTGCACACTCATGCAGCGGTGGAAGTGTTGCTCCAGTATGGGTTGTGACGATGCAGCCTGCCTCCTGAGCCAGAAATGCTAGCGCTGCCCCATCAATGAATTTGCCAGACCGAATCACTACTCCTGCCAAATCTCCGCTCAACATTCCATTTACATTTGGAATTTGGACTTCTTTAGAATAGGAAGTAGCCACATCAATCACGGTGTAATAGTCTTTTAGAGAGGATGCAAGTGTCTCCATTCCCCATCCCAACAAAATAGCTGGACTAGTCGAACTACTTTGATTAACCTGTAGCGGCTTACAGTTTGCTAACTCAGTGTCCAGACTTCCCTGCCAACAGCCCTCGCCCTGCAGCGCAAAGCAGTAGGTGTTTTGAGCAGGAGTGATGGCGATCGCCGCCTCAAACTCATCCCAATTCAGCACAGCAAGAATAATCTGATAGTTTGAATGTCCGTCTAAATAAAATTGTGTACCATCGATTGGGTCAAGCGTCACCAGGTAATCATCTTTTTCGCCTAAAGTAATGGCTCGAAAGTACTTCGTATTATAAGACTGCTCGTACTCTTCCCCATAGAAGCGAATCTCAGGAAATTTGCCTAATAGCGCCACTTCCACCAACGTTTGAATCGAAAGATCAGCATCACTCAGCGCCGCTCCAAAAAAGCTGTCTGAGTCCTTAGAGGGACGCGCCGCAATCATAGGCTGAACCTGACGGGCATAGGCAGCCGCAATTTTAAGATAGGGAAACAGCGTTTCCAAAATTGAACGAGGAGTTGGCTTTAACATCTAATTTGACTCTGACAATCAGCGGCACGGCCCTAATCTTACTCCTTAGGGACTTGCATAAAAATAAAGTCCCAATTTTTTTGAGGCGCGGCTCAGCCGCGCCTCAAAAGATGTAGCTTCCCCCTAGAAACGGTATGAGGTTTGAAACAAACCACTAGACGTGAAACGCACCGTTTAGAAGCTGTCTCTTTAGATGGACGCAATCTACCTAAAACAGACCCAATACGATCGGGTTCACGAAACCCTTGCTGAAACGCAGGGAAAGGAGACTAATGTGATTGATGATGTAGATAACAGCGATGGCGACAGCAACTTTATGGACAAGTCTCAGCCAACCGCCTACGGATTGAGCAACCCTCCTCCTGCGGATTAAACACCAACCATCCATGATGATTGATCATCCGTGCCCCAAAATCCCGAAATTTGCTATTACGAAGAAAGAGCATTCATCAGAGTTCGTTCACAGAGTGTGTTCAGATTTTTGTGTAAACGCGGGCATTCTGTCCACATTTACACAAAAATCAAATCAGTCCGTTCACGATAGAGCTTTTTCTATAATAGGAACCTTCTGAGATGAGTCCCTTACGTTTTTTGATGGTGGCAATTGCCCTGGCGATCGCTGCCTGTAGCCAACCTCAATCTACTCCAGAGCAAACTTCCTCAACCTCTGAAACCCAACCCGTTGAAGCGGAATCCGTCAGTGCCGACGGTGCCGAGGTTGCTCAAGCACCTCAGCCACAAAACCTGATTCCTACTGAACCTTTAACGCCTACACCTATCCGCATTTCTCTGGCTGACCTACCTGAACCCTACGCTAGTCAAAGTGCTTCTCAACGTCCCAACGTTGTGCCAATTCCTGAAAATCCTTCCCTGCAAGCCCCCGAAGGATTCACGGTTAACGTTTTTGCGGAAGGGCTAAACGAACCGCGCTGGTTAGCGTTGACTCCCTCTGGCGACGTGCTGGTGACAGAAACACCAGACAATCGCATTCGCCTACTGCGAGACACCAATGGCGATGGCGTAGCCGATGTCAACCAAACCTTTGCCGAAGCCGCTAACGGGTTAAATATTCCTTTTGGTATGGCGTTTGCCGACGGCTTCTTCTTTCTAGGCAATTCTGCCGAAGTACGCCGTTATCCTTACAGTGAGGGACAACAGCAGCTTACCGGCACAGGCGAGAAAATTGCTGACCTTCCCGGTGGTGGATACAACCAGCACTGGACGCGCAACGTGGTTGCTTCCCCAGACGGTCAGCGGCTTTATGTGTCAATTGGCTCCCGTTCTAATGCCGATCGCGAACCGCTACCTCGTGCTTCCGTGCAGGTGATGAACCTGGATGGCTCAAACCAACAAACCTTTGCCTACGGACTGCGAAACCCAGTCGGATTAGACTTTCATCCAGAAACCGGAGAGCTTTACACCACCGTAAACGAGCGAGACGGGCTGGGTGATGACCTGGTGCCAGACTACTTCACCCGAATTCAGCAGGGAGAATTTTACGGTTGGCCCTATGCCTACTTCAGCCCTGACAAGCTTGATCCCCGTCAAACTTCGGGTGGGCAAAGCCTCAACCCGGAGCTAGCAGCCCAAACTAAAGCTCCCGATGTCCTGTTTCAGGCTCACTCAGCCGCTCTAGGGCTACAGTTTTATGACGGGGATACCTTTCCCGAACGTTACCGCAATGGAGCCTTCGTCGCCTTCCGGGGTTCCTGGAATCGCAGCGCTGGGACAGGATACAAAATCGTGTTTGTGCCCTTTGAGAACGGTCGCCCCACTGGAGAGTACGAAGATTTTGTTACCGGATTCTTAACTGACCCATCTGGTCCAACGACCTGGGGCCGCCCAGTCGGAGTGCTGGTGTTGCCTGATGGTAGTCTTCTGTTTACAGAGGAACCGAACGGACGGGTTTATCGGGTTCAGTATCAGGGATGAGGGATGAGGGATGAGGGATGAGGGATGAAGAGTAATTCAATTCTTCCTATTTTCTACTCTCTACTCTTCAAGCCTTTAAGATTAAGCTGTACCTGACCCGGTTGTGTTGTGTTCGGATTTCTCATTGTTTTATTGGGTTCTTTCTTTTTCTGTTTTCAGAATGTCATTGTCAGGGTTCTCTTCAACCAACACACCGTTTTAGGCATATTTCAAACGGGTGGGTTCCTTGCACCAAATCTGCAAAACTCGTTTTTGCTAATGTTTATGCGAATGCTGTTGGTGGTGCCACTAATGGCTTTTTTGGTGCCGAAACTACATCCGCTTACCTGGAAGGAAATTGGTCAGTTGCGGCAGATAGAACAGCGATCGCTCCTGGGGCGATCGCTTCTTGCTGGGGCTCTCATGTTCCTCTATTTGGCACTGCTTTACATTTCAATTGGGGTAATTCCAGCGGGAATTGCGCTGACGCTATTTTTTACCTACCCCGTGTTTACGGCAATATTTTCCTGGCGCTGGTTTGGCGATCGCCCCTCCCTGTGGCGCTGGAGCATTATGGGATTTGTGCTGCTGGGTAGCTTTTTGACCCTTCCTCACGTTAGCCCCACCAGCGCTAATCGCAGTTGGCTGGGCATCATCACGGGCATCACCTCTGGCATTGCCTACGCTCTGTACACCGTTGTTGCCCAAAAGAGCTTTGAAAAACTGCATCCCTTTCCTTTTACCTGGATTAGCTTTGCTACCACACTAGTGCTGTCAGCGTTAAGCTTGCTCATCTGGCAAATACAGGGTACTCAACTTCCCTGGACAGCACTGTGGGTCGGGGGATTGCTTTCCGCTATGTTTACCTTTGCTGGGCATCTCCTGAACAACCTCGGAATTCGCCTCATCGGAGCAACTTCAGCTGCTATGATTAGCGTCAGCAACCCAGCTCTGACGGTTGCTCTGGCATGGTTAACGATCCAAGAAAGGTTGAATCTCGTGCAGATTGTGGGAGTGGCGATCGTCACCCTGAGTGTAGCCCTACTCAGTCAAGAGCGTCGATTCTCCAATAGCCAATAAGGGGGCTTGCAATCAAATCGTGGCCCAGTTGCAGAATGTGTTAGGCGTTAGCCGTAACTTCACCACAGGGATCTTTTCGCACACAGCCCCAAGAGGATGTTTGAGAAGTCTAGTCTGTAACCCGAAAGCTTGTAGGGGCGCAGCATTTGGGCAAAGATTTTGGGTTATTCCAGAGTCTACCTGCCGAATGCTACGCCCTTATAGGGGACATTAACTACTTTTCAAACGTCCTCTAATGAAATTTCTAATGTAATTATGTTTTTTAAGTGAAGTTAGAACGCTTCAGTTGCGATTTGTATGAAAGTCGTGCCAGCATTTCTGCGTATAGTTAGCCCATAGATAGTAAAGCATTGACTGTACTTCCATAATAAACTTACGCTGTTAAGCCACAAACTAGCAAAAACTTAGCTAGTTGAAATCAAATCTGTAAAGCTTTTAGGTACTGAGTCTCTAAATTTACAAAATTTGTGGTAACTTTACGTAGAGTCCTAATTCTACTCCGGTGTAGCTTTTGAACTGTTTTTACGAAGGGTTAAGGAAATGGTTAGTACTAATCAAGCTAAAACCACCGAGCCAACCGTCAATTCTAAAACCAAGCAGCGCATCGAGATGCCTCGATTAGTTGATCAAATCAGCAAAGTACTGATTATCGCTTACCGAGAATCAACTCAGGTGCTTGAAGCTACGCTGGTTAAAGAGGGCTTTGAGTGTGAGGTAGTTAGACAGGTTGACCGGGAAGAACTGCGTGGCTCGTCGCCTAGCTACCTCTGTATGCTTAACCATCAGCGGGCATGGCGGCAAGCGGCTGAAGCAGAACAACCAACCCTGATCGTAGAAGCAGATTTTGTTCCCGTTGAAGGCATAGGCAAGATGCCAGTACCCTACGACCCAGATGACCAGAAGGTCGGAATTACTTGGCTATATACCTGTGCGTCGCAGGTATATAGCGTTTCTGAGCGGGGTTGCGCACGCGGATTTTCAACGGCAATGGTGGCTTACATTCTCACACCTCAAAGTGCGGGCGCTCTGGTGGAAATGGTGGAGGAAATTCGCACAACCAGCGGAGCAAATGCTTACACAACCTGGGATTCTGAGGTTGAAGGATTTTTGCGGGCAAGGCAATTCAGAAACTACATTCCCTTCCGCAACTATGGCGAACACGGCGGACGACCTAATCCAGAACATCGGCAGAACGGGCTAAGTTCCGTACATCGGGCAGATGTGCTGTATGGCAAGCTGGCGTTTCTGCCGCCCTACGCAGTTCAGCCAGATGGAAGGGGTAGCCAGTTTCAGCTTTTGACCGCAAGGCTACAGGCTCGCCTTAAGGGAATTGCACGGCTGGTGCGGGGGCGCTTTCTGCGGTTTAAAATTGTCCGCACGTCGAGCGTTCCAGGTCGGCTGATTGGGTTTGCGCTACGCAGACAGCTATCGTTCTGGCTCTAAGTTGGGTGACAGTGGTATCTGAGGGGTTGGCTGAATGTCGTCCCAGTTTGATTCAGTTAGCGAGTGAAATTGGGTCGTTTCTTTTCCGGGTTCAACTTTCACGAGATGAATACCTAAACGAGTCATTCCTACCACCTCACTCCTACCCGTCCATGATTGCACAACCGATTAACCCCATCCTCACCTTGCTTGCTGTGCAAACTGATGATTCCTCCAGCAGAATAACGCTGTGGAACGCGCCCGTGAAATTGATCAAAGCTATCCTAAGCAAGCAGCCCGAAATTAGTGAAGCGATGAAGTCTAAAGGGCAGGTGATTGACTGGACGGAGACTCCTGCGGTGAAAGTGGCGAATGAGGCGATCGCCTCTACCCAAAACTCGGTAGGTCAACTGCAAGAAAAAGTCGCTTACTGGTTCACAGCCATTACTGTCTCAGCCCAGAAAAACATTGGCCACTTGACCGCCGAAAGCACTAAACCCTTTCAAGATGCTGCTTTGCAGGTTAGACAGACCCTAGACCAAACCATTCACAGGGCAACAAACTCTCTCCAGTCCACTCAGTTATCTATTCAAACTACGATTCAGGAGACGGTTGACCACGCTACCGCTTCGACCACTGCATTCTTCCAAACGGCTGTTCAAAACCTGCAAAGCTCTACGGCCGAATTCGGCACAAAAGCCTCGACAGGTTTTGAAGGCTCGGTTGAAACAGCCACTTCTTTTACTCTAGAGAAAATAGGACAGGCGCTATCAGGAACTTCCTGGCTGGTCGTTAAAGGCTACCTGTGGGTCAGCAGCAAAGTCTCAACTGGGGCACAGCAGGCAATTTTGGAAACAACTGGCGCTGAAGCGGCTCCTGACCCTGCCCCAATTGTAAATACTGCTCCAGAAGTCAGTAGTTGGGTAATTTTTATAGAAGTGTGTGGGGTGCTGGTATTTTATGTACTCCTGGGCTGGTATGCCTTCTGGGTCTGGCAAAACTTACCCTATCGTCTGGGTAAACAGTTAGTCAGCAAGCCCGTTGACCCCAGTCGCTGGATCTGGTGGAGCCAGACCAGCCCCGAAGCCGGAATTGATCAGCCTCACCCAGAACAACCGTCTCACTCGGAGCAACAGTGGAACTGGCGAATACCCTATACAGAAATGTTTAAAGATCTGCTCAGCAAAGCAGGAGCTTCTAATCGTTCCAATAACCAGTAGCGTTGTGTAGTGCCAGGGATAAAAAAGGGAGGTAAGCTCAGTTCACCTCCCTTTTTTGTCTTAACCTAAATGATTAGCACTATAAAACTCGATATGACTCAAGTTTCTGGTCAGTACGGAATAGTTTTAGTTACGACAGCTTCGAGGGAAGAAGCAGAGGCGATCGCCCAAACCCTTGTGCGAGAGCGCCTTGCAGCCTGTGTTAATTTCATGCCGATTCAGTCTATCTACACTTGGCAGGGCAAGGTTCACCAGGCGGAGGAATGGCAACTGGTGATTAAGACCAACCTGAATCGGTTTGCTCACCTAGAAGCCAAAATTCGAGAAATTCACTCCTACGAGGTTCCTGAAATTATTGCTCTGCCGATTCTAGTCGGTTCACAGTCTTACCTGAACTGGATTTCTGAAATGGTTGCCCCTTGAAAGTTAATTTTGCGATCGCCATGATGTATGCAGTCTCAGTAGAAATCATTGCAAACCCAGGCAATTCTAAAAAAAGAATCTTAGTAATTTCCCTGTTAACATGACTCCTACAAAAAACTTCGGTCAATGTTCGCCACGTCAACCAGATCAGGGTTGAGTGAAGCCAAAACCTGCGAACTGAAAGGAATAACAGGATTAGCATAAAAATTAAAGTTAAAGCTTATGTAAAGCTTCGATTTCAAGCGGAGAATATATCTCCGCTGAAACACATAAACAAAATTTGATCCTAAGCTCAGTGAATGTTCTGGGAAGTAATTTAGCCACAAGCAAACTTAGTAAAACAAACTAAAATTTCCGTAGATTAACGAGATTGTTTTTTAGTAGAAATCTTCCACTATCAAATTAATGGCGCTATGCACATTCAACAACTAAGAACGCCAAAGGGACAACAATGCGGTTTACTAACAAAGCTATCTCGATCGCAGTACTAGCTATCACTGCCACTTTTTCCTGTATGAATGATGCTCAAGCTGCATCCTTAACTAGTAGCCCCCTGACTATCTACGGTCAGGCTACTAAAGGTTCTGTGACAGCAAAAGTGACTCGTGGTGTTAATCCTACTGGAACTAACGGCACGAATGGTGCTTATTCCGAATTTCACAACCAGAACACTACAACTATTGATTTCAACAGCACTACCCAAGTAGGGAATAAGGCTTACACTTTTGGCTCTGCCTTAGCTACTTATTCTTTTCAAAATGGAATATCCACTCGTTCAGGTCGAACAGGGGTATATAACGATCGCTGGGCCCCATCGGGCGCAAATGGTGAGGTAAATACCTCTAATTATTTGGCTGTATTTAATGGCAACAAAGTTACCATTGATTTGACCAACAAGCTGAACTACTTTGGAATCAACTGGGGTGCCTTGAGTGCTGGAAATACATTTGGCTTCTACAGCAAAGGTCAGTTAGTGAGTGAGTTTAACTACAATGACATCAACCCCATTGCTCCGGTTCGTGCTAGCCAGCATGGAGGAGAAGGGAATGGATATCTTCACTTCTATGCTAACGACAGCGAAGGAACATTCGATCAGATTGTCATCTCTCAGGTAGGTGGCGGCGGATTTGAATCTGACAACCACTCTTTCCGCATCAGCAATAAAGCCTTTAACTTTGAGAACGGTAGAGACGTACCTGAACCCAGCATGATAATCGGATTACTGGCGACTAGTGGAGCAATTCTGCTTAAGCGTAATGAGCAAACTGCTTAACTCTTGATATATAGCAATCCTAAGTAGGTTGTGAAAGGCGCACCCCGGAGGGGTGCGCCTTTCACAACCCGCTCGTCCTACAGTCTATTTACTCCCTTCCCGGTTAAAGATTAGGCACAAAAGATCAGGGATGCGCCCCCGCGAAGCGGGGGCGCATCCCTGATCTTTTAGTGGGAAAGGAGTAAGCTGGCTATAGATATATAGCAGTTGAAGAGATGATTAAGACAAAGCTAAATTGCCAATGCTGCTTCTAGCCTAGATTGCAATTCACCTCTCATCCTTCATCCTTTTGCTGTAGCTGTAGTCATACAGGTTAGGACAGAAAGGGGAGGTGGGAGCTTTGCTCCCACCTCCCCTTTCTGTCTCAATGCTGTGGTTCACAGGAATCTAGACCGTTACACCCGATAGCAACTGAGAAGCTGCTTCTTTTAATAGGCTAGCCTTGTCAGTCTGCTCCCAGGGCAAATCTAAATCGGTGCGTCCAAAGTGCCCATAGGCCGCCACATCCTGATAGAACCGTCCGCCGCGATCGCAGGCAGCCGGTTTAGACTAAAGTCCTGGATGATTCCCGCAGGACGTAGCTCAAAATGCTGCTTTATTAGCTCAAGCAGGCGATCGTCATCGATTTTGCCAGTGCTGAAAGTTTCTACCATGATGCTAACTGGACGAGCAACACCAATGGCATAGCTAAGCTGAACCTCACATTTTTCCGCTAGACCCGCTGCCACAATATTCTTTGCAGCATACCGAGCAGCGTATGCCGCACTGCGATCAACCTTGGTTGGATCTTTCCCAGAAAAAGCACCGCCCCCATGCCGAGAGTATCCGCCATAGGTATCGACAATAATTTTGCGCCCCGTCAGCCCAGAGTCACCTTGAGGTCCACCGATCACAAATTTGCCAGTAGGATTAACTAAAAAGCGGGTATTTTCGTCTGGTTTTACGTCAATGTCTGCAAAAACGGGTTGCACAACCATCGTCCACAGATCTTTTCTAATCCGAGCTTGTACCTCTGACTCATCTATGATGCTGTCGATGGTTGGGGTATGCTGCGTCGAAACCAGGATAGTATCAATACCAATGGGTCGTCCATCTTCATAGGCAACTGTCACCTGAGTTTTACCATCGGGGCGCAGATAAGTCAGTTGTCCTGTTTTGCGAACGGCTGCTAGCTTGCGAGAAATGCGATGTGCCAAACTGATCGGCAACGGCATCAGTTCTGGAGTTTCGTTACAGGCAAAACCAAACATTAGACCCTGGTCGCCTGCCCCGATCGCGTCTAGCTCTTCTTCGCTCTTCTGCTCTCGGCTTTCGTGTGCCTGGTCAACGCCCTGAGCGATGTCAGGAGATTGGGCATCTAAAGCGACCATTACCGCACAGCTATGGGAAGAGAAGCCGTTGATTGCGTCGGTATAGCCAATTTCAGCAATTTTTTGTCGCACCAGGTCAACGTAGTTAACCTGGGCTTTAGATGAAATCTCACCTGTGACTAACACCAAACCTGTGTTGACCACAACTTCGGCTGCCACCCGGCTGGTAGCATCCTGTGATAGAAGGGCATCCAGGATTGTATCTGAAATTTGGTCGCAGATCTTGTCGGGATGACCTTCAGTAACCGATTCAGAAGTAAAGAGGTAGCGACGAGACAAGGGCAATAACCTCTCTTAGGCTAGATGGACAAAAGAATATGGATAAGAATGGAGATTATCATACTTAGGATTCGGAACAAATAGCATAGCGCGTTTTCCTGTCAACTTGATCGCTAAGCTGAAAGTTTAGGCGATCGCCACCTGAATATCGCTAAACTGTCTAGCCAGCGCATCGGGCTGCTCCAACGCAAATGCACTTGTCCAGCCCCAGGTAACTCCAATACAGCCTGCAACATTGGCTGTATGAGCCATCTGAATATCAGCCTGCGAATCTCCTACCATTAGCGCGGCTTCAGGTTCAACTGACAAACGGCGACAGGCTTCCTGCAACAGGGCAGGATTTGGTTTGCTGTACCCTTCGTCTGATCCCATCTGAAGCTGAAAATAAGATCTTAGCTGATAGCGATCGCTAAAGTCTTTGACCCCTTCTGTAGTGTCTGCTGACAGAATGCCTAGCTTTACCCCCGCTGCTGTTAGCGATTGAAGTAGCTCTCGTCCACTTTCAAAGAATGGCGTATGGTCAGCTTTTCGTAGCATTGGGCGATCGGCTTCGACAAAGGCTGAATGGGCAATGTTCAACGCTTTAATCCAGTCGCGTCCGGTTTCAGCAATATAGGCGGCAGCAGCAATTTCGCTTTCTCGACGACTACCGACTGCTATCAGCCCAGCCGGATTGATGCGATTGCCCTCTACCCCAAACGCCATCAGCAGCGGCTCTTGCACGCCGGGGATCTGAGCATCGATCAGGCGCGATCGCCGCTGGGCTAAATTCCGCAAAAAAAGTTCAGAATTGGCTAGTGTTCCATCCTTGTCAAAGATGATTGCCTGAATATCGGCAAAAGTAATGTTTTTACAGCGAATTGTAACCAAGAAACCTCTTTGGGGATAAGGATCGTTAGTCAGGGGGCGGTGGACGGAACGTGCAACTTTTTCCAAGCCTCTTAGGATCGCGAATTAATTAACCTGCGGCACTTCCAAAAAAATACCGCAGGTTAATTAATCCATGATCCTTATGGAATGAACATTTTGCCCGTCCGAATCAATTAGACAACTTGCTCAACAGACAACCAGGATGGTTAGCGCTCTGGTCGCACATTGTATCAATGACTAACGAGCAATAACAAAAACTTAGGGTGACACAGGATTCCTGTACCACCCCAAATTATGCCTCAAAGCTCACTAACTTTGCACTTTCAACAAGCTATTCGGTCACGAGAATAGGTTCCTCTTCAGCAGAAACATCCTCATCTGGGACAATTTCTTCTTCTGCTTGGGGTTGAGAAAGCTGCATCATGCGTTCGCGGTACTTAGCCGCCATTTCCTCAGCTTTGTCATAAACCAGATCAGGATTCTTCACCATATCACCAGGTTCAGGTTCCAGTTGCTTGGTCGAAAGCGAAATGCGTCCTCGCTCGGCATCCAGATCGATAATCATCACCTTGACTTCATCGTTGACATTAAAGACACTGTGAGGCGTATCGATGTGATCGTGAGAAATCTCGGAGATGTGGAGCAAACCACTGACACCGCCAATGTCGATAAAGGCACCGTAGGGCTTGAGTCCACGCACAGTACCAATTACTACTTCGCCTACTTCCAGACGGTTCATCTTACGCTCAACCAGAGCGCGTCGGTGGCTCAGCACTAGACGGTTGCGATCCTCGTCTACTTCCAAAAACTTTAGCGGCAGCTCTTCCCCAACCAGGTCCTCTTTGGGCTTACGAGTGCTGATGTGCGAACCAGGAATAAAACCTCTTAGTCCCTCAATTCGGACGAGCGCCCCGCCCCGGTTTGTTGCAAATACATTAGAGCGAACGGTTGCATCTTCGGTCTGAAGCTGACGAACTCTCTCCCAAGCTCGCATATACTCAATGCGGCGGATGGAGAGGGTCAGTTGCCCGTCTTCGTTTTCATCAGTCAGGATGAAAAATTCGCGAGTCTCATTAGATTGCAGCACCTCATCGGGGCTATCAATCCGGTTGATTGACATCTCCTGGATTGGAATATAAGCAGCGGTCTTAGCACCAATGTCAATCAGAGCGCCTCTCGGCTCCAGACTAAAAACTGTCCCAGCGACAATGTCTCCGGGGCTGAAATGGTAGTCATATTTGTCGAGAAGGGCGGCAAAGTCTTCGTGAGTAAAGCCAATATCTATTTTTTCCTGATTGACCATGCTAATTGTTTCCTAGTGGTTTCTCCGTAATG
>JAAUQZ010000044.1 GCA_012033355.1 Leptolyngbyaceae cyanobacterium RM1_406_9 | reverse complement strand
CAATATAGCGCTCCGCGCTTGGATAACTAACGGTTGTTTTGTGAGAGCCGCGCGGAGCGCGGCTCTCACAAAACAACCTGTACTACACGCAATTGAGAATTGCTACATCATGAAAAGCTTTTAATTACTGGTGCCAGCGGCTTCTTAGGATGGCATTTGTGCCAACTCGCTCAGCAAACCTGGCAGGTATACGGCACTTATCATCAGCACCCTGTTGAGATTCCTGGTGTCACCTTGCTGACCCTTAATCTGACGGATTTTCAGGCACTCAGGCAGCTTTTTCAACAGATCCAGCCTGATGCAGTGATTCACACTGCGGCTGCGTCTAGCCCTAATTTTTGTCAAACTCATCCTGAAACTTCTCACTCAATTAACGTGAGTGCTTCCTGTAATCTGGCTGGGCTGAGTGCAAATGCCGGAATTCCGTGTGTGTTTACCTCCAGTGAAATGGTGTTTGACGGGCGAAATCCACCCTACCGAGAATCTGCTTCGGTGTGTCCTGTCAATCTTTATGGTGAGCAAAAGGTGGCGGCTGAAGTGGGAATGTTAGAGCGCTATCCACAAACAGCTATTTGCCGAATGCCATTGATGTTTGGTGCGGCTCCCTATGCTTCAAGCTTTGTCCAGCCTTTCCTGGAAAAGATGCGATCGGGACAGGAATTAAATCTGTTTATCGATGAGTTTCGCACGCCGATTAGCGGTACGTCCGCTGCTCAGGGTCTTTTGTTAGCACTGGAACAGGTTCACGGTTACATTCACCTGGGCGGCAAGGAACGGTTGTCTCGCTATCAGTTTGGCTGCTTAATGGTAAAAGTTTTAGATCTGCCAATGGCTAAACTCACTGCCTGCCGTCAAGCCGACGTGAAAATGGCTGCACCCAGACCTGCTGACCTTTCTATGGATAGCTCACTGGCGTTTAGCTTAGGGTTTAATCCAGCTTCGGTTGAAAAAGAGCTACAGACTTTGAAGGAACTGCTGTGAGGAAAAAAGGCGATCGCAAAGATCAGCAAAACTTGCAGCGGTTTTCACTTACATAGACCACAAGTCCTGGTAGGGGCGAACGGTCGTTCGCCCCTACCAGGACTTACCCATCTGAAAACTGCTGTAAGGGATCTGCGTTTATTTAAGATCCCAATTTTTGAGGCGCGGCTCAGCCGCGCCTCAAAAATTGGGACTTTATTTTTATGCAAGTCCCTAAGTAAGTATCACTATAGTCAACTGTAGGCTGGGCAAAGGGCATCGCCCGTGCCCATTCCTAGAGAATTGCGCTTTGATGGGCAAAGCAGAGCGTGTCCATCCTACGCCTCTGAGCGAAAATGAAGCTCGCAGATCTCAACTCCTGGTTTAGTTATTGATGATTTGATTTAATTGAGCGCAGGCCTGTTCAATGCTGTCAATACTTCCTGGATTCACCAGTCCGTAATAGTCAAATACGTAGACGCGATCGCCCTCTACTGCCTGCAACTGTCGCCAAAATGGATCAGACTGAAACTGCTCTAAAATGCTTTCTCCGGTGTCTACCACAATGAGAACTTCGGGATCAGCTTCTACGATTTTTTCGGCAGAGAGGGTGATATAACCGCGAAATGCAGTTTGTCCAGGCATTTCTGCTGCACTTTCTTGCTGCAACTCGGCGGTCAGGTTGCGAATATTAAATTTGGATAATAAGTCTCCCGCCCAGCTTTCTTGATTGGGTGACAAAATTGGCTGACGGCTGACCAGCACCAGCGTAGACGGACCTTCAGTTGGGGATTGAGCAACACAATTTTCGTACTGTTGCAGTAGAGGTTGAGGATCGGCGTTGATTGTGGCAGCTAGCGCGATGGTGAGTTCTTCTAACGATGCAAGGCTGTCTACATCAGTTAATTGGGTGGAAATACCTAGTTCTTCAAGTCGCTGAGCTGCCTGGTCATGAAATCCGCTTGCACCAATTACTAAATCGGGTTCCAGTGCCACAATTTTTTCTAGATTTGGCTCGGTGCGTCCGCTGCTGACAGTTTCGATTCCCTTAAAGCGAGAATCTGCGCTCAATAGTGGGTTCCCAGGAATGCCTACCAGTTTTTCTACATCAAGCTGCTGAAGGATGTCTGCGGTCAGAGAAGTAAGGGCAACAATCCGCGCTGCTTCTGTTGTGGGCTGAGTTGCTTCTGAGTTAGCTGAGTTTGACCTGACATCAGGATCTTGTGCATTGGGAGTCGCACAGGCCGTGAAAACAAAGCTGAGGCAAAGGGTTAGGCAAAAGATAGGTTTCATGGTTTATGAATAGAGCAGAAGAATTTGTAGGTTGGATTGTTTCTAAAAACGCCAGCTTAAACCTGCTCTGACGCTGGTTCCGGGTTGGGAGAAACGACCAATATCGGGGCGATCGAAGAAATTTCGGACATCGGCATAGCGGTAATACTCCTGGTCAAATAGGTTAAATATGCCTAGATTGAAGGTCAGGTTGGGGGAAAGGCTGTAGTAACCAATCAGGTCCACGACAGTGTAAGCACCGGGAATGAAAGGTTCTGCCCCCGATAGCTCATTGGCTTCTCGATCCACTCTGGGTTCACCCACGAAGGTGGCGACCAGTTCGGCTCCCCAGCGGTTTTCGGCGGCGCGATAGCCCAACCCGGCAACTAGCTCAAACGGATCGACGGAGGCAAGGGGAATGTCTTCGGTGAGGTTATCGCCTACCGTCCAGGCAAGAGCCGCCCGTAGGCGAAACCCATCAGTGTCGGGGCTAAAGCGATATTCGCTGCCAAATTCCAATCCGTAGATGCGGGCTTCGCGGACGTTCGTTGCGAGTCGTGGATACCTCTACACCATAGGTCAGTCGGTTGCCAACATTTCCCAGATCAAAATCACTGCGAAACTGAAGATTTGCACCCCAGACGCGATCGAGAAAATCATAGTCGTCTTCTCGACGAGTTGGGCTACCGATTGAAAACTGCCCACCGCTGGCTGGGCCATAGATAAATTCTCGTTCTCGCAATTCTTCTTCGCGGGAGTTTTGAAAATAGAACTGAAGCCGACCAAACTGTAGGAATGAAGCACTATCTTCATTGTCATATTCATAGGCTAAACTTAAACGTTCGCGGTTAGTGTTAAGGTCTACGTTCTCAAAATCATCGGTCGGGCCGAGGTTACTTTCGGCGATTTCGATGTCTGTTGAATCGTCAAAGATTTCAGTCGTGAAGTTAAGTAAGCTGTAGTCATCAAATCGGTAGACTAATGTACCTAAGATGTTGTTGCGATCGCCCTCCTGCTGATCGAGAAAGGTATCATCTCCCGCAACAGAACCTTCGGAGCGATCGCGCCGAGTGTAGCCCAACAACAGTTCCAGGTTGCCCAGTCGAGAGGCAAACAGCCCTGTGTTGCTAAAGCCATTGTTGACCGAATCAAAGTTAATCGCCACACTGCGAAAAATATCTTGATCAAGCAAATCTAACAGTTCTCCTGGGTCAAGGGTGAAGTAGCTGACTACGCCAGCCAGGGCATCACTGCCATAGAGCGCTGAAGCCGGACCGCGAATGATTTCGACCGCTGACAGCGTTTCAATGTCAACATAATCTCTGCCCAGTTGAAACGGTCCAAACTCAAACCGCGTCGGAATCCGAATGCCATCTACTTGCAGCAATACACGATTGCCGTCTAATCCACGAATGGTAAAGTCTTGCAGCCCATAGCGGGCATCGCTGCGGACGGTGATACCCGGTTCGTAGCGCACCAGATCGCGGATATCATTTGCCAGGATGCGATCAATTTCCTCAAAGTCAATGACTGTGACGTTGGCAGGAGAGGTTTCAAGGGTACGAGGCGTGCGCGTTCCCGTTACAGTAATTCGGAAAATGCCGTCGTCATCTGCCTCAATGGTTGCTTCAGTGTCCTGATTCACCTCTTCAGAGGACTCACTTTCCTCTCCATTGTTTACATCTTCAGGTGAGGACTGTGCCAGCCATTCCGCTTCAGTATAAGCAGTTTCCATGTCACGAATGTGTAAGATTTCTGCTGGCTGGGCAGTTATCGCTTCAGCTGTAGAAGCATGAGTAGGATTGGCTTGCTTTTCTTTGAAAACACTGGAGTCAGCTTGATTTTGGGTTGCGGTTCGCTTAGATGAGTCGAATGTGGGAGAGCTTGCAGGGATAGGATTGGCGAATCCAGGAGCGATCGAGAGGTAGGGGGCGATCGCCACACTAAACAACACAGCCTTTAACCAAAGAACTTTTAATAGAAGAAAATATTTCATTGGTGAATGCAAAGTAAGGGACATGAACGCAGGGTGCAATAGGCTTATAACGGATGTTGCATAGGTAAAGGTGTAGGTTCTGAAGGAGACAGCGGACAGACCTGTAGCCCGACTGGAGTTTCTAAAATCACTACGTCTACGCCAAAAACTTGTGACAAATTTTCAGGTGTGAGAACGTCTGAAACTGCACCAATCGCCCATATCTTTCCCTGACGCAGCATGGATAGGCGATCGCTGTAGCGGGCTGCTAAATTCACATCATGTAAAACCGTAACGATTGCCATTCCCTGCTGGTTCAGCGTTTTGAGTAGCTCTAAAAGCTGAAGCTGATAGTTAATATCCAGGTAGGTCGTTGGCTCATCTAACAGCAGCACTTTTGGATCTTGGGCCAGGGCTAGCGCTAGAAATGCTCGCTGTCGTTCACCGCCAGAGAGTGCTTCAACGGGGCGATCGCCAAATGCTTCCATGCCAGTTTGCACCAGCACTGCGTTTACCTTTTCCCAGTCTTGATGGGTTAACTCCCACTGCCACCAGGGTTGATAGGGAGAGCGTCCTAAGCTCACCAATTGGCGCACCGTTACACCCACTGGAATCTTTTGCTGCTGTGGTAAAAGAGATAGCTTACGGGCGATCGCCTGACTTGAAAACTGGTGAATCGCCTTACCATCTAAAACTACTGCACCCTGTTGAGGAGTCAGAATGCGGCTAACCAGTTTCAGTAGCGTAGACTTACCAGAGCCATTGGCTCCTACCAAACTTAACCATTCTCCCTGTTGCAGAGATAGATTAATGTCTTGCACAATTGGTTTAGTATAGCCACCCGTCAGGTGATGAAGCTCCAGAGGCATCGCTTAACCCTCGCTCATAGGTGAACGACGGTAGAGCAACCAAATAAACAGAGGAGAACCCATTAGCGCCGTGACAATGCCGACGGGAAACTCTACTGCACCGGATCGGGCTAGCAGGTCAGCAAAGCTCAGCACCAGTGCTCCACCCAGCGCCGAGAGCGGTAGCACCCAGCGATAGTCTGTGCCGACAAGCAGCCGTACCCCATGCGGCACAACTAAACCGACAAAGCCAATCAGCCCACACATACTGACTGCTCCAGCCGCTAACAGCGTCGCAACGCCGCCAATCAGATATCGCGATTGCACCAGAGAAACACCTAACCCAACCGCTAACTCATCCCCCAGGTTGAGCAAGTTTACGGTCCGGGCTAGCAGACAGCCGCCAATCAGGGCTACTCCAATGTATGGACCAGCAATTGCTACCTCTGACCAACCCCGTCCATTTAAGCTACCCGTTAGCCAGGTCAGCGCTGCCTGAATGCGCCCGTCATCGGCTGCTAACAGCAGGGCCGACTGAATCGCTGCCAGGAGTGAACTCACGGCCACTCCGCCCAAAATCAATCGCTCGACAGATAAACCCGCACCTGTTCGCCCTAAAAAGTAGACGATTAAAGTTGTGGCGATCGCCCCACCCCAGGCGGCAACTGGAACCCAGGCTTGAAATACACCCAGGGTCAACAGGGCCGCCGACACCAAACCGGCTCCGGCTGAAATGCCTAACAGAAACGGATCGGCTAATCCATTTCGCAACATTCCCTGGAGTAATGCTCCTGATACACCCAGAGCGGCTCCAACAATTAGAGCAGCAATGACTCTTGGTAATCGCAAGTCCCAAAGAATGGTCTGGTTGGTCAAACTCCCCTGACGTAGAGCTGCTAGCCCCAGTTCTTCCCAGCTTAATGACACTGCTCCCCAACAAAGAGAAAGAATAATTACTGATAGTAGTCCGATAAAAAGCAGTAGGGCTGCCATCAAAACTCGATAATGACAAAGCGCCTGTTGCGCTCTATGCAAAGGTTGAAAGCGAATGACATTCATAAATATAAGGTGTATATATCAGATAAAAGTTTTCATTAGCGCATACAGGGAAAATAATTTTATTAGGATTTTTGTCAAGTAATCGGATTGTTTCTCAGACGAGAAATGTAGGATAGGCAAAGGTAGTCGTCCGTGCCCACTATTCTGAGGACTGTGCTGGGATACGGGAGTAAGAAAATGTCTAAGTTATTTAATTTTCATTCCTTAGCAAAGCCTTTACACCGATTTGAGCAGGATGAAATAGGGTGAGAAGTGGGCTCAAAGTCGCGGCAGGCGATCGCCGCTTCTGTAAACGCTTTGCAGGGGTGAACTGTGCATTTAAGCCGATACTCACTAGTGAAAAGGAACAGCGATCGCAGGGGATTTGGTGCAGCCGCCTGAGCCGAAGGAACCCATCCCGACAGACAACCCCAATCACGCCCAATAGACTCACTCCAATTACACTCATTAAGATAGGACAAACGAGAACTGCCTGAGATTGGCTTACTTGAAGTAAGAATATCTGGTGCATAGTCACTCTTAATCCTGCTTCTATAGCAGTCCTAAATCAGTCGTGAGATGAGTAGGTTGTGAGAAGCGACCCTCAAGAGTACGGCTTCTCACAACTCATTGGGCTTGCCTATGGATAAAGCTAAGGCTGCAAGTGGTGGGATTAGAGTGCTTGAGCCAATTGTGTGAATAAATCAAGATTGCTGAGCAGCAGGTAAGCAAAGATGGCTCCACCGATTCCGCCGATCAAGAAGCCGCCAGAGAATTGGCTCCAACCATCAATTGTTTTAATGGATTCTGGCACGTTAGGAACAGTTGTGGCGATCGCCGGACGGGGTAATGCTTCCAGCCGTTTTTCAAAAGTGGTGCTGCCATAGATTGAAAGGCAAATGGTGAGAATTACAATCAACCCAGATGCAGCAAGTAAACCTACCAGGTTTGCCACTTGTGAATCGCGCAGAGGTCCAAGCTTCACAAATGGACCAATTAACCAATAGCCGTGAGCCATCCCAATTTCTAGTCCTCTAGAAAGAGGAGATAGTCCAGAGCGATAGATAGGTAAGTTTTTCAGCAGGTTGAGCGTAAAATCTGATGAGTTTACTGGCGTTGCCAAGTTGCCTGCTTGAACGTCACTCGCATAGCGAATCATGTCTCCTCGCTGGAAGTCAAACCCAGCTTCCGCTGCCCTTGCCCGAATCGCGTGCCAGATGTGTCCAAATAGAAACAAGATTGCTAGCACAAAGTGAAAGGTTGCTAGCCAGCCCCGAGCCGATATTTCACCCGTTGCGGCTTCTATCGTACCAATTGGTCCGTAGAACACTTCTGGGTAGACAGTATTGTTAACTGAGACAAAGTAGGCGGCGAAGAACCCCATGTAGGCGATCGCCCCCAAACTGTAAGACAAATAGGCTTCACCCGAGTAAATCAATATCCGCTGCGCCCAGGCAAACGGTCTGGTCAAGATGTGGAAAATGCCTCCTGCGATCAAAACCAAGCTGACCCAAATATGCCCCCCTACGACATCTTCAAGGTTATTAACCGCTGCCATGCCTTCTGAACCATACGCACCAAACAGGTAACCGTAGATTCTAACTGGGTTAAGCGTGGGATGGGCGATCGCCCGAACCTCTCCCCCTGAACCATTCCAGGGGTCAAACAACCCGCCCCAAAACATTGCTTTAGCGACCAGTAGCAAAGCTCCCACGCCCAAAAGTGTCAGATGAATTCCCAAAATGGTTGTCATCTTGTCTTGATCTTTCCAGTCATAACCAAACAATCCTGGAAAGGTTGAATTATCTTCTAAAACTTCTGGTCCCAAAAGTGAGTGATACAGCCCTCCAGCTCCCAAAACTGCCGAAGACACCAGATGTAAAACTCCAATAACAAAATAGGGATAAGAGTCAATAATCTGACCTCCATCCCCCACGCCAAACCCCAGAGTAGCTAGGTGAGGCAATAGAATTAACCCCTGCTCATACATGGGTAGATCGGGGGTGTAACGAGACAATTCAAACAATGTCATTGCCCCTGCCCAGAGTGTAATCAAGCCTGCATGAGCTACATGAGCGCCCAGCAACTTACCAGACAAGTTAACCAATCGTGCATTGCCAACCCACCAGCCGACCTTTGGAATCTTCTGTTGGTAAGGACTCTCACTAATCACAGCCGTCATAAGTTAATCTCCTTAAAAATATTCAAAGCCATCTCACTGGCCCTTCCCATCAACCTTTCTTTCACTTTTCTACCTTGTCACCCCATCACTCCCACTGCCTTATCACTCACTCGTCCTTTGCGAAAATCAAATCCTCGCGCTCGCAAAGCGTGCCAGATATGACCTTGAAGGAAAAAGAAAGCTAGCCAAAAGTGAGCATTTGCCAGCCAGGTACGAGAAGTTACCAAATCAGGATCAGGAGATGAGAAGTAAGGCACGATGCTTTGTCGAACCTCTAACGCAGGGCCGTAGAAAACCTCTGGATAAACAGTGGTGTTAACCGCAACAAACAGCGTAGCAATGAAACCCATCAACGCCAGTGCGCCCAAACTATAGGATAGGTACGCTTCACCTGACCAAACAAACAGCGATCGCGTCCAGGCAAAGGGTCTAGTCAGGATGTGAAAAATGCCTCCAGCAATCAATATCGCCCCAATCCACACGTGACCTCCCACTACATCCTCTAAACGGTCTACACTCGCAATCCAACTCTGACCAATCGCGCCAAACAAATAGCCAAAGATGACTACTGGATTCAGATTAGGTGTAACCATTCGGACATTCTCAATTGCCGGATCATACAGCCCACCAAATGACACTGCTTTAGCCACTAAAAGAAAAGCACCCAGCCCTAATAAAACCAGATGAATTCCTAAGATGGTGGTCATCTTATTTGTATCTGCCCAGTCATAGTCAAAAAAGGAGTTGCGTAACCGTGCATCACTTCGCAGGGCATGGAAAATCCCACCAAATCCTAAAAAAGCAGATGAAATAAGGTGTAAAGCCCCAATCACAAAATAAGAATGAGTGTCAACTATGGCTCCTCCGTTGCCTACCCCCCAACCTTGAGTTGCTAAGTGAGGCAGCAAAATCAAGCCCTGTTCATACATGGGCTGTGCCGGGTCAAAGTGAGACAGCTCAAATAGAGTCATGGCTCCAGCCCAAAATACAATCAAGCCCGCATGGGCGACATGAGCGCCCAGCAATCTACCTGACAGATTTGTCAAACGAGCATTGCCCGCCCACCAAGGAGCATTTGTAGGGTCTTGCTCCGTAGACAACGGACTTGCAGAAGCAGTCGTCATGGCGTTATACCTCGTGGAATTTATTGAGAAAGATACTCAACTGTAGATTCCGCTATAGCTTACACTACTAATTAGCTAATTGAAAATTATTTTCAGTTAAATATTTTTCTTCAATCTCTCTGCATCTAATATGCAGGAGTTATAGCGTTACGCGCATACCTTAGGACACGCTTTTGTATAGAAGCCTCGCTGAACAAGGGACTTCTACACAGAAAGTCTTAATCAAGGCGTGCAGCGCTATATAGCCACTGCCCTCTGCAAATTGTTTAATATTATGCTCATCCATCAAAACTTTTCATGGTAAGGATGAAAGGCGCTTTTTGTAGCTTTTGTAACAGTTTTGTAAGCTAGGAGTATCCAAAGCGATGTAAGGAGGGAACGGAATGAAGCCGTCCATTAAGCCATCTATGACTTGGCGGGAATACCAAGATGTAGAACTCATTTCTCGTCAGTCACCCAACGGTAAACGCCCTAAGTTTGGCGAAAAACTGAATAGTCTGTGGCGGACAATGCTAGCGCATCTTAGAGTTTCGACTGAGCCACAGGTTTGGCAGACTCGCAATGCAGCCGGAGAGATGGTTTGGAATGCCTACAATCCTACGACGGGGCAATCTATTGAGCAGGTCTCTGAGCATGAAGTGCGAGTTTGGCTGGAGGAACGTCACTACCAATACAGCCTCACTGCAAATGAAAACCTCCAACAACTGAAGATGCAGCAGCTTTGTCAGATGCCGTAGAGGGGTGCCAATACTTCCTGGTAAAAGGTGAAGGGGAAAGGGTGAGCGATCGCCCTTTCCCCTTCACCTTTATCCTCTTGACCAGAAAGTATAGTCATTCTACTGCTCCAAGCGCTTTGAGGGTTGCTCTTTGGGCTTCTGTTATGCCGACTGCATCCGTAATGATCATGCCTTCATAGGGTCGAGCGGCTCTCAGGGTTTGCAGGCATTGGGTCGTTTTGACGTTCCACAGTTTGATTCGTTCGTCAAAGCTGCCACTGATTAGAATAGATTCTGTAAGTTCAGGGCTTTCATCCTCCAAAATTGCTCTGGAGAGGGACGAATAGGGGGTAAACACCAGTGAAGAAACCAGGTTGGTGTGTCCTTGTAGGGTTTGTGTGCAGGTTTTGGTAGAGACATCCCACAGTTTGATGGTCTGGTCAAAACTGCCGCTAGCCAGTTCACCTGTGGCGCTAAACGCAACGGCAATGACGGGTGCCGTGTGTCCCTGGAGTGTGGAGATACAGTTCCAGGCGGAAGTATCCCAAATTTTGATGGTCAGGTCATAGCTACAGCTTGCAAACTGCTGTCCGTCAGGGCTAAAGTCTCCTGACCAAACTGTGTTTGTATGTTCTCGCAGGATGTGAACACATTGACCTGTTTCGATATCCCAGACTCGCAGGGTGCGATCGAAACCAGAACTCACTAACCAGCGCAAATCGTGACTGATGTTTACAGATGTGACGGGGGCAACGTGACCCTGCATGACGCTGATACATTTGCCCGTCTGCACTTCCCAGAGGCGGACGGTTTGATCATAGCTGCCGCTGGCTAGCAGTTGTCCGTTGGGGCTAAAGGCGATCGCCCACACCCAGCTTGTATGTCCTTTCAAGGTTTGCAAACATTGGCCAGTTTGCCAGTTCCAAAGTTTAATGGTGCGATCGGCGCTGCCGCTGGCCAGGATGATCTTGGGGTCTTGCTCTGATTTTGGGTAGAGGTTAATTGGCACAGGGGAAAAGGCAACGGACCAGACACGATTGGTATGCCCCTGTAAAATTTTGTAAATTTGTCCCGTCTTCAGATTCCACAGCTTAACAGTCTGATCTTCATGACCAGCCGCTACAACAGACTGGGCTGCATTCAGGCTCAGAGACAAAATGGCATTGGTATGCCCTTTCCAGGTTTTGGTACACTGCCCGGTTTCAACATCCCACAGTTTCGCCGCGTGGTCATCACCGCCACTGGCAAGCAATCGTCCATTAGGGCTAAAGGCAACTGACCAAACGCGGTTGCTGTGACCCTGGAGCGTTCTAATGCACCGCCCCGTTGTGATATCCCACAGTTTGATGGTTTGGTCATAGCTGCTGCTGACTAGCTTTTGACCATCAGGACTAAAGGCAATCGAAGTGACTGTGCTGGAGTGGGCTTGCAGTGTGGTGAGACAGTTGCCCGTTTCAGCATCCCACAGTTTTACCGTTTGGTCGAAACTGCCACTGGCAACTAAGCGTCCGTCTGGGCTAATAGCGATAGATTTAATCCAGTTGGTGTGCCCCTGGAGAGTTTGCTGACATTCGCCGGTTCTAGCGTTCCACAGCCTGATCGTTTTATCTTCAGAGCCGCTAACCAGCGTTTCTCCGTCTGGGCTGAAAGCAATTGACCAGACCCGGCTTTCGTGGTCGGTCAGAATCCGAACGCACTCATCGACAATGCCCAGCAAGCTTTTGTCGGTGTCAACCTGAAGGCGATTAACGGGGGCACTCACGTCCCAAATGCGAATGGTCGCATCCTGGCTGGAGGTGGCGATTTGCTGTCCGTTGGGGCTAAAGGCGATCGCATTTACCGAGTAGGTATGTCCCCGAAAAGTCTTGAGGCATTCCCCAGTTTTAACCTCCCACAGCTTCACCAGATAGTCATCACTGGCACTCGCCAAAAACTCACCATCAGGGCTAAAAGCGAGTGCCCACGTCCAGTGAGCGTGACCACTGCAAATGAGTAACTGTTTGCCCGTAGCAATGTGCCAGAGATGAATTTCGCCACTGGTGTCACTGGTGGCAAGCTGCTGCCCATCTGGGCTAAAGGCGACAGAAATCACGCCGCCAAAGGTTTCTGCAAACACAGATTTGGATAAATCCGATCGGGCGAAGTTAACCTGGCTGAGGTTAGTGGCGGGCAGATAGGCTTGCCAAATGCTGAGACCAGAAAAATCTGTTCCCGTTAAACTCACCTGAAGCTGGCTCAACAGGTTAAGCACGTTGCCACCGAGATATCCGACGGGCGAACCGTGCTGCCGCAGCGCTAGCACCATTTGCTGTAATTGGTCTGCCACATCTTGCCTGCTGCCGTAGTGGGCAACCAGACGGTCAATCAGCGGCTGCAAAATCATTCGGGTCTGGCTATGGCGGACGTAATCTTTGGACTGTGCTTTGATCAGGGCGTAGCGGTTCAGTAGATTGACTTCGGTTCTGGCGATCGCCCGATTCACCTGCTCAATCAACTCGTCGGTCATGTACTCCATCACGACGGGCTGCTGGGTAAAGCTTGACCGTTCTGGCTCAGCAAAGGTGGGTGAGCTTTCGATGAGCGATCGCTGCTGCAACAGTTCTAAAACCGCCGCTAGTCTTGCCTGCGGAATTTGAGGCACGAGGTCTGCCTGAAGCTCTCCCAGCGAGGTCGGTTCTCGGTTAATCGCCAGCCAGTACATCACCTGAAGCTCCAGGGCAGACAGCCTGTTGATCTGGTGGGCTAGCAGGTCGCGAATGCCATCAAAAACGATATTGCCCTGAGTCAAAAATTCGGCAATGTTGCCCGATAGGGAATCTTTGATCGAGGTGGCGGCGATTTTCAGAGCAAGCGGATTGCCGCGATAGCACTCCACCAACCTGCTCGTGTCATCCGGCGACCCCTTTAGCCCTTTAGCCTGAAGAATTTTTTGTCCTGCTGCTTCGTCTAGCCCCCCCAACTGAAGCACCCGCACAGGCAGAATGTCACCTTCAAGGTAGGCAATTTCGGGCGGCTTTTCGCGACTGGTAATCACCAGACAGCTTTGATGGGCAACTTCACCCACTCGCTGCAACAGTTCGCCATAGTCTTCATAGCCAACCCGGTAGCGGCTCGGACGCTGGCGCAGATCGCTGTCAGTTTCTCCCCGCAAAACGGTGTCGAGGTTGTCCAGTACGACGAGACAGCGATGCTGCTGGAGATAGGGAAGCAGTTGTGAAAGCTGTCCCTCAGCGGTATCTGCTAAGTTGACTTCTTGATGGTCAGAAAAGAATTGGATGAGCGCTTGCAGCAGTTCGCGTAGGGGGGGAGCGTTGCGGAGCGATCGCCAAATCACATACTCAAACCCATCCGCCTGCGCGGCTGCTAGCTGTTGCGCCAGCTTCACTGACAGAGCGGTTTTGCCGACACCACCCAGTCCTAAAATGGCAACGAGGCTAGAGCGCTGTCCTTCTGTGGCTGCGTCTCCCAAAATCCAGTTTTCTAGCCGCCGCAATTCGGACTCGCGACCATAAAACACGGAAATGTTAAGCGCTTCGCCCCAATCGGTTTTGGGTGGAGCAGGCAAATTGGGTTCTAGTGCAGCCAGGTTGGGGTAGGTCAGACCTACCCCGTTTTTTATTTCGAGGTCTTCATCCTGGCGCTGCGATCGCTTTAGCGCACTCTGAAAGTTGTGTTTTGTAACTTTTTGCCCCAGCGCATCCGAAAGCATCTGCCACAGCCTGGAGCCTGTATCTTTGATGTAGCCAAAGTCATACCCGGAGGCTTTGGCAATCTCCATGTAAGACTGCCCAACCCAGGACTGTCGAAACACCAGTTCTTGAACTCTTGTCAAGCGTCCTTGCTCTAAAAGCCGCTCAACTTGGTCTAACGCTTCGTCAACTGTCATCAAACTTTAGTGTTTAAGGGCAAGGTTCGATTTAATGTGAGTTAAAGACAAACAGGGCTAAGGAAGAATCTGACTTTTAGCAAGTTGTTAGAGAAGCGCTTTGAAGCAATACCTTCTCGAAGTCAAGCCGCCATAAAAGTTACAGGATGCTTTGCTGAGAGAGACAGGTTAGAAGGGAAAGGGCTATTCCAGTACAAAACCCAGAAACTCCTCTCAATCTTGAGCGATGTCGGTAATTTCCGCACCACCCAAAATCAGGGTTTTTATCGACATTTTAGGTTTTGCCTGACCTTGAACGAGATCCGCTTGGTAGGTATTTATGTATATTACCGCACTTTTACCCGGACTCTGCCAGACCTGCATCAGACATTTATCAGACCTTTTACCGACCGACAACCGTAATCTTCAGTAGTTAAATTTGGGAACAATAGAGGCGAGGTTTGTGTCGCTCTAGGGGCATTTAGCTCCTGCCGCAGTCCCTCACTTGCTGAAGGATGCATGAACCTCGGACCTCTATTAGAAATCTGTGGCGATCGCCACAATTTCTCCTGGCAATCGCAGTTCTCATCTTATGACACCCGATATGGACAGGAAACACGCTGGTACTCAAGGTCATAACTCTCAGCAAAGCGGTTGCTCAGCCGCCAAGCCCAAAGCCCTGGTTGTCATTGATTCAACCATCCAAGACCATCAGGCACTCGCATCGGAAGCGCTCCCAGAGGCAGAAATTCTTCTGCTCGATCCTCTGCGAGACGGGGTGCAGCAGATCACTGAAGCGCTACAGCAGCGCCACAATTTGACCCATGTTCACATCTTTTCGCACGGCTCCTGCGAAAGCTTGAGCCTGGGCAGTGCCTGCCTTAACCTAGATACCCTGGAATATTACGCCTGGGATCTGCAAGCCTGGTTCCCTGCCCACGCTTTTGTTGCTCCCTCAGTGCAGCTATACGGCTGTGGTACTGCCGTTTGTAGAACTGAAGTCGAATTCCTCGAACGTCTGCGCCAGCTTACCGGAGCTAGCATTGATACCTCAGACTTAGCTAAGCGCTGTGTGGGGGTTGGGGGCTAGGGGCTAGGTTTGAGGAGCTTTGCTCTGCAAAGGTTCTCTAATTGGTTCCCAAACCTCTGTTTTGCTGTCCGTTATGCCAATTCCGATTAGGGCTACAGATGGAAAAGCTCCTCGCGAAGCGGGACTTTCCATCTGTAGCCCTTTTTGTAGAAACGGTATTACAAGGATCTACGCATTCCTCCGTAGAAAGGCTCGGGGCAGCGGTTGCTGAGGTCTTTGCATCCCAAAGCGGCTTCAGTCAATCCGCTGCACCCGAATTGTTAGGCGGTGCTGCCTGTACTGCCCCTATTCACTTCATAACGAAGTTCAGCCATGCCGGTGCCGATTTGGCGAACCGATACCAGACGCAGGGTTGGGCTTAGAACCTGGCGCGGGAACAGTTGCTTACCTCTGCCCAAGGTCGCTGACCCAATCTGGACGATTAGCTCATCCAAAAGCCCAGCATCGTGGAACTGCCCTGCCAAGTCACCCCCCCCCACAATCCAGATGTTCTTATCTTCCGCAGCCACCCGCATTTCACTGTGAACTTGGCGCACATCCCCTTTTACGAATTGGATGTCTGCACCCTCAATTACCCGGAGTCTACGACTGGTGAATACCCAGACAGGCTGAGTGTAAGGCCACGATGATCCGGTCTCGGCAGCCACCTTATCGGCGTTGCACACGATCCACTTGTAGGTGGACGATCCCATCGCCAATGCGCCTACCTCAGCGATAAACTCTGGGTAGCTGGAATCATTCAGGTTGCCAAGTGGAAACAGCCAGTCTAAGGAGTCATCTTCTGTAGCGATGAACCCGTCAAGGCTTGTGGCTGTGTAGTACTGGGTCTTCATGACTGTTTTCGCTTCTGATGCCTGATTGCAACTGCATGAGGTGCGGCTGAAATGGTGCTATCGAATTCACGTAGATTAGGGTGAGGGCGGTTCAGCAAAGCTGTGCGTCGCCCCTAGTTCCCAATCTCCAACAAAATTCGCCGAAGCGGAATCTCTACCCAATCAGGGCGACTGTTGAGTTCACAACTGAGGCTATACAGCATTTTCTCAAGCAGGTAGCTGTCGAGCAAAACCTGTAGCTCTTGCTGAGACTTAGGTAGGAAGCTGGCACGGTCTGCTGCCTTCAGGTAAGCGTGGAGGAAAGCCGCACTGACCCAACGCTCCCAAAACTGCACCCACTGCTCCATCACAGGCAGCATCTCAGGACGAATGATGCCGCTCTCGATTTCATTTCGCAGGGCTACGTTAGCGGCATAGCCGAAGGATTGCAGCATCTCAGCTACGTCTCGTAGGGGCGATCGCTTCATCCGCCGTTCGCTCAAGTTGCGGCTGGGTTCTCCTTCAAAATCAATAATTACAAAGTCTTTACCGGTGTAAAGCACCTGTCCCAGATGGTAATCGCCGTGGGTGCGAGTCCGCATTGCGGTGATTTTTTGATTGAGTACTAGCTGAAACTGGCTCATCAACTGATCCTGGCGATTGAGCAAAGCCCGTGCTAGCTCTTGAGATTTGGCTGGTAACAGTTTGAGTCGCTGCTTAAGCGACAGTAGCGTTTGCCCCGATAGGTTTCTCGCGTATTGATAAATTGAGCGCTGGTAAAAGGATGAAAATGGCTCTGGGGCAAAGTCAGGATTTTCTGGATCAGAAGCTAGAGCGAGGTGCAGTTCAGCCGTACACTGACCCAGCAGTTTAGCGTTGGCAAGATAGGAGCCAATGACTTGAGAAGCCAGGAGCTGGGTAGATGGGTCAAAGCCGTGAGAGGCTTCCGAGGAAGCTGGATAAGCACGGGAACCCATTGAAAAAGCTGTGGACGAATCTCCATCTCGGTGTTTGCCAATTTCCAGGTCTTCAAGGGTTTCTACTGAGTCAAAGCTGGACTGCAATTCTAATAGTGACCCCGACGGGACGGGCACCTCGGTCAGGCTCGAATGCTGCACCATGATGTGTTCAAAATAGTCGCGCAGGCTGTCGAGGGTATAGTCCCAGGTGTTGCGGGCATCGAGGATGTATTCCTGTAAAATGCCGACGGTCATGGTGTCTGTGTTAGGGCGACGATATTCCAGTACGCCTGCGATGCGAGTAAAGTGCTGAATTTGCTTTTTGTCGCTGAGAAAACGCCGCACTTCTAGGTCAGGATTGTTGCCGCCTTCAATTTTGCGAAACAGCTTCAGGATCAAGTGATCCCCATAGATGATCGAGGTGTTGCGATGGGCTGAACGCAACAACGTTGGCTCAAGCTGAGTGGCGGTTGCGGTCAACTGAGGAAATAGGTCGGTGACGCTGGCAGTCAGTTCGCCGAGTTTGCCGCGATAGGAGTGGTTGTGGGCGATCGCATTCAGCAGAGAAGACAAAAAATCTTTATCGGCGATCGCATCGTACAAAATCCTGGTTTCGTCCTGTCCTTTAATTTGCAGCTTTGCCACGACCGCACGCGGTTGGTCGGTCAGCAAATACTGAGCTGATTCACCCTCGGCATAGGCTAAAAGCAAGACATAGGTTTGCGGTTCTCCCTGGATGTATTCCACCTCCAGCCAGACAATCTGTGCTTCTGTGTCTTTGTAGGGCACGGGCACGATTTCGGCAATGTGGGTAGACTGCACGGCCCGGCCATTGCCGATATACCAGCGGCAGTGGTGCAGATAGTCTGGCAAAATCGACTCTAGAGTGGTTCTCAGCTCTCGCTGGGCAAACACGTTTTGCCAGGGCGCATCCACTGCCAAAACAGGCAGTTGGCTTTGCGGTTTAGCGGGCTGGGCATCACTGGGCTGGACTTTTAGGGTAAACCAGTAGAAAGTGTGGGGAGCGATGCTAAGGAAGTAGGGCTGCTCGGCGATCGCCGGAAACTCAGTCCGTCCAAAAATCTCAACGGGCACCATGCCCTTAAACGCGCTCAGGTCTAGCTCTACAGTCTGGACAAAGCGAGACAAATTGGCAACGACGAGAATATGCTCATCTTCATAGGTGCGGGTAAAGGCCAGCACTTTACGGTTTTCGGGATGCAATAGCTCAAAGGTGCCGCGACCCATCGCCTTAAACCGTTTGCGAGTGGCAATCAGGCGCTTCATCCAATACCAGAGAGAGTTGGGGTTAGCCTGCTGGGCCTCGACGTTAACCGCTTCGTAGTGATATTCCGACTCGACGATCACGGGCAGATAAAGGCGATGGGGATTGGCTCGGCTAAAGCCTGCATTGCGGTCAGAACTCCACTGCATGGGAGTGCGAACCCCGTTGCGATCGCCCACATAAACGTTGTCGCCCATGCCAATCTCATCGCCGTAATACAGCACTGGCGTTCCAGGCAGCGCTAACAGCAAGCTATTGAGCAATTCAATTCGGCGGCGGTTATTGCCCAACAGCGGAGCCAAACGGCGACGAATTCCCAGATTCACCCGCATCTCTGGGTCCTGGGCATAAACCCGATACATATAGTCACGGTCTTCATCCGTCACCATTTCCAGCGTTAGCTCATCGTGGTTGCGTAAAAATAGCGCCCACTGGCAGTTATCGGGGATGGAGGGAGTCTGTTGAAGGATGTCAAAAATTGGAAAGCTGTCTTCCATCCGCAGCGCCATAAACAGACGAGGCATCAGCGGAAAATGGAAGTTCATGTGGCACTCGTCGCCGTTACCGTAATAGGCGGCAGCATCTTCGGGCCACTGGTTCGCCTCAGCTAGCAGCATCCGGTTTGGAAACTTTGCGTCAACCTGCTGCCGCAGCTGTTTGAGAAAGTTATGGGTTTCGGACAGGTTTTCACAGTTGGTGCCTTCCCGCTCGTAAAGGTAGGGCACGGCATCCATTCGCAAGCCGTCCACCCCCATCTCAAGCCAAAAGTCGAGAACTTCAAACACTGCTTGCCGGACAGCCGGATTGTCGTAGTTCAAATCCGGTTGGTGTGAATAGAAGCGATGCCAGTAGTAGGCTTTAGCGATTGGGTCCCAGGCCCAGTTTGAGGTTTCAAAGTCCTGGAAAATGATCCGGGCTTCTTGATATTTTTCTGGGGTGTCACTCCAGACGTAAAAATCACGTTCGACGCTGCCCTTGGGGGATCTGCGGGCCCGCTGAAACCAGGGATGCTGGTCAGACGTGTGGTTGACGATTAGCTCAATGATGACCCGAATGCCCCGCTGATGGGCGGCGGCGAGAAATTCTTTGAAGTCGTCCAGGTTGCCATAAATAGAGTTGACGCTGGTGTAGTTAGAAATGTCATAGCCGTCATCTCGCAGTGGTGAAGGAAAGAAGGGCAACACCCAAACGGCAGTCACTCCCAAATCTTGCAGGTAATCTAGCTTCTCGGTTAGACCTCGAAAGTCACCGATGCCGTCGGCGTTGCTGTCGGCGAAGGCGCGGACGGGCACCTCGTAAATGATGGCATCCTTAAACCACAGCGGGTCTTCCTGAAGGACTGAGTTACGGACTGGGCTTTGTGTTGTCTCCACCATTCAGTTCAATTCCCTATATGCATCCTTCGCAAGTTAATAGACGGGATGAGTGCAGGTTTCTATCTTTCCTGCCATAAGTCACAACCTGTCGCATGAGTATTCTAGGGGAGAACTGTGGCGATCGCCTCCAACTCCCGATGTAAACTTTGGGTGAACCTATATCTTGATCGATTGCGATCGCAGCGATCGCAACAGCAAACACAGCCGCATCTGCACCGCATCATCAAACCGATGGGGGTCAAGCCCTGTCAGTGAAGCTACCTTACCCAGGCGATAGCTGAGCGTATTGCGATGAATCGAAAGCCGCTTCGCCGTTGAGGATGGGCAACAGTCTTCAGCAAAGAAAACATCTAGCGTCGTCAGCAAGTCTGGCTCATGATCTAGCGGACTCAGCAAATATTTCGCCAAGTCAATTTTCGTCGCTTCGTCGGCAACTCCAACAAAGGCTGCGACCCCCAAGCGCCCCAGGCAATGAACCCGATTTTGCCCCTGCAAGCGGCTACCCAACGACAAAGCCGCTTGAGCGTCCTGATAAGACTGTGCCAATCCCCGAATTCCTGGATGGTAGCGACCAATTCCCAAATTAATTGAGGACCCACCTGTATCGCTTCGCAGCCGCGACAGCAACGCATCCGCCGCTCGCCTCAGTGCCGTCAAATTTGCCCAGGAAGAGCTAGTTGAAAGATCAGAATCACCATTCCTCGCCCAACTGCCTAAATTTTTGGTGTCGCTAGCTTTTAGGACGGCCACCTCGCCTCCGCTTAAGTCAGCGCAAATCGTATCATTTGGCAGGTGGAAAAAACTGACAATGCTTCCAATGACTAACTGGGTGCGTCGCCGTTTGTCTGTCTCACTAGATGCTTCCCTGACTGCCAACCGAGACACATAATCTGTCGCATCAACCAGAATCACCGCCCGGGGAGGTGACAAATCCATTCCCAAATCCTTAGCTTGACGCAAGGCAACTTCATCTTGAACGCGACCATGCAGCAAATCGTAAATTAGCTGATTCTTAAATTTCTGCTGGTTGGGCAACTGATCCAGGATGGCAGCCTGGTTGATCACTAGCTCCACTAAAGCTTGAGCCAGTCAAGGGGAAATCGGTTCTCGATTGAGGGATTCCCCGACAATGACTTCTCCCACCTGCGTATCGTAGTGGAGAGGAATACGGAGATATTGACCCGCAGTTCTTTGCTCGTTCCAATCGAAGTAAAGCCCCACCCAGTGGGGATCGCTGCTGGCGAGAATCGTACCCTGGTCATTCGTCACAAAAATTGGGGCACACAGAAGTTCTGCAACTCTAGCGGTGACAACGGTAGCAACCTGGACAAAGCGAGTAGAGACAATCGACAAAGTTCTCATCGTGGGGGGACTGCCGCAAAACTCAGAGTAATGCCTCGGACAAAATACTTTGATTAAAGATGACAGTATCCGTGAGTCTCCTGGGGACTGTCATCTTTCCAAAGAGGCAGACGAAAAGTGCGGCATCTTCCCAACGGTAAAAGCCTTAAATTGCCCCTACTGTAGGGTTTCTGCTAATGCTTTGCGGGCAAGGTAAGTTACGTAAACGGTGACAGCAACGGTCGCGACAAACCCAACGATCCGAATCGTCCATTGGATACCCAGATGAGCAGGCTGATTTTCTGCCCCAATTTGAGCAAGGTTGCCTGCCAGGGAACCGATGTAAACGTACAAAACTGTACCGGGGATCATCCCGACCGCCCCCAACACATAATCTTTTAGCGAAACGCCCGTAATTCCAAACGCATAGTTCAATACGTTAAACGGGAAAATCGGGGAAAGTCGGGTTAGCAGAACAATTTTTAAGCCTTCTGCAGCAACAGCCTGATCAATCGCGGCAAACTTTTGGTTGCCTGCAATCTTTTGGCTAATCCAGTCCCGTGCCCAGTAGCGCCCAATTAGAAATGCTGCGATCGCCCCCAGCGTTGCCCCAATAAATACGTAGATTGCTCCCAGCACCACGCCAAACACCACGCCTGCCCCCAGGGTCAGAACCGAACCGGGAAGAAAGGCGACAGTTGCCACAATGTAAAGAGCAATAAATACCAGTCCGCCCAACACACCTAAGCTATCAATCCACTCCAGCGCACTCTGAAGCAGGTCTTGAGGATAAAACTCCGGGGATGTGCCACCATCAGCGAGTGCTGATGGTGGAATTAAGAGAAGGGCGATCGCCACTCCTGCCAACCCACACCCAAGTTTAAGCAGTCGTTGAAACATTTGATAAGGGTGCATAGTGAGTTGGCAGGCTGCTTGAGTGCGTAGCGTTTTGGATGCGCTACTAATGCCGCTGGATTTGGGCAAAAATTTCATCCAGAATCTTCTGTGCGCCTTGCTGCTTTAGTCGATGTGCCAGATCAATGCCCAATTGCTCTGCCCGGTCAGATGTGCCCGTCAGGGTATCTTTGACCAGGGTTTGCCCGTCCAGGCTGGCGACAATGCCCGTTAAAGTCAAGGCATCGCCTTGCAGACTGGTGTTTACGCCGATTGGAACCTGACAACCCCCTTCTAGCTCACGTAAAAAGGCGCGTTCGGCATAGCAGCGGCAAGCCGTAGGCGGGTGTTCTAAAGCCTTCAGCAGCGATAGGATTTCGCTGTCTTCGGCGCGACACTCAATTCCCAGGGCACCCTGCCCGACTGCGTGAAGGGAAACTTCGGGGGGCAGGGCTTGATGAATGCGATCGCCCATTCCCAATCGTTGCAGCCCTGCTACGGCCAAAATAATTCCGTCATACTCGCCTGCATCCAGTTTGCCTAAGCGAGTATTTAGATTGCCGCGAATATCCTTAAAAGTGAGATGCGGATAGTGATGGCGCAGTTGAGCCAGTCGCCGCAGGGACGAAGTGCCGATCACCGCGCCTTTGGGCAGCGTGTCGATTTGCCTATCCTGATAATCAGCGTGGACCACCAGCGCATCAGCCGGATCTTCTCGCTCAGTGACGCAGCCCAGCACCAAACCTTCGGGCAGGTGGGTTGGCAAATCTTTGAGAGAGTGAACCGCAAAGTCAATTTCTCCCTGAAGCATCCCCACTTCTAGCTCTTTGGTAAACAGCCCTTTATCCCCAATTTTGGCAAGCGCCACATCCAAAATCTTGTCACCATGAGTACTCATGGTATGAACTTCAAAGGTTCGGTCGGGAAAGGCTTTCTGTAGATGCTCTTGCACCCAATAGGTTTGAACGAGGGCTAGCTGGCTCTTACGGGAACCAATGCGGATGGTACGGGGAGGACTTGCGATCATTTGTGAAGCGTTGTTTAGAAAAACTTACGAATGTTAAGCAGGCAGCCGATTTCAGCCGCTCAATTAGCTTAGCGTAGGGGGGGGCTTTAGGAAGGGAGGAGGATGGAGGGCGGAAGGCGGAAGGCGGAGGGCGGAAGGCGGAGGAATAAAATACCTTCTTTCCCTAGCCCCTAGCCCCTCTTATTCCCTCTCTTCCCAAGTCGCCACAGGACGCAGCACGGCTGGAATTTCTCCCTGGTCGTAGGGAATTCTAGAATTGTTTCACTTAGGCCCAGGTAGCCCGATTCGCTGAAAGATAGCAGCATTCGCTGGAGCGCCAGCCAAACTTCTGATTCATATTCCCATTCGTGATCAAAGAGGGCTTGAGCGGCGATCGCCCTCAGTGCCCAAAAGTATGTATTTCTCACCACAGAGCCTTTCTTTTTGTAGGGCGGTACATCTTCGGGGTGCAAAAACAAAACCTGATTCTCAATTCTGGCTCTCATGCTGCGTTTTAAGCTTTTAGAGCGATCGCTAGTGCGTTTGTATTACTCACCTCAAACATACCAAACGCTCAGATCAAGTTGCATGAATCTGACAAAAAAAATTGACAGAAATGATCGGAGACAGAATCGCTTTTTGTTTGAATAAAATTGAGTTCATTCAGTTGGAGACCTCTTTCAATGAAAATTAAAGCGATCGTAACGTAGAGGTGCTGTCTTGACTGGGAAATCACTCCACAGAACTGGTCAGACGGGTGAGGTGCGATCGCGCAGACGAGTCTACGGTAGATGTAGTTCTAGAACCAAATCTTACGGCTTGGTCAGGTCAACCCACTCAACCTATCCACCTTGTTCAGTAAGTACTGAACATTCAGAATCTACTGATCTATAATGTAAATAAGGTTAAAGCATACTTGATAGCCTCGACAGCAGCAGAATTGGACAGTAGACGGATTGAACAAAAGGAACGGATTGGGTTAAGCCACTTTGTCGAAGAAGTAGGGCTGATGTTTGAGGCAGTAGGCTTGCCTCGGATGGCAGGACGGATTTTTGGCTGGCTGCTGATTGCAAATCCGCCACATCAGTCTATGGGTGACCTAGTTGAGGTTTTGCAGGCTAGCAAGGGTTCGATTAGCACTATGACTCGCTTACTGATTCAAATTAGTCTGATTGAGCGGGTTAGTTTGCCAGGACAGAGACGTGACTATTTTCAAATTAAGCCTCATGCCTGGTCGCAGTTGACCCAGCAGCGAATGACCCAAATTACAGCATTTCGTCAACTGGCCGAGCGAGGGCTTAATCTGCTGTCCGATCAGCCGCCCCAGTTGCGGCAACGCTTGCAAGAAATGCATGATATGCACGCATTTCTAGAAAAAGAGATGCCCCTACTGGATCAGCGATGGCAACAAGAACAACAACGGCTGACAGAGCGGCTGTCTACTGGGCAGCCTCATTTGACTTCTAGTTCAGAGCTACTACCGATTCCTGTAAGCAAATCGCCGAGGACAGAAACGCCAGAACCCAAACTTTAGAGTCTAATTCTTACCTTGTTTTTTGCTCATTTCCCTTTCCCCATTTTTTCTTTTATGGCTATGGAACTTCCCTTAATCGGCAAAATTCGCCCGCCCGCTCCCTGGGTGCTGGGGCTGATTGCGGCTGGTTTAGTTGGAACTGGCGCAGTTTCTTTTCTGGTGATTCAGCAGCAGGCTGCGGTGCCAGATATTTCAACGCTGACCGTTCCAGTAGAGTCTGAGGCGGTGACAATTCGGATTAGCGCCAGCGGAACGGTGCAGCCTGTGCAAACGGTTAACCTTAGCCCTAAGGAAACGGGCCTGTTGGCTGAACTGTATGTAGAGCAGGGCGATCGCGTCACCCAGGGACAGATGATTGCCCGAATGGAAAGCGAAACCGTCGAAGCAGAACTGGCCCAGGCCCAAGCTAGAGTCGCCCAATCGAGAGCTAACCTTTCTGAGATTAGAGCAGGCAACCGACCAGAAGAAATTGCTCAGGCTGCGGCAAGTGTTGCTCAGGCAGAAGCGCGGATAGAAGAAGCCCAGTCCCGGGTCAACTTGGCAGAGGAGCGAGTTCGGCGCAACCGCCAGCTAGAGGCTGACGGGGCGATTTCTAATGACGATCTCGATCAGGTGTTGAATGAAGCGGAGACGGCCAGGGCAACCCTGGCGCAAAACCGAGCCAGTTTGCAAGAGGCGCGAGAAACACTACAGCTTCAAAGGAGTGGCAGTCGCCCTCAAGACATTGAGGAAGCGGAGGCCCAGCTTGCGGAGGCTCAGGCAAACCTGCAAGCGGTTCAAGTCAGGTTGGAAGACACCTACATTCGTGCACCATTTTCGGGCATTGTGACGCAGAAATATGCAACACCGGGTTCCTTTGTTGCGCCTGCAACTTCTGCTTCCGAAGTGAGTTCTGCAACTTCGACCGCAATTGTGGCGATCGCACTGGACTCGAAATTCTGGCGGAAGTGCCCGAAGTAGACATCAACCAGATTAGCGTCGGACAACCCGTAGAAATCAAAGCAGACGCTTACCCCGACCAGGTGTTTGAAGGACGGGTCAAGCTCGTCGCACCAGAAGCGGTCGTGGAGCAAAACGTAACTTCGTTTCAGGTGCGAATCGACCTGGAAACCGGGGAAGACAAGCTGCGCTCCGGCATGAATGTCGATGTAGAATTCATCGGCGACGAATTGAGCGATGCGCTGGTGGTGCCGACGGTGGCGATCGTCACCCAGGATGGACAGGAAGGCGTTCTCGTGCCTGATGAAAACAATCGCGCCCGATTTAAGCCCGTTACCATCGGCTCTCAAATCGGCAACCAAACTCAAATTTTAGAAGGCATTGAAGAAGGCGATCGCATCTTCATCGACCTCCCTCCCGGACAAAATTTAGAGAACCTTAATTTTGGTCAAGACCAGGAGGAGTAGGGGAGTAGGGAGGGGGGGTGTGGGGAGTGGGGTAGAGTTTGAGGAGCTTCGCTCTGCTAATGCCCAATCCTACCGATCCCCCAACCCCTAATCCCCATTCCCTACACCCCACACCCCACACCCCCCCATGAACATCACCGAAAGCCTCAAAATGGCGCTCAAAACCCTCACCGCAAACAAGCTTCGCAGTGGACTTACCATGCTCGGAATTGTGATCGGCAATGCTTCTGTGATTGCGATGGTGGGTCTGGGTGAAGGCGCACAAACCTTTGTCTCCGGTCAAATTGAAGGACTCGGACCAAATGTTTTGTTTGTGCTACCGGGAACGCCAGAGTCTCAGCGAGCCAGCTTCAATCAGCCCAAAACACTGGTGTTAGATGATGCAGAGGCGATCGCCGAACAAGTTGCCTCCGTGCAGGGGGTTGCGCCAGAGTTTAACGACGCTGGGTTAGTGACGCAGGGCAACCGCAGTACTAACGCCACCATCGTCGGCACTACGCCATCTTTTCCAGAAGTGAGAAATTTTGACCTGGCGCAAGGGCGATTTTTTACCGAGTTAGATATGCAGCGCAGCAGCCAGGTTGCGGTGATTGGGCAGCAAATGGCAGAACGGCTATTTGTCAACCAGGACCCGATTGGGCAAAACATTCGGATCAAAAACAATAGCTTTCAAGTAATTGGAGTACTGGACGAAAAAGGCTCAAATCTGGGTTTGAATTATGACGACTCGGTGCTGGTGCCGCTCATTACGATGTCGCGTCGGCTGGTTGGGCAAACGTCACCCTACGGCATTGAGCTAACCTACATTGCGGTTTCAGTGAATAACGAAAGCAATATCAGAGCGGCTGAGTTCCAAATTACGAATCTGCTGCGGCTGCGGCACCAGATCACCGATGAAGACGACTTTGTAATCAATAGCCAAAAAGATTTGTTGGAAATCACAGGCACCATTACCGGAGCGCTGACCATTTTGCTGGCGGCGATCGCAGGAATCTCTCTCTTCGTCGGCGGCATTGGCATCATGAACATCATGCTCGTCTCCGTCAAAGAGCGGACTCAAGAAATCGGCTTACGGAAGGCGATCGGCGCTTCTCAGCAGGATATTCTAGTGCAGTTCATGATCGAAGCGGTGATTCTCTCGGCAGTTGGCGGCATTGTAGGAACAGGCATCGGAGTCGGCGGTGCATTGCTGATTGGATTGGCTACACCCTTCCAACCTGGAATTTCTGTCACTGCCGTTGCTGTCGCCGTCGGAGTCTCAGGCAGCATCGGCCTTTTCTTTGGCGTAGTCCCCGCCCGACAGGCCGCCCGCCTTGACCCCATCGTGGCTTTGAGAAGTGCATAGCTTTTATTTAAGGGACTGTGGGGGCCAGGGGCCAAGCCTAAGGAAGCATCCCCTTCCCCCCCTCATCCCTTCATCCCCTCCATCCCTCATCCCTCATCCCTCAT
>JAAUQZ010000043.1 GCA_012033355.1 Leptolyngbyaceae cyanobacterium RM1_406_9 | reverse complement strand
TGGGACTTCCGAACCGTGTGCAGCAGGAATTTTCAGTAGCTCAAAGTCCCCCAGAATGGGGATTTAAGGGGGCTGAGAGGACTTGTGTGTACACAGTAGCCCAAACTTGGGAGGATTCAGGGTGAGGGCGGATCGGAGACAAAATAAATCTGTCTTCGATCTACTGAGATTAGGACATGGACATTTTGGTAATGTGGCTCTGCCGCACTACCAAAATGTCCTAATCAATATGGCTACCACTATAAGAATGCAAAGATGGGATACATCCTACTGAATTTGATGGGTAATGAATATTGGCATTGTTGGACTGGGACTGATTGGCGGATCGCTAGCATTAGATTTGCGACAGCAGCACACTATTTTGGGGTCAGTCGCCGCCCTGACACCTGTAAGCAGGCGATCGCCGCTGCATCGTCAACTACGCCAGCACTGACCTATCCCTAATGGCAAAAGCAGACATAATTTTTCTTTGCACACCCCTGGGGGCAATTGAGTCTACCGTGACGCAGCTACTCCCTCACCTTGCTCCTAACGCCATTTTGACGGACGTAGGTTCGGTGAAGGGTGCGGTGGTGAGGGCGATCGCTCCCCAATGGCAGAATTTTGTCGGCGGACACCCGATGGCAGGCACCGCCGAAAGCGGTTTAGATGCAGCTCTATCCGGTTTGTTTGTCGGTAAACCTTACGTACTCACGCCAACAGATAGTACTCCCGCAACGGCCGTGGAAACGGTGGCAGAACTGGTGCGATCGCTCCAGTCTCAAATTTATTACTGCTCCCCTGAGGCACACGATCGCGCAGTTGCCTGGATTTCTCACCTCCCCGTGATGGTCAGCGCCAGTTTGATCGCCGCTTGCTTGAGTGAGTCCAGTCCAGAGATTTTAAATCTGGCTCAGTCCCTTGCTAGTTCTGGCTTTCGAGACACTAGCCGAGTCGGTGGCGGCAACCCAGAGCTAGGTAGAATGATGGCTGAATTCAACCGGGATGAAGTGGTGCGATCGCTCCACGCCTACCGTCACCAGCTTGACCAGTTGATCACTCAAGTTGAACAATCTGACTGGAATTCCCTTCAGCAACGGCTTACTCAAGCCCAAATCGCCCGCCCTCCGTTCCTATCAGACCCATAGAATTTGGGCAACCCTCTGTGAAAGAAGCTTAGGCTCTTATAAAGATCCTGTAAGAGATGGTAAAAGACCGATATCAAGCAGCCGCAGAAGCAAGTCCCTGTAGCTCATCCAGCCGGGTCAACACCTCGGCACTGTGAATCGCTGGATTCACGCCAATGTAACGCTCCCGCAAAATGCCCTCCGGATCAATCAGGTAGGTATGTCGCAGCGAAACGTAGCCTAGCCAGGAACCGTATGCTTTACTCACCGCGCCATCTACATCAGCCAGCAGCGGGAACCTCAGCCCCTCAGCATCACAAAACTCGGCATGAGAATCGACATCATCGGCGCTAATGCCTAGAATCTGCGTGTTTCTGTCCCGATATTTGGGCAGGTCTTGCTGAAACCGCCGCGCTTCTAAGGTACATCCGGAGGTGAAATCTTTGGGGTAGAAGTAAACAACAACCCATTGCCCTCGATAGTCCGACAGTGAAATTTCGCCATCACCCGTGTTGGTCGGCAAAGTAAAATCTGGGGCGGGCTGATCGAGCGGCGGCTGCGCTCCACCCAAAGCCAGGGCAGATGGCGTAGCGCTAAATAAAGTGACTAGAGTAAAGCAGCAAATCAAGAGGAAACGAAGCAGAACGCGACGAGAGATCATGGCAGAGTCTTTGGCAAATCACGACTGTGGCGCTAAGTTAACATAATTTTACAAGAATTTGATAGCTCTACCCCAGTTGGCAATTTCTTCAGAAGTTGTTTAGCTTATTTGAACAAATAACGAAGCTCACCTCCTGGGAAGAGATAGAACTTATACCAGTTCTCTTTAAGCTGAGTCATCAGTTAACATCTTCAGTACCGTGCATCTTTGATATACAGCTATACAAGCGGTAGCCCCATTAAGATCTTCAGGTGAAAATAGGTGAAAAATGTGTTGAATTTTCTGCTCCTAGTACCTGTTTTTAGAAGCTAGATATAAACTGAGTAACGATGGACTGCAACTCCTCACAAACTAAACTTCATTTCCTTAGAATTGAGGCGGTGTTAAGTCAAGTTACGTCAGCAACTCGATTTGATCAATTTGACTGAAGAAGCAAAAAGTCTTTCAGCAAATTCGACAGTCCATTCCTCTTCAGAGTCGCTTCACCGCTACTTCTGAGAGATCAAGTACTAATATTTAAGGCAGTAGCAGTAGCCCTGTTTTGGCTCCTACCGACCTGCATCGTTTTAGTCAGGGATTTTATTGTGACTCCTCAAAAAGCTCAAATTCAAGCGCTGATTAATGATATTGATAGTGTGTTGGGTAAAGCCAGTCCTCGGTTGCCCTGGGTCATGTCTGGAGATGCAACCCAACAACGTCAAGTTTTAGAGCAAACTCGAAACTATCTAGTTTCTCTTCAACAACAGGTTTCTGCGTCAGAGTTTGAGCCAAACAGTCCAGGCAGCGATTTGATTGCCTATGGCTCGTCGATGCCATCAGGCTTGAGCCGAGAGCCGCAGCCCGGACAGGGTGCAGCCGTAGAGTCAGCGCAGCAGGTTTTGCAGGCTGTCTTAGAGGAGATGAACTATCTGCGGGCAAATGTCATGCAGCCGTTGCGGTCAGATTTAGATGAGATGAACCAGCGGCGAGACAGCCTGATTCAAGAAATCAAACAGCTTGAAGCGGAGCGACAGCAGTATGCCCTGCCCCAAGCCGATCAGCGGTTGACGGCCGAATTTTTTCAATCTTTGACAGCGCGTTTGCGTGAAGACCTATCGGGGCAGGTCGCGCAAATGGTAGCCGGACTGGAATCTCAAGCGCCAGAACGAGTCTTGAGAGCGGCATCTGAGCCAGAAAATGACTTGCGAACAGAATCTTCTCAGTCCTTGTTGACTCCAGCCGAGCGCCTGAAGCAGCTACAGATGATTCAAACTCAGTCAGACCAACTGATTCTCAAGCTGGACACCACCCTCAGGGTTGTGTTTGATTCCCTTCAGGACAGTGTGAAGAGCTACCAGGAATCTCTGGGGCAGGGGCTTGACCGAATGCACAGCCTGGGTCAGCAGGGTGAAGCCATGTTTGCCGCTCTGATGAATCGTCTGGCTGAGGAGTTGGGCCGAGGAGCGTCTTCTTATCTTCAGTCTTCAATTCAAACTTCAGACTGGGAGCCGCGCCCAACCTTGCAAGGCGATCGCCCCACCACACCTGGAACAACTGCAACCAGCCCAGCCGAAACTACGCCTGTTCAACCTGATCAGGCAGTCGAAGAGCCATCAGCAACTAGCCAGGTGACGGATGCTGAAATCGATACGCTGTTAAATGAGCTAAATGCGATCGCCCCTATTGCCGCATCCGAGCAGAACAGCACATCCGAGCAGACCAACATAGAAGACTCTATGCCTGCTCCTGTTGCTCCTGTCACCGAGTCTGATTTAGAAGATCTAGATTTACTCACCTTTGAGCTAGACGATTTGCCTCTAGAGGCTCCTGCTGACGCAGATGATGACGTTACGGCATTCCAGGTTAGCGATGATTTTCAGCTTACCGAAGCGGGAATCTCTTCGCCCTCGTCATTGGAAGAGGATATTGCTCTATTTCAGCAGGACGATCCGTTTGACCTCCCGTTTGAGGAACCCCCTGCCGCCAACATTACTGGCTCGGCTTCTCCAACCTCAACAGAACCACAAATTGCCGATCTGGATTCCGCCCTTGATTTGCTGAATCAGCTTAGCGTCGAACTGCACGAAGAACCTGCTCGGGACGCGGAGCCAACGCCCGTCATGTTGGAATCTGCGATCGCCCCAGAACCCCCTGACGAAGACGAGATTGACTTGCCCCCAACGGAGTCAGCAACCCTGTCTGCTACGCCTGTCGCCTCACCTGATAACCTATACAATCAGCTCGACGACCTGTATCAGAGTATCTTTGGATTGGGCGGAGCCACCGCCAATGAACAATCTGAGACTCGCCTCACCGATCTGTCAGCCAGTGAATTGGCGGCTGATCTGGGCATTGAACCGATCGCCACTTCGCCAGAGCCAGTCCAGGAGGCTAACATTCCCGGAGACTTAGTTCATGAAGGAGATTCGATCAGCGAGAGCAGTGAGCAGTCCATTGATCTGTCCGATGATGCTTTCCTTAGCAGTGAGTTGAGCGATGAACTGTTTGGCGGATTGAGCGATCCAGCCGAGACAGCTTCGTTGCCGCCAGAGGTTTTATTAACCGAGACATCGGCCAACTCACCCTTAACAGACTCAACCCTGGAAGACTTTCCGCTTGACCTTCTAGAAGATACGCCGCTCATTGATCCACTGGATGCAACAGACAGCATCGCCGCTGATGTGCCGGGAATGGCTCTATCAGATGAGGAACTGCTGCCTGCTGTAGAAGATGAATCTGATGATGTCACAGCAGAACTCTTGCCGCCGCTCCAGGCACAGCCTGCGCTGCCAGAGGAAATCGACACCATTGCCAACCTGTCTGACTTGCTGGAGTCAACGAGCGTTGAGGTTGAGCCAGAGGTTGAGCCAGAGCGATCGCCCCCACCGAAGATACCTATGTTACGGCTGCTCCTGATGAAGATTTGCTAGCGACCGAAGAATCTCGAATCTCCCCCCCAGTAGACCTTCAGCTTGACCCGAATGTCCTTCAGCAGTTGACGGCAGACCTGTCAAACCTGGAAGGCTTGCAGGGCAGCGACCTTTCCTATCTAGAGGCGGACTTAGAAACGCCATCCCCGGACTGGACGCTGGCAGACTGGACTGAATCAGAACCCACAGCCGAGCCAAGCGAAGCCCTGACTCCAGATCCGCTGCTGGAAAATATGGATTTCCTAGAACCAGTCGAGCCTGAACCGTTGGTTGAGCCTGAAGACTCAATTGAGGCGATCGCCACTCCCGACACTTCCCCCATTCCGGCTGAACCGCCTGACACGATAGAAGATCTGTTTTTCCCTGACACCTCCGACTTATCAGATTTGCTCTCCTATCAGGAGGCCCTTGCCGCTGAAGTCGCCGACCAGGAAATTAGCTCTTTTGAAGATCAGGAGTTAGGAACCTTCGCTGACCAGGAGCTAGAAACTTTCGCCGACCAGGAACTAGAAACTTTTACCAGCGAACCAGGAGCCGAACTGCCCCTGCTAGACCAGGACACCACGCTGGCAGATCTTTTCGACCCTATCCCTAACCCATCGGTCGAATCTGACCTGGAATTGGAAGAGGAGTTGCTGAGTGATGATTTGAGGATCTGGCTGCCCCACTTCCACCGCAGCGAGAAACAACTTTAGAAGACTTGTTTGCGATCGCCGAAGTCGATACTACGGCTCCACCCCTACCTTCGGAAGCCCAAACTCCTGACGCGCTTAACCAGACCGATCTACTAGACCAAACCCTTGAGCAGAGCCAACCACCTTCACAGCCGTCCGACTATGACCTGGCGCTAGAAGACTTGTTTGCGCTGCCGCCGGATGACTTTGCCTCAACACCCCTGCCAGAGAGCGAATACATTCTGACCGAGCAGGAAGTTCCATCCCCAAATGTTTCTCCAAGTGATTCCTTAGCCAGCGAAACCACCCTAGAGGAGCTATTTGACCTGTCACCCCCCTCACAGCCTACAGTTCCAGAAGAATTGGCTTTGGGTGAGTCTGTGCCAGAGGTTTCTGCCTCAGACGATGTGCCTGTCTCTTCTACCCCACCTGCTTCACCTGACGAATCCAGTTCTGCAAGACTGGACTTCTCTGATTTTGAAGGGCTGGAGGAATCGAGCATTGGAGAAGAATCCGATACCTTCACCCTGGAAGGGCTAGATAGCCTGTTTCAGCACACACCCGAAGTAGAACCAACAGAACCTCCCGTTGTATCGTCAAATCAGGTTGACGTACTGAGTGACTTTGAGCCACCATCGCCAGATTTGGAGACTAACTCTGAGGGCTTGACGCTGGAAAATACTTTCCCCGAACCCGAACCGCCCGTCGAATATGGCTCTGCAACTGATCTAGACTTTCTGGAAGCGCTTCCTCCGGTTGAATATGGGTCTACAACTGATTTGTATACGGCTGATGCGGGCAAGCCAGAGGCTGAGGTGGAGTATGGTTCTGCGACCGATTTACCTCCCTTTGAGATAGATTCCAATTCTGAATCAACTGATCTCGATTTTCTTGGAATAGAACTACCAGACACAGAAGACCCTGAAAAAAAAACTCTAAACTCAGACCTGACGGAAGCATCTGACCCAGATGCAAGGACTAATGCAGAACTTGCTGATGCAGAACTTGCTGATGCAGAACTTGCAGAACTGACACCAGATCTGATAGTTGAATCTGGGCCAGAGTCAGAAGTAACGTTTGGACTCTTACCCGATGAAGAACTAACTGACTCCTCTACAGACTTGACAGAACCAAAGTTAGAGTCTGAGATAGACCTTGAAATAGCTCCTACCGCAGAACTTGAACTTGGTTCTGAAGACAACCTGCCTGACTCTGCGATCGCCCCTTCTCCAGAAGAAGAGATTGCAGTGCCCGAAACGCCCACCGAAACCCAAGAAGATGGAATAGACGACTGGAGCGATCGCCTTCCTGCCGACTATGACCCGGCCAACCTTCCCGCCGCCCGCCTGGATGATGCCAACCCCTTCCCAGACATTGCTTTGCTTGATCCGGGCTTTGGGCTACCAGGTCTGGATGCAGAGCTTCAGGGCGAAACCTCATCCGGCGAATCAGCCGATGAACTAGCTGCTAAAGATTGGTATCTAGGAATTGACTTTGGCACAACGGGAATCTCTGCCGTTCTGCTCAACCGCTCAACCTGCGAACTTTATCCAATCTACTGGTCAGAGGCGCGACCCCAAGATCAAAGCGGCTTTGTTGCAGACAAGTCGTTTCGATTGCCTGCGATCGCCTACCTGTCTACTGGACGCGACACCCCTACAGACCCTAACCTACCGTCTCCAAGCCAGGATCAGAACGCCGTCACCTCGGTGGCAATTGGCTCTCTTGCCCTTGACCTCAACCAGCGCAACCAGTCTAGTGGAGCAATCGACGCAGATTCCACCAAACTATTGATGCGAGACTTTAAGCCTTATCTCAGCCTCGGCGTTCCCCATTATTCCCCCCAAACTTCAGGCTGGGAGCCAGTTTTACAGTGGTCTGATCAGCATCAGCTAGAAATGAGCTGGCTGCATCAGTCCTTACAAACCCTATTAGCAACCCTCAGCTATCATCGCCTGGCCACCCCAACCCCTTCAGCCCTAGATTGTGCAGCCGTTGGACTGGATGCAGCCACTTTTCAAACAGCACTACGTCAGCTTGCTGGTGTCGTCATGGGCTACCCCGCCAATTGGTCAGACACCTACACCTTTAACATTCGAGAAGCGGTGCTGGGAGCCAGACTGGTTGCCCATCCAGAGCAAATTTTCTTTATTGAGGACGCGATCGCCACCCTCTTATCTGGATTGCGTAGTTCAGATGGTCGAGCCGTTGTATTGCCCAACAACCTCTCCCAAAACCCTACCTTTACAACACTGATTGGCAAGGCAGCACCCTTGTCATTAGCGCTGGAGCGAGCGTCACCGAGATGGCACTGGTTGATTTGCCTAGCGCTCTACAAAATCTGACCTATCAAGATTTCACCCTCCGCAGCCTACCCTATGCTGGCAAAGCGCTAGACCAGGACATCATTTGCCAATTGCTGTACCCTACCTGGTCACGTCAATCCCGTCGGGGCAGTTCTGATACTTACACCTTTGGCTCAGGGCAAACCGCCAAACCCGGCACTTTTGTAGACGGATGGCACTGGCAACCGTCTGAATCGGCATCTAAAATAATGACCTGGGATAGCTTGGGACTAGAAAGCTTAAATCTACCCTCACCCGGAGAGCCAGACCCCTTCAATCGACAGCGGTTACAGCAGCGACTTGAGAGCTTACCAATGGGGCAAAGCTTACTCGAAGCCGCGAAATATCTGAAACTTATCCTGCAACAGCAAGACCGATTTAACCTGGAATTGGGCGATCAGCAGTGGACGGTGATGCGCCGAGAATTGGGCAGTCGGGTGCTGCTGCCGTACATTCAGCGGTTAAATCGGGAACTGAATGCTCTGCTTACCCAAACTGGCGTACCGATTCAGTCGATTAATCAGGTAATTTGTACGGGCGGCACGGCTTCCTTTGGGCGATCGCCCGCTGGCTCCGACAAAAACTGCCGAATGCCACTATCATCCAAGACACCTACACTAACAGTCGCACTGGCTCCACTCAAGAAAACCGCCTCCCTACCTGTAGCCGAGTCGCTTATGGGCTAGCAACTCTGCCACTCCATCCCCAGGTACTCAACCTGCCCCGCCAGCAATACAGCGACTATTTCTTGCTCATGGAATTGCTTAGAGCCTTTCCCGACCAGCCCCTCTCTCTCCCTCAAATCATGCAAATGTTAGAGCGGCGAGGCATTAATACCCAAGCTTGCCGTCTACACATTCTCGCTCTCCTGGAAGGACACCTTCCGCCTGGACTAGTTCCCACAGAAAAGTACGCTGATTTACTGGCTCCCCAGTCCAGGCAGAATCCAGACTATCAAATGCTTCTGGCGGCTCCGCTGTTCCAAAAACTCGATAGCCAAACCTATCGCCCTAACTATCAGCAGTGGAACCACTTCCGCAGCTATCTCAGCACAATTACAGCCAGCACACACCAAAAACTATCAGAACCGCTCACTGTTGGTTTGGGGGTACCAGCCCAAGAATAAAGCATCAGAAGTTTGGGAAACCGGCAGAGTTGGACTGCATGACAGGTGTTGCACTACAGTATTTGTGCGGATTTTTACTCGCCAAATCCCAGATTTAACCCTGTCAAAAGCATTCTTTTACGGAAGTTCAGTACATTGGAACTTTATAAAACTCTCATCGAGTTCAAAGATTGGGCAAATGCAGCCCATTTCACTGGCTCGATCAAAGATATGCCTCCTATAGTTACAGAAGGTTGACTTTCAGCCAACTGACCTGTAGAGGAGAAAACTGCGAATCGTGATTACCACTTCCAACCCTCCTTCTTCCTTGTTAACTCACTCACTTGCGCTGGCTCACTTGAACGAGATCATCGCCTCTTCCACAGAGGTGCATCCTTCTATAAATAGCAAGGCTAAGCGCCTGATTGATATCCTGGGAGCGCTGGTTGGTCTAGCAATTACTGCGCTTGTAGCAATTCCAGTGCGATCGCCATCCAGTTTGACAACCCCGGGCCAATCTTCTATAGCCAAATCCGTTGCGGGCTGAACGGCAACACTTTCCGCATCTGGAAGTTTCGTTCAATGGTTGTAGAAGCTGACACCCTGAAGCATCTGGTTCACAATCAGGCAAAGGGCAACATCTTCAAAAACCGCAACGACCCTCGCGTTACTAGAGTTGGTCGCTTCCTGCGCCGTACTAGCCTGGATGAACTTCCCCAATTTTGGAATGTTCTCAAAGGAGAAATGAGTCTAGTCGGCACTCGTCCGCCCACGGTGGACGAGGTAATGAAGTATAAGCGTCACCACTATCAGCGTCTACTAGTCAAGCCTGGAATCACAGGTGAATGGCAGGCTAACGGTCGCTCTACCGTCGAAGATTTTGAAGACATCGTTAAGATGGATGTTGCTTACCAGGAAAAATGGTCGGTTAGCTATGACATCGCTCTAATCTTGAAAACGATTCAGTCCGTCTTAAACAAGAGCGGAGCTTACTAAACACCCCCAAGTTTAGTTGAAGCGTAGGTTACAGGCGCACCAGTTCGTGCGCCTTTTTTCATTCTTACGGGAATTGCGTAGGGGCAAATGGTCGTTCACCCTTGCAGTCTTTAACCAGGGTCAGATCCAGGGTTCATCGTCGTCATCGTCAGGCTGGTTAAATTGAGCAGATTCGGAAGGGCGATCGCCCCAAATATCTGCCTCCACTGCCGACTCCACCTGGCTAGAAGAAGCTGTTGGCGCTGGAGAAGTCGCTTCCGCTGCGGGGGGTGAACTATTTGCAGCGTGTTTCACACTGGGATCAAAAATCTCCTCTGCCTGCACGGTCAGCGTTTGAATGCCTTCTTCTACTTGCTTACCCAGCGTTTGAGTGCGTTCTTTAAGCCGCTCTGCCAGCGTTTGGCTTCGTTCCTTGGCTTGCTGAGCAATAGTTTGAGATTCTGTCTTGATCTGTTCGCTGAGCGTTTGTGCCCTTTGCTTGGTCTGCTGGGAAAGGGAAAGGGCGCGTTCTCTTGCCTGGTCTGCCAGCATTTGTAGCCGTTCTTTGGCTTCTCCGGTCGCAGATTGGGCACGTTGGGTGAGCGATCGCCACTCCTGCGTCGCCTGTTCATAATCTTCCTTCAGCACATCTCCAACCTTCGTCAACTTTTGCTTAATCCCTTCCCGATACAGCATACACTGATGGGCTGTGGCTTCTGAAACTAGCACCCGCTTACTGCCAACGCTAAGAACTTGTGTCGGTGGAAGCTGGTACACATCCCCGGCAATGCCGCCCCACCCGCTGGAAAGGAAGAGGTATTGAGTAATTGCCCCGGTTCGCAGATTAAACAGATAATCTGTGATTTTGCCAACCTTGTTGCCCGCATCGCTCCAAATTTCATGACCGATTACAGATTCTAGTTTGCGAACCTTGTCGGCATCTGTTTCCTCAGACTGCCCCTGGGTCAAAATCCCGTTCGCGCCTAAAGTTGAAATTTGGGCTAACTTAAATGCTGCCTTTTTAGCGCCCAAAAAGCCCGACTTGCAGACAAATCCCAATACCTGATGCTTAGGAGGATATATCCACAACACTTCGACCCGCCCCAATTCCTCCAGGCTGTTGCGGTCAAGCACTAGCTGATTGAGCAACTCACTTTGCCTGAGTACCTCTGGTCGAGTGGTCATACAGCCCTAACGAACCATTTTTTCACTACCTCAAGTCTATCCTAGAGGCTGATTCTGTCTCTGTAAGGGCTGACGCTATTGCACAAAAAGAAAATCCCCAGCCGAAGCCAGGGATTAAATCAGGGTGCATCTACCATTCCTTTATTCCCATTGCACCCCTTCCGTCAGGAAAGATTTTGGCAAAATTGAAAATTATCCTAATTTGCCTCTCCCAAAACAACGGCGTGCCAGGGTTTCCGTTGCTCTCCGGTGTGGTCAAAGACGACGTGCTTGACGATGGTGTATTCCTCTAGCGCGTAGTAGGACATATCTTTGCCGATGCCGCTTTGCTTAAAGCCGCCGTGAGGCATTTCGCTGGCGATCGGGATGTGGTCATTCACCCAGACTGTACCGCACTCCATCGCGGCTGACATTCGCATGGCTCGCTGTACGTTTAGTGTCCAAACGCTGCCTGCTAGACCGTAGGGCGTGTTATTTGCCAGTTTGATTGCCTCAGCCTCATCTGAGAAGCGATTGACAACTACGACTGGGCCAAAGATTTCTTCACAAACACAGTTTGCATCTTCGGGCGCATCAACCAGAATGGTTGGCGGGTAGTAGAACCCTTCACCTTCTGGCAGCTCGCCGCCCAGCGCCACCTTAATTCCCTGCTGACGAGCTTCCTCGACATAGCCTTTGACCTTGAGCCGCTGGGTTTCGCTGACCAGTGGGCCAATGTCCGTGCCTTCCTCAAATGGATTGCCGACTTTCACCTGTTTGGACAAATCAATAAAGCGGCTGAGAAACTGGTCAAAGGCTTCGTTTTGCACATAGATGCGAGTGGCAGCGGTGCAGTCTTGCCCGCTGTTGACGTAGGAAGCCGCTACAGCCCCGTGAGCCGCTGCTTCAATGTCGGCATCCGCGAAGACGACAAAAGGCGCTTTGCCGCCCAGTTCCAGGGTGACGCGCTTGACCATTGGGCTGGCGAGTTCGGCGATACGCTTACCCGTGCGGGTGCTGCCTGTGAAGCTGATCATGCGGGTATCGGGGTGGGTGCAAATGGCTTCACCGACTTCGGCTCCACCCGTAACGACGTTGATTAGTCCGGCAGGAAAGCCAGATTCTAGGGCAATTTTCGCCAGTTCAATTGTGGTGATGGGAGTATTGGGTGCGGGCTTGATTACAATGGCGTTTCCTGCTGCTAGGGCTGGCCCAAGCTTCCAAATTGCCATCATGAAGGGGTAGTTCCAGGGGGTGATTGCGCCGATTACGCCAATCGGTTCCCGTCGAATTATGCTAGTGTAGCCGCCGATGTAGCTTCCGGCAGCGCTGCCCTCTTGCCGACGCAGCACGGAGGCAAAGTAGCGCAGGTTGTCAATCGCAAAGGGAATGTCGCCTTCAACAGTGAGTTTCAGTGGCTTGCCAGAATTTTGACTTTCTAACCTTGCCAATTCTTCACTCTTAGCTTCCAGGGCATCACACAGTTTTAGCAAGGCGGCGCTCCGTTCTCCGTAGGAAAGGGAAGCCCAGGCAATTTGGGCTTGTTTGGCGATCGCCACCGCCCGATCGACATCCTCTTTTGTCCCTAGAGCAACCGTCGCAAACACCTGCCCCGTTGCGGGATCAATCAAATCTTCGCTACCCGTAGAGACGAGTTCTTCGCCAATCACCATTGGATAATGAATCAGCTTGTTCATAAAAACCTCTTGAATCAATGAAGAGTTAAAAATTCAAAATCGGAATCTAGTGACGGGGCGAGATCTGCGACTTCTTCGGGAAGTCGCAGATCTGAGTACTTTTCACCCTCGTTTCCAGGCTTTGTCTGGAAATGACACTGAGGCTCTGCCTCAAGCCGATGACGAGAGGCAGAGCTCCCGGATGAGCATTCCCAGGCTCAGCCTGGGAACGAGACAAATGAATTCTGTGAGAATTCCGTATCAGTCAGGCAGAAGGATGCAATCGTTAGCATTCCAGGAAAGGGACTGTTCGAGGCTGAGGTTTGCGGTTGAGCTAAGCTGTGTGACGGTGAGTGAGCCGACAGGCGTTTCAATCCTAAGTTCAACTAGCTGACCGACATAGGTAACACTAACAACTTTGCCAGAAAGTTGATTGTCTGCTTCAGCAGTCTTAGTAGTTTCATCCAGGCGAATTCGCTCTGGACGAATCATCAAGGTTACAACGTCGCTAATGGAGGGCGATCGCCCGTCAAAGTCGCCCAGATCTTCGTGCCGCCTACGTCAACCGCAGCGGTTTGCCCAGTCGTTTCGAGGACCGTGCCGTTAAGGAAATTGGCTTTGCCGATGAACTGAGCGACGAATAACGAAGCTGGGCGATCGTAAATTTGCTTGGGAGTGCCAATTTGCTGCACCTGACCGTTGTGCATGACCGCAATGCGATCGGACAGCGCCAGTGCCTCTTCCTGGTCGTGGGTGACATAGATAAAAGTAAGATTGGTTTGCTTTTGCAGATCGCGTAGCTCCTGACGCACTTCCTCCCGAATTTTGGCATCCAGGGCAGATAGCGGTTCGTCCAGCAGTAACACTTTAGGACTGCTAATCAGCGCCCGCGCCAGAGCAACCCGCTGCTGTTGACCGCCAGAGAGTTGTGATGGACGCGATCGCCCATTCCCCCCAGTTGAAACATTCGCAGCGACTCCTCCACCCGCTCACCAATTTCAGCCCGAGCCGTTTTAGCAATTCGCAGCGGATAGGCAATATTCTCAGCCACCGTCAAATGCGGAAACAGCGCATAGCTCTGAAACACCGTATGCACATTGCGCCGATAGGGAGGTAACTCCGTCACCTCTTCGCCCCCGATCCAAACGCTGCCATATTCAGGAATTTCAAATCCGCCAATCAGCCGCAAAGTTGTCGTTTTGCCAGACCCACTCGACCCCAACAGTGAGTAAAACTCCCCCGGCTGCACATCAATCGACACATCCCGCGCTGCAAAAATCTCCCCCGCCGCCGTCGGGTAAATCTTACTCACGCTATCCAAATAAACAACACTACCGTCCCTCATCCCTCATCCCTCACCCTTCATCCCTCATCCCTCACCCTTCATCCCTCATCCCTCCCCAAAACCCACTGACTCAACACCACAATCCCCGTACTCGCCCCTAACACCAGTGTCGCAACGGCAGCAATTTCTGGCGTAATGTCAGTTCGCAATCTGCCCCAAATTTCCATTGGCAAAGTATTATCTCGTCCCGTCAGAAAAATTGTTACAACTACCTCATCAAACGATAGCGTGAATGCCAGCAGCGCCCCAGAAGCGATTGCACTGCGAATATAAGGAAAGATTACGCCGCGAAAAACCTGTGCTGGTTTTGCACCCAAGTCATAAGCGGCTTCTTCCAGGCTGCGGGGAAACTGAGTTAGCCGCGTCAGAATTGGCCCCAGCGCTACGGGCAGACCAAATACAGCGTGACCCAAAATCACTGTCCACAGGGAAAGCTCCAATCCCAGGCTAGAAAAGTAAGCCAGCGTCGCTACTCCTGTCACCACTCCTGGCAGCAAAATCGGCAAATTTAGCGCAATCCGAAAGCTGTTTCTGCCAAAGAACTGATAGCGGTAAATTGCAAAAGCCGCCAGTAGCCCAAATCCGGTTGCCAGGACAGTTGCCATTGCTGCGACTTGCAGAGAATTCCACAGGGAAAGACGCAGGGGGCGATCGCCAAACGCCATCTTATACCAGTCAACGGTAAAACCCTTAAACGGCAGCGACAAAATCGCCGAATCGTTGAAGCTGATGAAAATGAGAGTGGCGATCGGCAGATACAGAAAAGCGAAAACCAGGACTGTCCAGAAGATTAAAAGCCAGGGTCGCTGTTGAGTGTGGCGTTTTCTTGCAAGATCGGGGGGCATGGGGAAGGGGTCATGGGGAAGGAGGTATACCTCGTTTCCAGGCGGAGCCTGGAAATGTCGCTTCGGAGGCTCTGCCTCCTCTAGTAGAAATAGAGGCAGAGCCTCTAGAGCTGCATTCCTGGCTAGAAGCTAGGAACGAGGATTTAAATCAAATAGTGTTGCACAGGTTGTCTATCATCGTCCCATTATCGCTACCAGAGATGGATTAACCCGCCAAAGCTGCTCTAAATGGGTGGCGGGCATCGTTAAATACAAAACATCTCCTGCATCTAGACTTACTTCTAGCAGATCCCACCCGTGAATGGTTTGGCAGCGAGTTTCAAGATAGAGCGGCACAAAATCAGCCGTCATCGCGGCTGCTTTTACCCGCCGACCGCAAAAGGGGTGCCCCGGCGTAATGATCGTCGCCAGCGCCACCCATAGACTATCCGCCGTCATCCCATTTCCTAAAACTCTGCCCCCCAAAGCCGCTGCCGCAAAAGAAGGAGCCGCGAGTTCGGCTGGGCTAAGCACCGCCTCAAAGTCAAACACCTGCTGAGCCAATGGCGCAAACTGGGGGTCTTGATTGCGGACAATCACAGGCAGGCGAGGAGCTAGCCCTTTGGAGGTCAAGGCAATTTCTAGGTTAGCCACATCATCACTGGTAACGGCTAAAAGGGCTTCTGCTTCAGCAACATTAGCAGCTTCTAAAGTTGCCAGAACGCTTGCATCTCCCTGAATCACGGGAACTTTGAGCGAACGGGCAACATTCAGAAAACGGTTATTCGGGTCAGGCTCAATCACCACAATTTCACAGCCGTTGGCGTGCAGGTGATTAACGATTTGCACTCCGACTCCGCCTAACCCACAGATGATATAGTGCTGACTGCGGGGAATGCGACTGGTATTCCAGAGCTGCTTAAAGCGGGTTCCCAAAACAAAATCATTCAGCAGCGCGTAGCAAATTCCAATCACTGCGGCACCGACCAGCATCATTACTACCGTAAAAACTTTGATGCTAGCGGGAGCTTGTTCCACAACGCCCTCATTGCCCCCGGCTCCGGTAATCATGCCGACGGAAAAGTAAAGAGCATCTACGAGGGTGGTTTGCAGATTCACTGCGGTGTAGGTGAGAGTCGCGCCAAAAATCGTTGCCAATAGCACCAGCAGCACGACAACAGTAGAACTGACCTGCTGCTGAAACTGACGCAGACTCAGCAGAAATTCTGAAAACTTTTGCTTGAAGGATTTGCGAAAGCTGCGGATGTTGGGCTGGGTGGCAATGATTAGGCGATCGCCCACTCGCAAAACCTGCCCCTCCACCACAGCCGATACCAGATCTAACCCGCTATCGACAGGCAAGTAATAGATCAACATCCGGGAACGATCTTCCCACAGGTCAGACAGCTTCCGTCCTTTCCAGGGATGTGTTTCGTCAATGTGTTCTTCATGAATCGGCCAGATCTGCTGGAATAGTCGCAGTTGCCCGATCGCCCGATTACCCATTGCAGCAAAGGCAAATACAGGTGCAGATAGGGCAGCAACGCTCATGCTGGCGTGGTCGGGTAGGGTGTGGTCGAGGCGATCGCCCAAACTGGTATTAAACAACCGACTAATCACTCGAATCCGGGAATTTAGCACTCGCGCCTGAATCAACACCGCCAAATTCAACGCATCATCACGGGTCGCCAGCACCAGCGTATGAGCCTCCTTCACCCCTGCCGCCAAAAGCGTCCCAGGCGATCGCAGATCTCCAACCACAACATCAGCTTCGTGATCCACATCTAGACCGTGCAGCCGCTCACGCAAAACCTCTACTGGGCAGTCGCTAATTCCTGTAACCAAAGCACCCTGCTGCTTCAATAAAGAGAGAATTTTATAGCCAGTTCGACCTAAACCACAGACAATAATTCGGGGTTTCATATCAAAGCAACATTCAAATCCGGCGTGTAGAGCAGGTATCTTGCCTGCTTGATTTGGACGGGCAAGATGCCCATCCCACAAGAGGCTTAGAAAAGTTGCCCATCACGTCAGTACTCAAACCCCAATTGTTTGACAGTCCGAATCGAAGAACTGTAGCTGAAAACACGACGTTACAAAACTTTGAGCATGATAGCTCTGTCCATTCATGGGAATACTACAGGCAAATTGTTTACCGCTATCCCCTATGCGCCGCCCTCCCGCCAAAGCTACGATGCGCCCCATCAGCACCATGCCTCGTCCAAAAACAGAGGCAACCGCATTCCTTGACCTGTACAAGCTGGTGATTGAGAAAAAGCGACTTCAGCAAGAATTGCAGAGCCTTGAACAGCGGCGACAGCAAATTACCGACCGAATTGTAGTTCTGGATAGTCAGGTGGCTGAACTGGAAAGCAACGTGCAGCAGATGCGTGGAGAAGTGCCGACACCCAGGGTAGAAGCAACTCTTCAGCCGACAATGAAAGCAGTAAAAATGGCGATCGCTCCCTCTCCACCCGATACCTTTGATACCCTGTTCCTCGAATATTAGATTCGCAGCCCATTTTGAACAGTATCGAATGTCCTTAGAGAACTAGCATTTACGGCGATCGCCCCGATACCACTTCACAATCTTCTCTGGTGACACGCCCAGCAGGTACGCCGCAATAATTATCTGGTTGAGCAGTGTCGTTCTGAGAACCCCTAGCTTTTCCCAGCGACGGGCTGAGGTGAGGACTGAAGTGGAGGCGATCGCCACTCTCCCCTTACATCGCAGCTGCCGAACTAGTTCAAAATCTTCCATGATTGGCAGTTCTGGGAAGCCGCCGAATTGATGAAAGGTTTTTGCTTTGAGGAAGAGTGCCTGGTCACCGTAGGGCATCTGGCAGTAGCGCGATCGCACATTCACGCCCCATTCCACTAGCCTGAGTCCTGGTTGCCGCCCGTCAATCTCCAGCGCAAAGGCACCTGCGATTGTTTTGGGTTGGGCTAGAGTTTGGCAAATCAGGTCTGCAAAGCCAGTCGGCAATCGAGTATCGGCGTGGAGAAACAGCAGAATTTCTCCAGTTGCAGCCTTTGCCCCAGCGTTCATCTGATAGGCTCGCCCTGGTCTTGAGTGAATGACGCGATCGCCCAGAGATTTCACAACTTCTACGGTTTGATCATGGCTGCCGCCGTCCACAACAATGATTTCTGCGGCAGCATTGCGAAGCTGGTTGAGAATCTGCTGAATCACATTTGCCTCATTCAGCACTGGAATGATGATAGAGATTTTGGGAGAAGGGACGCTATTTTGTGAATGCTTCACGCCTGGGTTGCCTCCCAGATGGGCAGGTCTTCTGGGCGATCGACATCGGTGAGGGGGGCGAGAGTGGCGATCGCCAAGTCCTTTGCCTCCGCGACAGCGACCGTTTGCTGAAACACTTGGTCAGTTCCCCAGTCAATTCCCCTAAACAACTCTGGAATCAGGGAACACAGCCCAATCAGGTAATAGCCTCCATCGGTTGCTGGGCCCAGCACCAAGTCATGATTCTGCAATGCTTGAAATGCCTGTGCTAGCGTAGCAGCATCCAATTCGGGACAATCTATCCCAATGGTCACAACCCGCTTGCTGCCCGTCTCAAAGGCAAACTGAAAGGCTTGCCGCATTCTTTCCCCTAGATTGCCTGGGGCTTGGGGCTGATAGCTCCAGCGGGAACCGAGCCAGTCTTGCATGAGGGAGCGATCGCCCCCCGCAAATCTAATTTCGACAGATGGGGGAGAATGGGAGGCGCGATCGCGCCTCGAGTTCTGCTGATCAGCTAATTGCGCGACCTGCTTCAGCGTGAACTCTGTCATCTGCCGCTGAAGCATGGCTGCTCCCTCTGCCCCCAATGCCGAAATTAGGCGAGTTTTAGTCTTGCCGACTTCTGGATAGCGGGTAAAAACAATTAGATGCTCTTCTGCTAATTTCAATGTTGCTCATTCCAATTCTTTGTGAGGTTACACAGGAGGTCAGATCTGCGACTTCTCGAAGAAGTCGCAGATCTGAGCGCTGCATTTCGACGTATCAATCCTGATTTCATTCTTAAAGGGCAGTGTATTGACCCTAAATGAGTTTTAGCTGAGAATTGCCATCGTTTTAGCCATTTCATCGCTCACCCAAACCATTCTCGCTTGGCAGCTTGGCGATCGCTCATGGCAAAATTTTAAGTAAACTGAAGAGCTTGCCCCTTACCTTCCCCCTTCCTTCATGACTGCACCCAACTTGCCCAGCCAATACGACCCCTCCCTGACGGAAGCCAAATGGCAACAGCACTGGGAGGATAATCAGGTCTTTAAAGCAGACCCTAACCAACCGGGCGAGCCATATTGCGTCGTGATTCCGCCGCCCAATGTGACGGGCAGCTTGCACATGGGTCACGCCTTTGAGAACGCCCTGATCGATACGCTGGTGCGCTATCACCGAATGATTGGACGCAATACCCTGTGGCTACCGGGAACTGACCACGCCAGCATTGCGGTGCAGACCATTTTGGAACGGGAGTTGCGATCGCAAGGCAAAACCCGTGACGAGGTTGGGCGCGAAGCCTTCCTACAGCGAGCCTGGGAATGGAAAGAACAATCCGGCGGCACTATTGTGGGACAACTGCGGCGCTTAGGCGTTTCCGTAGACTGGTCACGCGAACGCTTCACGATGGATGAAGGGCTGTCTAAAGCAGTTCTGGAAGCCTTCTCGCGCCTTTACAACGAAGGGCTGATCTATCGCGGCAAATATCTGGTGAACTGGTGCCCCGCCAGTCAGTCTGCCGTGTCTGACCTGGAGGTTGAAAATCAGGAAGTCAACGGACACCTCTGGCATTTCCGCTATCCGCTGACGGACGGTTCCGGTTCCGTTGAGGTGGCGACAACCCGTCCCGAAACGATGCTGGGCGATACTGCTGTAGCGGCTAATCCCAACGACGAACGCTACAAGCATCTGGTCGGTAAGACCCTGACGCTGCCGATTATGGGGCGCGAAATCCCGATCATTGCAGATGAGTACGTCGATTCCAGCTTTGGCACGGGTTGCGTTAAGGTCACGCCTGCCCACGACCCCAATGACTTTGAGATGGGCAAACGTCACAACCTGCCTTTCATCAACATCATGAATAAGGACGGGTCACTCAACGCCAGCGCTGGCCCGTTTGAGGGACAGGATCGATTTGAGGCACGCAAGAATGTGGTGAAACGCCTGGAAGACGAAGGCTTCCTGGTGAAAGTAGAGGATTACAAGCACACGGTGCCGTATAGCGATCGCGGCAAAGTTCCCGTTGAGCCGCTGCTATCTACCCAATGGTTTGTCAAAATTCGCCCAATGGCTGACCGCGCCCTGGAATTTCTCGACCAGCAGAATGATCCTGTCTTCGTGCCGGAACGCTGGACAAAGGTATACCGCGACTGGCTGGTTAGCCTGAAAGACTGGTGTATCTCTCGCCAGCTTTGGTGGGGGCACCAAATTCCCGCCTGGTATGCCGTCAACAAAACCGACGGACAGATTACCGATGACACGCCCTTTGTCGTTGCCACCAGCGAAGCAAACGCCTGGGAGCAAGCTCGACAGCAGTTTGGCGATGACGTTCAGCTTGCTCAAGATCCGGATGTGCTAGATACCTGGTTTTCATCCGGTCTGTGGCCTTTCTCGACAATGGGCTGGCCTGAGCAAACGCCTGACCTGGAGCGCTACTACCCCACCACCACGCTAGTTACAGGATTCGACATCATCTTCTTCTGGGTGGCGCGGATGACGATGATGGCAGGGCACTTCACCGGAAAAATGCCGTTTAGCACGGTTTACATTCACGGTTTAGTGCGCGATGAAAACAACAAAAAGATGTCGAAGTCGTCCAATAACGGCATTGACCCGCTGATTCTGATTGGCAAATACGGCACCGATGCACTGCGCTACACGCTGATTCGAGAAGTGGCGGGAGCGGGTCAAGACATTCGCCTGGAGTATAACCGCAAGACCGACGAATCGGTTTCCGTTGAGGCATCGCGCAACTTCACCAACAAGCTGTGGAATGCGTCCCGATTCGTCATGATGAACCTGGACGACAAAACGCCAGAGCAGTTGGGTAAACCTCAGGTAAATGAATTGGAACTGAGCGATCGCTGGATTCTCTCTCGCTACAACCAGGTGGTGCGCCAAACCCGCGACTACATCGATAACTACGGGTTAGGAGAAGCCGCCAAAGGGCTGTATGAATTCATCTGGGGCGATTTCTGCGACTGGTACATCGAACTGGTTAAATCCAGGCTGTTTAAGGCACAGTCAGCCGAAGTCAGCCCAGCCGAACTGCGATCGCGGGAAGTTGCTCAGCAAACCCTTGCCCATGTGCTAGACGGCATCTTGCGGCTGCTGCACCCATTCATGCCTCACATTACCGAGGAAGTCTGGCATACGCTCACGCAGGCTGAGGAAAATCGTTATCTAGCAATTCAGGCTTACCCTGAAGTAGACGAAAGCCTGATTAATGCTGATCTGGAATCTCAGTTTGACCTGCTGATCGGCACAATTCGCACGATTCGCAATCTGCGGGCTGAGGCAGATATCAAGCCTGGGGTAAAGATTCAAACGAACTTGCAGACCGAGAGCGATCGCGAACAGCAAATTCTCACCGCAGGGCAGGACTACATCAAGGATCTTGCCAAAGTGGAAAATTTGACTATCGAAGCGATCGAACGTCCAGTAACGCTGCGACCCCTTAGACCCGACGCTGAGCCGTTAAAGTCGTACCGTAAGCCAGCGATCGCCCTTGGACTCGTTCTCGCGCTGCTCATTCTGATCAAAGTCACACTGGCTGTGTTGGATGCAGTCGATAGCCTGCTGCTGATCTCGCCCTTCTTGAAACTAATCGGCTTAGGATATACCATTTGGTTCATCTACCGTTTCTTACTCCGCGCCGACGACCGTCAAGCCTTTACTCAGCAGCTAAACGCCCTAACTGCCCAAGTTGCAGGCAGAATGTCATCGTCCAAATCCCAAGATCCTTTGCCCCAGCCCTTAACGCCAACCCAAACGCTGACGGTCGAAAAGCTGCCCCAGCAGCAGATGATCGCTGGAGTCGTGGGCACAGTGCAAATCCTCATTCCCCTGGAAGGCGTAGTCGATGTAGAAGCGCTACGAGCTAAGCTGAAGAAAGATTTAGCAAAAGCAGAGTCCGAAAGCCAGGTCTTACGCGATCGCCTCAGCAACCCCAAATTTGTCGATAAAGCTCCGGCAGAGGTGGTGCAGGCAGCAAGAGACTCACTAGCCGAGGCAGAAAAGCAGGCAGAGATTCTGCGCGATCGCCTCAGCCGCCTTTAACCCCCAATCAGGAGCGCAGGCTCTACTAATAGGCTAATTCTGAGTTCATAAAAAGCTTGTAAAAAAGCTTGCTACAAGAGCTTGCCCAAAACTGAGTAAAGCCGCGCTCGTTTGATCCGGATTAGGTCAAGCTAGCGTGTTAAATGGTGATTGTAAGCTGCCAGGTAGCTGCTTCCTCTAACTTCCAACTGCCTCAACTTTCAACCCCAAACATCTTCATAGAATCGAGACATCTTTCACTGGGTGTCAGACAAGATATGAAGATATACTGTCATTCAAGAAATGGTTAATCTGTCGCTGAAATGCTCTATCTGGCTCAGGTGCAGGAAAAAGATGCTGTAGGCAAGACAAAACTGCAACTGCTTGCCTACGAAAAAGCTGAATATGCCTGGGCAATCTTCTCTGGAGAAGACAGTCTTGTCTATGCAGATGTTGGCGACTACGGCAGTGGAGCGCTCTTGCTCGTTCAACTGTCTGATCTGCGGCAGGTTGAAGAGGTTCAAGATGCAGCAGCCTGGATTGTGGAGGTCATTCAGCGATATTTGGTCACTGGCGTGACTCCGGACATTTTGCAGCAAGAGGTGCAGCGAGCAGAACAGTGGCGACAATCTCTGACGCTACAGAGTCAGGAGCTTGGACGACGCGCCCTGGAGATGGAAGCTCGTCGTGACCAAATTCAGGAGCTAGAAGAAAACCTGAAGCGAGAAAAAAAACAGCTTGAGCTTGAGCGAGAACAGCTTGAGCTTGAGAAAAAACAGGTTCAGGAACTTTTAGACCTCAAAGCCCAGCGTGACCAAATTCAGGAGCTAGAAGAAACCCTGAAGCGGGAGAAAAAACAGCTTGAGCTTGAGAAAAAACAGCTTGAGCTGAAGGCTGCCCAGATTTCTCAGCTTAAGACCAATACTTCCGCTAGCTAATATCTCCATCCCTATTAGTCCACAGTCCTTAGGAACGTGAATTATTAAACTTGCCTAATTTCTCTGCTGTAAGGGCTTGGCAGTGCCAAGCCCCTAACCAAAATGCCGCACTTTATTAAATTCATGCTCCTTAGCTCAAAAATGACCTAAAACCCCGTAAATCAGCCAGATTGCCATTGCTCGGAGATAGTGACTGGCGCGAAACGTACCCGCCGAGGTGATCGCTTCTGGTGTGCGAAACTGTAGTCCGTTCTGATAAATTTGCTGAACTACCGCTTCAGTCATTTGAAACGCTTCATTTTTCATTCCCATCTGCACTAGAAAGGCAGCTAAACCAAAGTTGATGCCCGTCCAAACTTCCAAAGGATGGGTGTCTTTAGGGTTAACTGGGGAGCCGTCAGGTCTGACTCCATTTGCCGCACCAAATTTGCCATCGTGAAATTTGAGGAAGCAAGACTTGTAAATTGTTTTAAGAGCAGACCGCACACAATCGCTCGGCACAACGTCAGGCAATCCTAATAGGCGGGCGTAGAACTGTCCGCAAAGCTGGTCTGCCATGACGACATCAGAACCGCTGCCGCTGTCGAGACGGTAGTATCGACCGTTCCAGAGTTTTTCTTGGTAGAGGGGGCGGGATTGGGCGAGCCAGGTGTGGTAATTCGGGATTGGGGATTGGAGATTGGAGATTGGAGATTGGAGGTTAGCTGGATCTGCTTTATTTAGGAGTTGACCGATGGCGATCGCCGCCTCCAATGCCGCAATCCACAGTCCGCCACAGTAGGCGCTGACTCCCTGTAAGCGCCAGTCGTCAAAGGTTTGGTCGGGCGCACCAGAGTTTTCGGGAATGCCGTCGTTATCCAGGTCGAAGGTTTTGAGGTAGGCGATCGCCCTTTCAATCGCGGGCCAGCACTCCGCCAAAAATTCGTAATCGGTGCTGCCTGTTAAGACAAAATCTCGGTAAACCTGTAGAACAAAATCGCAGCCCAAATCTTTCCACAGATTGCAGTCCTGATAGCTGGTGTAGTTGGTCTTTTCCCAGGGATGCTCGTTCGGTGCGCCCAAGTCGTGAGGCGTGGCGTTTTCTGCTTTGCGAATGGCGATCGGACTTTCTGCCCCAATCGTGTAATAATAGCCAATCACGCGAGGCGTGTCGTCCGCTGCGGGAATGGCTCTAGCAAAAGCTCTTAGCACCGACTTATCTAGCTCCGGCCACAGCATCAGCAGCGCAAAGGAACCGTAGAGCCTCACGTCCAGACTTTCATACCAGCGATAGTCAAGGCATTCCAACACGGCAAACTGACCAACAGGATCACGATCGCTGGCTGCACTCCAGAGCGTGCCGCCACTGGTTAAGTCATACAGTTCATTAAACAGCGCCATTTTGAACCAGTCAGGCAAATCTGGGTCGTCTAAAATCGGCTGCTGCCAAGTTTGAATTTGCTGCTGCCAGGTTGGGTATGAGTCGAGGGCAGTTTGAGCGATCGCCCAGGCATTTCTCCCAGTCCTGCCAAAAAAATCTGTGTAGCGACGAAAATAATTCACCCCAGCCGCAAACTCCATCACCGGAAAATCCCAACTCAACACAAACGGAATTTTTCGGGTTTCACCTGGAGCCAGGGTAAAGCGAACGGCGATCGCCACCCCAACCTGCTCACCATCCGCCGCCGGGGTTTGGTCATTCACAATTTGCAGCGAACCGTCTTGAGAAAACGTTTGCCACAGGTCTGACCCATCCCCAGCCGGATTCCAGCGGGTGTTGTAAAAAACTTCTGCATCAGGATGAGTGAGAGTGGCGATCGCCCATTGCCCATCGCCTTCTTGAGGTTCCTCCTGGCGATCGGACTGATCCATCACACAGCCTATGTGGGGGCGATCGCCCTTCCACTGGTTAAAGTTGCCCTTACTCTCACCCAGACGCGGCTGATACTGATAAACCGGACTGCCATCATCCCGCACCTGTACCTCAGGTGACTTAAGCGTATTGGTAAACCAACCCGCCATATTATGCCAGGTCAGCATAATGCTTAGCGTTAACGGTTGATCCGTTGGGTTGTGCGCCGTCCACTCGAAGATGGCGATCGGATAGCTCGTCTCCTGATAATTTTTTGCCCAAATTGGCGAAAACTGCTCACACGTCAGCGCCGCCCGAAACACATTTTGGTAAACAAACCAGCTTTGCGGATAGAGCGCGTGATACTCCCCTGTAGCGCTACCTTCCACCTGGTCTGGATACCACTGCCACGCGCTTAAACTGCCATCCTCAGGCACTTGAGTACAGAGCGCATAAGCCCCAGCAGACTGACCCTCCGCTTGCTCAAACACACTGAACTGGCAAGCAGGCATCGATTGAAACGTATGCTCTCCGCCATCAATATGCCAAAGATTAAAATCTCCCCGCGAAGAACGACCAATACAGCCCGCTCCAAATCCACCCAAAGGCATTCCGTGCCAGGGGCCATCATCCAAATTACTGTCATAGCGAACTGTATAAGGTGCGTCCCAACCCTGACCAATGGTGCGTTTCCAGGCGCAAACAGGAATTTCAGCAGGCAAATGCAAATTCATCATCCCCAGATTCTACCGCTCAAAATCCCCTTCGTCCCTCATCCCTCATCCCTCATCCTCCCTTTCCCCCAACGACTGCCACCCCGCCAACCACAACCCTCTATCCTTAAGCTGTTTCGCATTTAGCCAAAAGCGCACCGTTGGATCACAGGCAGCAACCATTTCAGCAAACACCCAGCGACCTTCATTCTTGCGATTTACCACTTGAAAATGTCGCCATCCCCAAGTTGTCTGTTGTGCTGTCCATCGGGAGCCTACTAGATGAGGAAATTTTTGTTTCTTAGGCATCTATCTACTTAGCGTGATGCATTCCCTATTGACAATGCCATATTTAGAAGAAGTACGAAGGGGCAAGAGCGACAGCAGACACCCAACTCAAAATCTTGAAAATATGGTCATTCTAGAGCCAATCAAGTCTAAAAACTATTCAGTTCCTCGACCAACGGGAGTTTGGTTGCTTGGTGTTCTGATCTCGATGACAGGTCTTGTAGTGATGGGTGCAGGTGGATTCACAACTCTAACTTGCCAGCGTCACGCTTCATTAATTAGCCACTCCACCTCGAAGGGACTCTGTAAGCTAACCACCTACAGGCCCCTTGTTTCTACTACTCAGGAAATAGCGCTAACCGATTTGCATGAAGCGAAACTGGCACAGCTACACCGTCATCACTATCATGTAGGCTACCAGGTTGTTCTACTTACCCACACCGGTGAAATTCCCCTCACCACTTCTTCTCCTACAAAACGGGACTGGAAAAGAGAAGTGACAGAAGATATTAATCGGTTTCTCCAAACTCCTGACTGCATAAACTTACAGCTACATCTTGAAAACCAATCTTGGGCGGGTACCTTTGGCTTCTCGCTAGCTGTAGTGGGTACTGGAGCCGGACTTTTTGCCAGTCAGATTAAGGCGCTTCAGCCTAGCACGGGTGCGCCTCAGCAAAAATAACACCGTTACGTACCATACTCGTACAGGTATTAAAGCTGGGGGCAAGTCTTTAAAGCCTGATTAGCTCTATAAAAATTAAATGATTAGAGGCAAGATTTGAGCTGAAACATTTTTATGCGCTTTCCTCCCCTTTTCTCCATAGATTCATTAGAATGGCTGAATCTGGTTAGGCTATTTGTCACAATATCCTTTGCTTGAAACGCCATTAACCTTATAAGTATCGTCTAATCATAGAATTGCCTTTCGGTTGAGCTGTGATGAAACGCTGACTTTTTGGAAAAGAACTTCATTTTGTTAGCGCTGTCTGCAACAAGAATTTAGATTAAGGCGTGCAAATTTTGTGAGAAAAGCTACAATCGGAGACATCTTTGCGAAACTCGCAGGGCAAATTTACATCTTGGTGCTTCTACCCGATGCTGAATGTCTTGGGAGAGGTGTGCCTTGTTGATTAACGTGTGCTAAGTCACTAAGCACTAGCTCTCTTGCTGGTTAGTGTGGGTAAGGGCAAGATCTCTGTTCCCACTAATTAAAAATTTTGATAGCAAGAGTCTAACGATTGTCTGAAAAATTCATGGACATTCCTCCATTAAAAGAGGCAGTTCATGTTATCCTTCTGTTTTTTACAAGCCTTTGACTTTTTGACCTAAGGAGCATGAGGAGCGCGGCATGACCCAGGCTAACGACGTA
>JAAUQZ010000042.1 GCA_012033355.1 Leptolyngbyaceae cyanobacterium RM1_406_9 | reverse complement strand
AAAGGCGCTGTTTGCCTTTCCAAGCTAGGGAAGAGGGAGTTTAGTCTATGGCACAGTTTCAGGTCGAGTGCGTAGAAACGGACAATGTTGATGATCGCAACTTGTATGGTCGGTTCATTCTAGAACCCTTAGAAAGAGGACAGGGTATTACTGTTGGGAATGCCTTGCGTCGAGTACTGCTCTCAAACTTAGAAGGAGCAGCGGTCACTGCTGTCCGAATTGCTGGGGTCACGCATGAATTCATGACCATTCCAGGTGTGCGTGAGGATGTCTTAGACATCATCCTGAACATGAAAGAGATCGTGTTGAAGAGTTATTCTTCTCAACCGCAAATTGGGCGGTTGCTCGTTCAAGGGCCTGCAACCGTTACAACAGAGCATTTTGAATTGCCCTCCGAAGTCGAAATAATTGACCCAACTCAGTACATTGCTACAGTTTCCCCTAATTCGACTCTCGAAATGGAATTTCGTATTGAGAAGGGAATTGGTTATCGTGCGATAGAGCGAGGGCGAGACGAAACAGCAGCCTTAGACTTTCTTCAGATTGATTCGGTCTTTATGCCTGTGCGTAAGGTTAACTACACAATCGAAGATGCTCGGGTTGGAGGTTCTCTCGAAAAAGACCGCTTAATTATGGAGGTTTGGACAAACGGAAGCCTCACTCCTCAGGAAGCATTGAGTCAGGCAGCAAATATTTTGGTGGATTTGTTCAATCCGCTCAAGGATGTCACCTTTGAACCAATGCGAGATGACTTTCCAGAGGATGAAGATCCAACCAACCAAATTCCCATCGAAGAACTTCAATTGTCTGTTCGTGCCTACAACTGCCTAAAGCGAGCGCAAATTAATTCAGTTGCTGACCTTTTGGACTACAGCCAGGAAGATCTGCTGGAGATCAAGAATTTTGGTGCCAAATCAGCTGAGGAGGTGATTGAAGCGCTACAAGTTCGACTTGGTATTACTCTACCCCACGAGAAGCCAGCTAAGACAGGCTAGTTTTAGCTACAGTTTAGCGATTGGTCAAGCAATCGGTTTCATTCTAGATCCACCTTTTACCTCCCTATCGGTATCATGCGTCATCGTCGTCGTGTTCATCAGCTAGGAAAGCCTGCTGACCAACGTAAGGCTCTTTTGAGAGCTTTAACTACTGAGTTAATCCGTCATGGGCGTATTACTACGACCAAAGTGCGGGCTAAAGCAGTTCGGTCTGAAGCAGACAAAATGATTTCTCTTGCTAAGGACGGTTCGCTAGCAGCCCGTCGCCAAGCTCTGGGATACCTTTATGACAAGCAGCTTGTCCATGCGCTATTTGAGCAAGCCAAGGATCGCTACAGCGATCGCTCAGGCGGTTACACTCGTGTACTCCGCACGGTTAATCGTCGTGGCGACAATACTGAAATGGCGATCATCGAGTTGACTTGATAGTGCTGCCATGTCTATACCTGCAATGCAGTCTTCATGGACAGCAGCGGCTTCTGGTTCTGATGTTGAGCCAACGCCGGAAAAGCTACAAAGAGTTGCCCTGGTGATTCAATATCTGGGCACTTATTTTCACGGTTGGCAGCGACAGCCCCAACAGCGGACTGTACAGGAAGAAATAGAAAATGCGTTGCAGTCTGTGTTGGGATGTCCAGTTGTCCTGCATGGTGCGGGTAGAACTGATGCTGGAGTCCATGCAGCCGCACAGGTAGCGCATTTTGACGCGCCTGCGATTGTTCCATCTCATCGGTGGGCAGACATCCTCAACCATCGGCTTCCCTCAGATATCGTAATTCGGGCTTCGGCAACGGTTGATTCTAGTTGGCACGCTCGGTTCTCAGCTTTATGGCGGCGCTACCGATATTCGCTTTATACTGATAAACGCCCCAACTTATTTGTGCGTCCCTTTTCCTGGCATTATTATCAAGCTCCTCTAAATGAGGTACTGATGCAGGAGGCACTAGCACCGATGGTTGGTCGCCATCATCTGGCAGCTTTCCATCGAGCGGGATCAAGCCGTCCTCATTCCTGGGTGGAAGTTCAGACGGCACAATGTAATCGCGATGGATCGTTTATTCACATTGAGTTACAAGCGAGTGGATTCTTGTACGGCATGATGCGGCTACTTGTGGGACTACTGGTGCAGGTTGGGCGAGGATTGCGATCGCCCGCCGAATTCACAGAGTTATGGACTGCTCAAAGGCGAGACCAGGTTAGATATGCTGCTCCCCCCCAGGGGCTTTGTCTCCTGCGGGTGGGCTACCTTGACTTTCCTTTTCCCACCGAGCTTTGGTTTGATACGCAACCCAAATTTACATTGCCAACCGTAAGCGAACTGGAACATTCATTGGGTTAAATCTAAGTTCTCAATTTGATTTTCTATACTGAATGATTGAAGGATATTTAGTGCTGTGAACAAAACATACGTCCCTCCCCAAACTTCTCTAGAGCGAAACTGGTATGTCGTAGACGCTGCCGATCAGCGGCTAGGGCGGTTGGCCAGCGAGATTGCAATGATCTTACGAGGCAAAAATAAGCCAACCTACACGCCTCATTTGGACACAGGCGACTTTGTCATTGTGGTTAATGCCGAAAAAGTCAGTGTTACTGGTAAAAAGTCTTCGCAGAAACTTTACCGTCGCCACTCTGGTCGCCCAGGCGGCATGAAGACCGAAACCTTTGCCAAGCTGCAAGCCCGTGTGCCTGAGCGGATCATTGAGCAGGCAGTGAAAGGAATGCTGCCTAAGAATACGCTGGGTCGGCAACTGTTTACTAAGCTCAAAGTTTATGTAGGTCCTGAACATCCTCACGAGGCGCAAAAGCCTGAAACGTTGCAGATTAAGACCATCCCAGGAGAAGAGTAATGCAAGCCACCGACAAGCCAAATCAAGTTATGTACTGGGGAACCGGACGACGCAAGTCATCTGTGGCAAGAGTCCGTTTAGTTCCAGGAAGCGGTCAAATGACAATCAACGGTAAACCTGGAGATCTGTATCTTCAGTTTAACCCTGCGTATCTCTCGGCGGCTAAAGCCCCACTTGAAACACTGGGTTTAGAGAACGAGTATGACATCCTAGTGAACGCAAGAGGTGGTGGCTTGACTGGACAAGCAGACTCCATCCGTCTAGGGGTTGCCCGCGCACTGTGTGAGCTTGACCCGGAAAACCGTAAACCGCTGAAGGTTGAAGGATATTTAACCCGTGACCCTCGTGCTAAAGAGCGGAAGAAATATGGTCTGCACAAGGCTCGCAAGGCTCCACAATACTCTAAGCGTTAAAGCTCCATTGCCTGTAGCTGTGCCTGTAGCTGTATGAAGCATAGAGATGAAGCATAGAGCCAGTGCAAGAAAGTTAGAATTGTACAGAGCAAATAATTTAGGACATAGAGAAAAGCTGTGGCTAAAGCTGACATTCATCCCAAGTGGTATCCAGAAGCAAAGGTTTATTGCAACGGTGAGTTTGTAATGACCGTTGGTTCTACTAAACCAGAACTTCATGTAGACGTTTGGTCTGGCAACCATCCCTTTTACACTGGAACTCAGAAGATTATCGATACCGAAGGTCGAGTTGAGCGTTTCTTGCGGAAATACGGCATGATGGACACTCAGCAATCTGCTTCTGAACCATCCAAGGACGATAAAAAATAGAGATGCTGCTCTTCATGCTTAACTCAGTCAAATTCGAGGGGTTGGGGTCGAGTGCGAAGAACTAATTTAGATCTCTATGTACCTGGATAATGCGAAGGTTTTCCGATGGCTGAGTCCTATCTGCTAGAAAAGTTAAAGTCTGTTGAGCAGACTTTCCATGAGTTAACTCGTCGATTGGCTGACCCTGATGTGGCAACCGATCCCGATGAGTTTCAGCGGGTGGCAAAAGCCCGTTCGTCTTTGGAAGAAACGGTGACGACTTTTGAGGACTGGAAGCATACTCAAGAAGAGTTAGTCGGAACCAGACAGATTCTCAAAGAAGTAGGCGGCGATTCGGAGATGCGGGAGATGGCAGCTCTAGAGCTTGAAGAGCTTGAGGAGAAAACAGCTCTACTGGAGATTCAACTGAAGATTCTGCTGCTGCCCCGTGACCCTAATGATGACAAGAACATCATGCTGGAAATTCGAGCGGGTACTGGAGGCGATGAAGCTAGTATCTGGGCTGGAGATTTGGTGCGGATGTATTCGCGCTATGCAGAGAGTCAAAACTGGCGAGTGAAGCTGGTGAGTGAATCTCTGGCGGACATGGGCGGTTTTAAGGAAGCAATTCTGGAGATCCAGGGCGATCGCGTCTACAGTAAGCTCAAGTTTGAGGCTGGAGTCCACCGGGTACAGCGGGTTCCGGTAACTGAAGCAGGGGGACGCATTCACACGTCTACGGCAACGGTGGCAATTATGCCAGAGGTAGACGATGTGGAAGTTGAGATTGACCCCAAGGACATTGAGTTGACTACAGCCCGTTCAGGCGGTGCAGGTGGGCAGAACGTCAACAAGGTGGAAACTGCGGTTGACCTGTTCCATAAGCCGACTGGAATCAGAATTTTCTGTACTGAGGAGCGATCGCAACTGCAAAACCGGGAGCGGGCGATGCAGATTTTGCGGGCAAAGCTTTATGAGATGAAGCTGCGGGAGCAGCAAGAGGCAGTAACTTCTATGCGGCGATCGCAAGTTGGTACAGGTGCCCGTTCTGAAAAAATTCGCACCTACAACTACAAAGACAACCGCGTTACCGATCATCGATTAGGGCAAAACTTCACGCTCGTTCCAGTATTAGAGGGTGATCTGGAGATAATGGTTCAGTCTTGTATCTCCCAGGATCAGCAGGAAAGACTGGAGGAGTTGGCGGCTTCAAGTTCTTCTCCTGTTTCAATCTGAAGTCTTTAACCTCTGTGTAGGAATAAAACAGTGCCTCGTTTTTTGCATCTGGCTGACGTTCATTTGGGCTTTGATCGCTATGACAGCAAAGAGCGGACACGAGACTTTTTTTATGCCTTCAACGATGCGCTAGAGAAATACGCAGTTGAGGCAGCGGTCGATTTTGTTGTGATTGCGGGAGACTTGTTTGAACACCGCAACATTCAGCCTGCAACGTTAAATCAAGCACAAACCTGCCTGCAAATGCTGAAGCAAGCCGGAATTCCGGTTTTAGCAATTGAGGGAAATCACGACAATCGTCCCTATGGAACCAAGACAAGCTGGCTGCGCTATTTGGCAGATTGGGAATTGCTGCTGCTGCTGGAGCCGGGCGATATTTCAGCAGGAGAACCGTTTTATCAGCCCTGGGATTGGGAGAGTCGGCGGGGCGGTTACATTGACTTGGACTGCGATGTAAGGGTGCTGGGATCGAACTGGTATGGTGCGGCTGCGCCCAAGTCGATTGAACAAATTGCGGCTGCAATTGAGGCATTACCGGATAGAGCCGCACACACGCTGATGCTGTTTCATCATGGGTTAGAAGGGCAGATTGCTCGTTATGCAGGAGCTTTACGCTATGCAGATTTGTTGCCTTTGAAGCAAGCTGGCGTTGACTACCTGGCGCTGGGGCACATTCACAAAAACTACGAGGTCGAAGGCTGGATTTTTAATCCTGGCTCAGTGGAGGCAAACAGCGTTGAGGAATCTCGCTATGAGCGAGGTGTTTACCTGGTTGAAATGAATGGCTTCGGCGTTCAAGCTGAGCTAAAGCGGGATTATTATCAACGTCCAATTGTGCGTTTGAGGCTGATGACACGGGGGCAAGAAAGTCTGGAGGAAGTGGAGCAAGAGGCGATCGCTACCCTTGAAAAAGCCATTCAATCCAAACAGATCGATCCGGCTCAGGAGCCGATTGTAGAGCTGCGGATTGAGGGACAGGTTGGATTTGACCGACTCGACCTGGATGTGCGGAAGCTTCAGCAGCAGCTTCAGCGACTAAGCAACGCGATTATCTTTTTGCTCAAGTATGAAGTAGAGGCTGTGGCTTATGCCTCTCCCTTATCGGAGGAGGCTAGCCGGACGCAAATTGAGCAGGAAGTTTTTATGGATTTACTGGCAGCGAATAACATCTATAAGAAGCGATCGCCAGAACTCGCTCAGGGATTGATTAACCTGAAAGAATTACAGCTCGAAGGGCGATCGGAAGTAGAGCTATACGAATTTGTGCAGTCCCTACTGATGCCTGAAGAGGAATATTGAGCGATCAGATCTGCGACTTCTTCGAGAAGTCGCAGATCTTGGTTCCTTAAGCAGCCCAGTCTTTTGCCCAGCCGAGAATTTGGTGAACTCGTTCTAGGGTCGCGGCTTCGGAGTAGAGACGCAGGACAGGCTCAGTGCCGCTGAAGCGAATTAGCAGCCAGCTTTGGTCGGCAAGCTGGAACTTGTAGCCGTCAATTGAGAGACAGTTAAGTACCTCAGCACCCGCAATTTCTTGAGGGGTTTGGGTCTTGAGTTGCTCTAGGAGGCGCGATCGCACTTCCATGCTAGCGAGGGGTAAGTCAATTCGGTCATAGGCAGCGGTAAACCCTGTCTTTTCTTGAAGCTTCTGGTAGAGGTCGCTTAAATCCATTCCCGATTGAACGATCGCTTCCAGCACATATAGTGCAGAGAGCAAAGCATCTCGTTCGGGAATATGATTGCCGTAGCCGATGCCGCCCGACTCTTCCCCACCCAGCAATACGGGCGTTTCGAGCATTCGATCGGCAATGTATTTATAACCAATCGGAGTTTCATGCACGAAGAGGTTGTGCATCTTGGCAATCAGCGGAATCAAGTTGGAGCCGCTAATGGTTTTGACAATTTCTCCTGTGAAACCGCGATGGGTTGCCAGGTGATCGATCAGAATCGGAATCAGAATTTGAGAACTGAGGAAATTTCCCTGTCCGTCTACGGCAGCGATGCGATCGCTATCTCCGTCAAACACCAATCCTACGATCAGACCACTCGGCATATTCTGCTGATAGGAGCGAATTTGCTGGAACAGGTCGGACAAGTAACGCGGTAGCGGTTCTGGAGCGCCACCGCCAAACAGAGGATCACGGTTGCTGTTGAGTTCTTGAATGGGAACCCCTAGCAGTTGCCCCAAGCCTCCTGCGGCTGCTCCATGCATCACATCGGCAAAGACGGTGAGCTTGCCGCCTGCGATCGCCGCTTGCAGGGCTGGAATATCAACCTTGCTGCGAAGCACCTCACAGTAGCTCTGCCAGGGGTTAAACGTTTGCAGTGTCCCGGTTGCGGTTGCGGTAGCCGTTTCATCGGCTTGCAGCATGGCTTCGATCTGCTTAGTAACTTCAGGAGGAACGGAGCCGCCAAAGCACCCTTTGACTTTCAACCCAGAATAGCCACCTGGATTATGGCTTGCGGTAATGACGAGCGCACCCAACGCATCATGCTGCTTTGCCGCCCAACTAAAAGCCGGAGTTGGGGCGTAGCTTTCTGACAGCAATACATCAAACCCTGCGGCTTGAACTGCCTCAGCAGTTGCCTGAGCAAAATCTTCTGAAAGAAATCGGCGGTCATAACCTACCACGATGGTGCGGTTGCCCGCCTTGCTGCCATATTCTTTTTCTAACGCTTTTGCGGCCAGGGGAGCAACCCGGATTAAGCGCTCGAAAGTAAAATCGGCTGCAATCAAACCCCGCCAGCCATCCGTCCCGAAGGTGATGGGTTTATTGGCAAGAGAAGCGGGGGAAGGGTGAACTGCCATACACGTTTTGCCTCAAATGGAAACTTTAACGCCGCTTCGAGTCTATCCGGGGAGTCACTGGCTACGCCAGTCCAAATTCAATGCATTTTAGAATAGGTGCTGCGTTTCACTCGGCATCTACCCCAAAATGCATAAGTGTGTAGCTATGCTGATTCTCTTAAAGTTGTTTGACGCGATCGCGCCCCTGTCGTTTGGCCTCATCCAATGCCCGATCAGCTCGTTGCAATACATCCCAGGCATTGCTGTCGTAAGTTGAATTTTGCTGTGCAATGCCAAAACTGGACGTGATATTAATTTCACCCGCGCTTGTTTTCATCGGCTCCGCCCGGATTGCCTGCCGCAATCGCTCTGCTACATCAATTGCTTCTGTGAGCGTCGTTTCAGTCAGAAGCACGACAAATTCTTCGCCGCCATAACGATAAGCAGCCGTTTTCTTACGCAACTGGCGCTGAAGCCGTTGGGCCAGGTGTTGTAGCACTTCATCCCCAACGGAGTGCCCGTAGGTGTCATTGACCAACTTGAAATAGTCGATATCAAGCATGATGACGCAGAAATTTTCCTGGATTGCCCAGACTGCTTTGGTACTAAACTGCTCTAGCTCTCGTTCCAGGGAGCGACGGTTCATTAATTGGGTGAGATCGTCGCGAACAATTTCTAGCTGAACGGAGTTGTTTTGCATTCGCAGAGCTTCTTGTTTGTGCCAGAGGCTCTGATAGTGTTGGGCGTTGGTGAGGGCGATCGCCGCTTGGTCTGCTACCTGGCGAATCGTTTGCAGTTCATCTATTGGATACACTCTGCTGTGTTGATAAGACAGAAGCGACACTGCTCCAAAAAATTCTGCCTGGATAAATAGAGGAACAATCAGCGAGGAAACTGCACCCATTGAACGCAGCCAATCTTGCAGGGGGTCAGGGTCAGCTTCGTTTAGCTCGATCTCCAGGTATGACGCTCCGTTCTGAAGAAACATATCAACCACGCTTTGCCACTGCGTAGGGTTGATTTGGCGATGATCTAGCAACGGCAACTGTGGGTCTGATTCCCAGGTTGCCAGGATGCTAGATGGAGTACTACGTAAATCTACTAGGATACAGCGATCGCACTCTAACCCCTGCCCTAGCTCGGCAACAATTCGCCCAACAATTTCATCAGGGTTCAGGTTAGAGTTTAGCAACCGGATGATGCGCCCTACCAGCGAAGCTTGCTGTCGAGCCTGCTCCAACCGCTGCCGCCAGTACAGAGCGCTGTAAGCTAATCCTAATTGGCTAGAGACGACCTCTAGTGACTCAACCTCGGCTGGAGACCAACCTTGAATGGCTGTTGTCCCAGGAATGGCTGTTGTCCCAGGAATGGCTGTTGTCCCAGGAATGGCTGTTGTCCCAGTGGAAGATTGGAGTTCAACTGGGTCTGCTTGAGTAATCTGAGTGGGTGAGGGGCGATTTAACACCAGCACAAGCTGGAGTGAGGGAATCGGGGCACTCTGACTGGCGATCGCCTCATTGTCAGGGTAGGTGCTAGCAGAAGAAACAGAACGGGTACCAGAACGACCATCATTAGTGGCAGGTACGATTAGTTCTCCCGTTGTTAGCTGAGTGACTTGAGGAAGCTGCTGTTGTGCAATCAGCCATTCGGGTAAAGCATCGGGGTAGATTTGCCAAACTGTTAGTAAAGAATCGTTGGACGACAAGTCATCTTTGATCTCTAGTTCTGTAGCAGATAAGGTGTGTTGTGCCGTTCGTCCGCTCAGAAAAGGGCGTGCCCCCGATGTTGCATAAACTTGAAATAAGTCTGGGTTGCCGGACTCCAGACCCGCCCACACCAAACAGTCTGCCTGATAGAGTGCAGCAAGAGTTCTTACCGTTTGCTTAAGTAGCAGATCGATTGGCTCTAGATAGATAACCGCCGTTTTAATCGAGGGATAAATCTGCTTCCAAGATGATTGAGTGGACATATTCTAAAGCACTTTGAATTTATTTCGATACTGGTAGCACCCCCTGACATTTGACTTGATGGCAACCCGTTGAGTAAAGCCAACTTAACCATGAATCAATTCGTAGAAGAGTACAGAAAAGTTGTCCATCATCAATCCGGTCTAGCCAAGTCTAACAACCTACTGATTTCTCTACCCATCGGTAGATTTGCAACAACATTAGTTGTAACTAAGCTGTGGGATAATCTCCTATCGAGATGGATGAATGTTTAAAGTTAAGAGCAATTAGTTTAACTTAAGCAAGGGTTGTTCTTCTAAACGGTAGCTTTCTTAATCAGGTGTGATGGCATCTCAGGTAGGCTGCAAGAGATAAGTTTAGGAACTTTGGCAAAGCGGGAAACGATTCTAGCCAATTGAAAAGTTTTTAGCCTGACTTTTCGATTAAACTTAGGATATTAAGTTCCCTGCTAGTTCTGCCTTATATTCAAGGCTGGCGGTGACAAAAAAATTCAAGCTGCAACGCTGATGAATGCCTAGGCTGCTGGGCACATTCCAGTTTTGCAAGTTTGCCCTCATCCCCCAACCCCTTCTCCCCTTTTGGGAGAAGGGGAGAAGGGGTTGGAAGTCCCTCTCCCGGACTGGGAGAGGGATTTAGGGTGAGGGTTACAAAAGTGGGATGCACACAGCGTTAAATCTGTGCCTACAGAAATTGCGGATAGTATTTAATCGCAAAACATAATTCTGCGATCGCTCACCACAAGACACACAACTTACCCGTTAAATCTGCTATCCAAAAGATGCAAACTAAACCTCAGCGCGTCTTGTTAATTCTGATAGGGATCACTTTGACAGTGATCCTCTCGGTCAGCGGTTCCTTCAAGCCCAACCTAAATGTTGTTTCTACAGGTGCATTGGCTCAAGAAAATCCAACCGCAACTATAGACCGATTCCAAACAGGCTTGTTATTGATTAATCAGGTCAATCCAACAGGATATGAACGTTCTCGCGATAGCTTAGTGGACATTGCACCCGACTTTATTCGATTAGGCATCGAATTTCCTTATGGCGATGTCTTATCACGCCCAGGACTTGATTTAAAGTTGAGGCAAATTGCCACCGTTGCAGCCCTCACTGCACTGGGTACTGCACAACCGCAGTTAAGATTTCACATTGAAGGTGCTTTAAATGTAGGTTGTACCCGTGAGGAAATCATCGAACTGATTACACAGATGTCAGTGTATGCAGGATTTCCTAAAGCTGCTAATGCAATGATTGTTGCAAGGGAGGTATTTCAAGAATTAGATGCACAAAGCAGTTAATGCTCTGGGGTCTTTAAATGATTGCTGAACTTTAAACCTATAAGTGGGCAATTCCAAAAATCAAGCAGTAGAACAAATCACCGAAAGGATGGAATTTATGAGGAAGACATTTTGGATTATGGCTGCGCTCGTATTGCCAGCAATTACTGTACCTCAGTCTGTTCAATCTTCAACAATGGAAACGCCAACAGTTTCTCCGCTTACCATACACATGGGTGACAGTACTTCTGCAAATATCCTTGCTTCAATTGAATTGCCTGCTAACTTTCAATATCCCAACGGTATTGCTCGTGCCAGTGACAGTACGCTATATGTTGGTTCCATTATCAGTGGACAAATATTACGGATCACACCTGAAGGTAGAACTGAAACTTTCTTTTCTGGAAGTGACGAAGTGTTTGCTGCTACCAGTTTACGACGTGATGAATCGCGAGGAATTTTATGGGGGGCATCTCCTGACTTTCTTGGTATTCAGGGAGCGAATGGTGAAGTCACTCGGCGATCGCATCGAATTTTTGCGATTAATACTCGCTCAGGTGAGTTGCTAAAGGTGATCCCAATGCCCAATGGTGGTTTTGGCAATGATATGGCGATCGACCCAACAGGCGGTGTCTATGTTACAGACAGTTCTCGTCCCCGAATTCACTATCTGCCGCCAGAAGCAATGCAGTTTCAAACCTGGGCAGAAGATGAACAGTTTCGATCAGAAGAGATTGGGCTGGCTGGCATTGCTCTCCACTCAAGTGGTGTGTTAGTTGTGGGCAAATATTCCGAAGGAGAACTCTTCAAACTTACTCCTCAACCTCAAGGACAGCCAATAATAGAGCCAATTTTCCTATCCCGTGAGCTTGAGAACCCAGATGGAATGCAGTTTGCTCCAGATGGTTCATTACTGGTCATTGAAGGTTCAATTGAAAGTGGCAACGGTCGATTGCTACAAATTGACGTGCTTTCTCCTCAAACCGAACCTAGACTTGTGGAAACGCTAGCGGAAAATCTGGAATCCCCTGTTAACTTAACAGTGTCAGGACAGAAAATTTGGATTAGCGAAGCTCGTATTCGCCATCGACTCTTACCAGGGCAAGAAAATAATATTCCCGATCGCTTCTTCATCCGCAAGTTTATGTTGCAACCTGTACGATCGCTCAGCTAATAAGCTACTCGGAGTGAAGTTTATGCTTTGGTAAAGCTATCATCGCTCTCTAAGACTTGCTCATTTGAATCACAACAATCATGCAATACAAGCTTTTAGGTTCAACCGGATTGAGAGTTTCTGAACTGTGCCTCGGCGCAATGACTTTTGGTGAGGATTGGGATTGGGGTGCCAATGCAGCAACCAGTCGAGCAATCTTTGAAGCCTTTGCGGAGGCAGGTGGAAATTTCATTGATACCGCAAACATCTACACGAATGGAACAAGTGAGAAGCTGTTAGGTGAGTTTTTGAGAACAGAGCGCGATCGCTTTGTTGTCGCCACCAAATACACGATGATGACGAATCCTAATGACCCAAACTCCAGCGGCAATCAACGTAAGAACCTGATGCGATCGCTTGATGCCAGTCTAAAACGACTCAACACAGATTACATTGATCTCTATTGGGTTCACATGTGGGATACAGTGACTCCCGTTGAAGAGATTATGCGAACCCTGGACGATGTGGTTCGTGCTGGCAAAGTCATGTATGTGGGAATTTCAGATGCACCTGCCTGGATCATTAGCCGCGCCCAAACTCTCGCTGAATTGAGGAACATGACTCCATTTGCAGCAATTCAGCTTGAGTACAATTTGGTTGAGCGCACGGTAGAAAGAGACTTACTGCCAATGGCGGAAGACTTGAACCTGAGTGTTTTGGACTGGTCGCCGTTAGGTGGAGGGGTGTTAACAGGCAAATATTTGAATCAAGATCTGGGTAATGACAATCGGTTGAACAAAGCGGAATATTTTGAGCAGCACTATAAGGGCGATCGCGCCATGCACATTGCTCAAGCCGTCGTCAAAATTGCAAATGAGTTAGGCATTAGTCCCGCCCAGGTCGCTTTAGCCTGGATTCGGCAGCAATCACCAAGACACATCCCCATCATTGGTGCAAGAACGCTCGATCACTTAAAGGATAACCTTGACTGTCTCAAGGTTTCACTCACTCAAGACCAGCTTACTCACCTTAATCAAATTAGCGAAGTTGAGCTAGGATTTGCACTACGATTTCTTCGCAAGCTACAGCCTATGTTTTTAGGTGCTGCGACTGAAACGTTGAATTTGCGGTTACATCCAACCTCGCGGATGGTACTTGATCGCCAAGAGTAGACAGGAGCGATCGGATGAGGGCAACCTCATCATCGGATCAAATGTTTATATTCCACAGCGTCTAAAAGATTGCCTAGACCAGTTGGCTGAGAAGGATAGGCGATCGCTCAATGTGACTGTGGAAATACTTTTAACTGAGGCTTTAGATGCTTTAGAGGCAAAAGCGGACAAGAATAAGGAGAGCTAGCGATCGCCCACAAAAACCACCTTACAAACTAGTTTGTTGCTGTTGTGGAAGCTTTTGCAAACGTGCCGTTGAAGGCTTGCAAAAAATAAGATCCCAGATACTTTAAATGTCAAGGAGGAGAACAACCTGATTGACGTTCTATTTACCCAAGCTTTACGAGGGAAACAAGCTTTACCCCAGGCTGCTTCATTATCTCGTCGTAAACATCGAGAGAGTGATGTGTGGCAACGCCGATTCTGGGAACATACAATTACGGATGAGGCAGATTTGGCAAATCATTTTGATTATCTACATTACAATCCGGTCAAGCATGGCTTGGTTCGCTGCCCCCACCAATGGCAATATTCCAGTTTTGATCAATAGGTGCGGAGAGGGGTGTATGACCGTAGTTGGGGATGTCAATGTAATGAAAAGCAACCAAATCTATTGATGTTTGAGGGTGTGAACGTGGGAGAGTAATGTTGAAATATTGTAGATGGGGTGGGCATTGCCCACCCTACTTACTACTGAGGTTGGCGAAGATGCGATCGCAAGCTTCATAAGGTTGGCAGCGATCGCATCCTCAAATTCTCTAATTGACTACAAGCTAGTTTAGCTGTTGTGCTAACCCTCTAAATTTTCGGCTGCTGCAATTGCATCATCAATTTCTTCTGGATGTTGAGCGTAGTAGGCATAAGCAGCTTTCAAATCATCGCGGCTTAACTGGGGGTAGTCGCTGAGTAAGTTAGCGTCTGAACACCCCTGTGAGCGCAAAGCGATTAGCTGCCACACGGGGATTTGCGTTCGACCAATGCAAGCGGCTCCATTGCAAATTCCAGGAGTTTTTCTAATCTTTGTCGTTGCCATATCTCATACTTAGGTCTTGTTATCGTCGCCAGTCGTAAGAGGCGATATTTCTCAACGTTAGCATCAACCCCGCAGCCATTGCTTCATCGTTTTATAGCGACCGCCAGGGTAGTTGTTTGGTTATACCGTTCCAATAAAAGCAGAGCAGGGAAGAGTAAAGCCCTGCTCTTTTTGTCTTAACTTGAGTAACTAGCACCATCGTTCTGATGCCAATTCAATTTGAGCTTACACAGAATGAACCCTGTAGAACAAGGGGCTTAAGCCCCTTGTTCAGTGCAACTTCACAAAGAATTGGTATGAGATTATTCCTGAACGTTATATGTAAGCAATATATGTAGTTTGAAACACACGCTTTTTTAAGGTTCCAGTGATAAAAGAAACTGTCGGGGAAAAAGTGCTTTTGTACTTTTGTGCCATCGGGGTTCTTTTTTTCAACCGCATTCTACTTATTCATATGCAGAAGCGTAAACGCGGAGTTGTCCTTACTGCTAAGGGGCTAGAGAAATTTGAGAAGGCGCGGTACGAGTTTGAATTTCGAGAGAATTCGGGAAAGAGATTTACGCTGGAGGAATTAAGCCACCGCACTAACCTAGACTTGCTAACCATCAAAAAAGTTCTCGGTGGCAGAAAAGGAGTTGACAAGCGGACGCTTGAAGCGCTGTTTGCGGCTTTCCACATTCACCTCCGTGAAGGAGACTACTCAACCCCAGACCCTAATAGGCGGCAAGATTGGGGCGAGGCTGTTTCTGTCTCCTCGTTTTATGGACGCACACAAGAATTGCAGACCTTAGAGCAATGGCTATTGGGCGATCGCTGTCGGTTAGTAACTATTCTGGGAATGGGTGGAGTGGGAAAAACCTGCCTGTCCGTCAGATTAGCTGAACTAATACAAGACAAATTTGATTGCGTTGTTTGGCGATCGCTGCGTGATGTTCTGCCAATTCATACGTTTCTAGCTAACATCATTCAATTTCTATCTGACGAGCAAGAGATTGAAGCAGAATTACCTGACAGCGTCAGTGAAAGAATTTCACGACTCATTGACTACTTGAAGGAAATGCGCTGCTTAATGGTATTCGACAACGTGGAGTCTATACTGCAAGCAGGTAATCGCGCAGGATATTATCATCCAGGCTGTGAAGGATATGGTGAACCTATTTAAACGAGTAGGGCAGTCCAGGCACCAGAGTTGCTTGTTGCTAACAACGCGAGAAAAACCCAAAGAAATTGCTTTATCAGAAGGGGCAACGTTGCCAGTGCGGACGATGCGGCTGGTCGGATTTCAAGAAGGAGGAGAAATCGTCAAAAGTAAAGGTCTGAAGGGATCGCAAACTGAATTTAAGAGGTTAGTTGATCGCTACTCAGGAAATGCTTTAGCCCTGAAGATTGTAGCAACAACAATTCAGGATTTATTCGATGGGCGGATCTGCGAATTTTTACAGCAGGAGACGACTGTATTTGGCGGTATTCGCGACTTGTTAGACCAGCAGTTTGAGCGTTTATCAGATTTAGAGAAGCATCTTGTTTACTGGTTAGCAATAAACCGAGAGCCAATTCCCCTTTCAAAGTTGCAAGACGATCTGGTACTGGTAGTTCCACACTTAAATTTACTAGAGGCATTGGAATCGCTTGGACGGCGATCGCTAATTGAACAACAGGCTGCCTGCTTTACCTTACAGTCAATCGTCATGGAGTACGTGACCAGTCGCCTCATTGAGAGGATATGTGAGGAAATTATTTCAAAGGAACCTATGCTGTTGCGTAGTCATGCGCTGGTCGAAGCAACTGCAAAGGAACATATCAGGGAAACTCAGATTCGACTCATTCTTCGTCCAATTATTCACAGGCTGCTTTCAAGTTTTTTAGGAAAGAACAACTTGGAAAGCCACCTTACGCAAATTCTCGCCATGCAGCGAGAAAAGTCACCTCTAGAGCCAGGATATGCAGCAGGAAATATTCTTAACCTGTTTGTTCATCTCGGCACAAGTTTAACAGGTTATGACCTCTCCCGTCTCACTATTTGGCAAGCAGATCTACGAAATACCAATCTACAAAACACAAATTTTGCTGGCGCTAACTTGGCAAAGTGTACGTTTGCTGAGACGTTTGGTGCGGTTCATGCGATTGCGCTTAGCCCAGACGCACAACTTTTGGCAGTAGGAGACAGCAATGGCGATATTCATCTGTATCGTCTGTTAGACATGAAACATCTCTTAGTCTGTCAAGGACATACAGGTTGGGTCACGTCGCTTACTTTTAGCGCAGACGGCAAGATTCTTGCAAGCGCTAGTACTGACTGTACGGTAAAGCTATGGGACGTTAGTACAGGTCAGTGTTTGCAGATTTTGCAGGGTCACGCCAACGAGGTGTGGTCTGTTGCGTTTGATCCGGACAGCCGCCTGTTAGCAAGTGGCAGCGGTGACAGCACGGTGAAACTGTGGAGTGTCTGCATCGGTCAATGCCTTAAGACATTAACAGGACATTCTGGTTGGGTACGCTCTGTTGCCTTTGCACTGCCACATAGCACTGGCAGCCAACCAGCTTACCTGTTTAGCGGCAGCAACGATCACACTGTCAAATTATGGGATATCAACACTGAAGAATGTCTGCAAACACTTCAGGGTCATTGTGGTGGTATAGGCTCAATTGAGCTTAGCCCTGATGGTCAACTGTTAGCGAGTGGCAGTGATGATTACACCGTTAAGTTATGGAATGTTCAAACGGGTAAGTGTCTCAGGACGATTGAAGGACATCGGAGCCGAGTGACTTCGGTTGCCTTCAATTCTCAAGGCAACTTATTAGCCAGCGGTGGGCATGACCAGACGGTGAAACTGTGGGAAGTGGATACGGGGAGATGTTTTAAAACCCTGCAAGGGCATTCTAGCTGGGTGTTTTCGGTTGCTTTTAGCCCGCAAGACAACTCATTAGTGAGTGGTGGGCATGACCAGACAGTAAAGCTGTGGGAAGTTGATACAGGTCAGTGTTTCAAAACGCTACAAGGGTACACTAATCAAATTTTTTCTGTTGCGTTTAGTCCGGATGGACAGTTGCTTGCAAGCGGTGGTCGCGATCGCACGATTCAACTATGGGATGTCCTAACAGGGCGTTGCCTCAACGTTCTACGAGGTCATTCCAACTGGATACAGTCTGTTGCCTTTAATCCTCAAGGAGATACTTTAGCCAGTTGTAGTGGAGACTGTACTGTAAATTTGTGGGATGTTCGCACAGCCCAACTCATTAGAGCGCTAAAAGGACACTGCGCCCCTGTTTTGGCGATCGCGTTTAGTCCTGATGGTCAGACCCTAGCCAGTGGGAGTGAAGACCATACGGTAAAGCTGTGGGATGTTCGTTCGGGTCAACTAATTAGAACCTTACAGGGACATCGTGCTGCAATTGGGTCAGTCATTTTCCTAGCAGAAGGAGAGAAATTAGCGAGTGGATCTTGGGATCAAACCATAAAATTATGGGATTTTCCTACGGGAGACTGCCTAAAAACCCTAGAAGGTCATATGAGTTGGGTTCAGGCAATGGCTACCAGTTCCGACGGGAGTACTCTAGCCAGTGCCAGTTCCGATCAAACTTTGAGATTATGGAATGTATATACCGGGGAATGCCTTAAAGTTTTGCAGTTGGAGACAAACTGGTTACAGGCGATCGCGTTTAGCCCTGATGATCAGATGCTTGCCAGCACTTATCATGACCACATAGTAAAAACTTGGAATATTCGTACAAACGAGTGTTTAAGCGTATTTCAGGGACATACCGGGTTGGTCTGGTCAGTTGCTTTTAGCCCTGACAGTCAAACTTTGGTCAGCAGTGGGGATGATGCAACCATTAAACTTTGGGATATTGAGACCAATAAATGCTTGAGAAGTATGAGAGCAAGTATGCTCTATGAGCAGATGGATATTGCAGAAGTTAAAGGGTTAACCGACGCAACAAGGACAACGTTGATGTCTTTAGGGGCGATCGTTGATACTACCTATAAGGTATAACTATGAAGGTTTTGATGGGTTGAAGGGCGTTGAAGTTATGTTGCTGTCGGGCTTAATCGGGTATGTCAAATCGGTTGTGTCACGGTTAAAGGTCAAGACAGCATCTCACGCCTCATCATTACGACTCGCATCAACAACCACAAGCAGTGGATCGAAGAAGGCTTCTGTAGCTTGCTGAAATGATCCTTTGGAACATCTAAACCCGCTTCTATTAATCGTGTTGCTGCGATCGCAACTAACAATGATGCAATTGTATTGGTCTGGACTTTACGAAGAGCATTCAATCCAAGCAGTATCAATTCTGCTTCCAGGCAAATCGTTTAAACCAGTGTGAGCATCCTGATCACGACTAATTCAGTCCGTTTGGCGATCGCTACGCTCATGCCGATGTCCTCCTGGGTGTAATGATGGGTGCAATTAAATTTTTTGCCTCCCCAGATGCCAATTGCAATAATAGATGACGGCGATCGCTCAACAGGAAATCTTACAAAATGCAGTACCAGCTCTGCGACTTCTCAAAGAAGTCGCAGAGCTTAGCCCCTTGAGTCGCAGAGCTAGCCGCTTAAGTTCAGCAACTTTAAATTTAAGTGGCAACATAGGCAAGCATATAGCCAAACGTATTCATCACGGCAACCACCGAATCGGGCAACAGCGCCTCTGCCAGGGGAAACTGACCCTCAAGCTGAATGGTGACAGACGCACTGCTGAGCGTCATCACATAGCCCGTTTCCTCTTGATGAGGGTTAGACCAGCTTGTGCCGTTGTAGGTGCGAAATTCTGGATTTTGCAATAGCTGCTTGAATTGCTCCAGCACGGCAGGTTCGACTTGCCCCATTGGAGATCTACCGCGATTGGGCTGAAACACAAACATCCGACCGTCTTCCATTAAATGCACTTCTACCTGCTGCACCGGAAACCGTTCCCGCAAGGGAGGACGGCGTTCAATCATGCGAAACAGTACACCGTTCTCTAAGGGTGGCGGCAGTTCCTCTGGAGGAATTGCTTCGCTGGCAATGTCAGATTGGAAGTGATGATCCAGATCTGGTAGAGGAAGAATACCTGGGGAGAAGCGATCGCCCCCTCCTGCATCCTGTGCCTGTACCGGAGAGATAACCGGGAGCAGCAGAATGGCGATCGCCCCTCCACTCACTACCTGAATCCATCGCTTGAAATTTTTCATACTGCCTCTTTCGGTCGCTTATGCTAGATCCACCAGAGAGCAATTGAAGAAGAGGTGCGCTTCCCAGCAATAGTAAAAGCCTGGTAGAACTGAGGACATCCCCTGAGCGGTTCTCCTTACAGCGTCTTGCAGATGAATAACCACAGGTAAGGGCGAACGGCCGTTCGCCCTCTATGGGGATTTGTGTTCCATGCAAGTGAAAACTGCTCTAATACCAATCCAATTTGAGTTGACACAGAATGAACTCTGGTAGAATGAGGGGCTTAAGCGCTTCGTTCAGTGCAACTTCATAAAAACCGAAGATGATTGAGGCAGAATGGCCTTGCCTCAATCATCCTCGATTAAGAATTGCCTGGACTACTACCCAAACAGAACTAGATCAGCTTCAAGTCGGGATATTCGGTCAGCAGATCCTCAGAGGAGAGCGTGTCATTCTCGTCTTGGGGAGTCCAAAGCACCTCAACCGCCAAAAGCTGCTCACTAGGAATGGCTCCAACCTGGCTGAGGGCACGGCGTAAATCTTGAGTATTGTTTACAGCAGGAAGCTGGAGTTTGTTCTGCGTTGCCACCAGCAGCGTTACAACAATAAATTCACCTGGAGCCGCTTGAACCAATTCGCCACCTGGCTCAGCCTTGACCAACGCACTTTCACGCGCCTGTCTTAGCTGGTTGTTGACATTGGAAAGCGTTTCCTCGCTAAACTTGCTGCGCTCTGCCAGAGCTAAACGGTTAAACTGCGCTTCGGCCGCTTCCAGACGTGCCTGTTGATTTGCAGCCGCACCATAAACCCAGTATTCAGGGTGGCGCATCAGCGACAGAGTGGTTTCCTGGAGAACCTGAGCTAAGCCTTCAGAAGAACCTGTGTCAGCGGCTCGAGCAATGCGATCGAAGTCAGCTTGCAGCGTCCGGGCATCTGCCAGCAGACCGACCTGCACCTTAGCAACTGAGATCGCAGGACTACTGGTATAGCCCATCCCATCTTCACCGCCCTGAGCCTGACGGAAGCTGCGAACCAGGAAGCTGGCGATCGAGATGAAAATCAAAACGGTGAACAGTCCACCAAAACCACCGCCCACGCCAAAGAAGGGGATGATGAAGGGGAAGCCAAAGCCACCACCGGGATAGTATCCACCACCGGGAGGGGCATAGGTGCGGCTAGGGGGCGCGTAAGTGCGGCTCGGCGCTCTAAAGCTACCGCCGCCAATGCGACCGCCTCTGGCTGCTAGGGCACCATCTGCCTGACTGAAAACCAGGGTAATGACTAAGCCAGCGATGAGTAACGGTTTGAGAAGGGGTTTGATCAGTGCAAACAGTTTTTTGTACATAAGACTGTGCCTATCCAAGCTGAGTTTAAAACTATAATTTGGCTCTGGCTCTTCCAGTGGTTTACTTAGGTGTTCTTTATGTCGCACTTCATAGAGACAACTAGCAATAGGCTAGAAGCTCGTGTTCGCGGCTACCTGGAAGAATCCAGCTCCACCACCCAAGGGGATGAGTGATCCGTTCAACGAACTGCTTGTTAAGCAATCGTTACAAGTCACTACTCTTCTACTGTATCGCCTTCTAAAGCTTACAGAAAGCCAGCTTAAGGCAGATTTTAGGTGGATAACCGTACCCGCAAAGGCTTAGGGATTTTGGAAGAATCGTGGGTTTCGCCTTCAGCCGCCGCCGACAATAGTGACAATTTCGAGGCGATCGCCCTCCTGAATTTCCGTCTCCTGCCAAAATTGGCGATGCAAAATCTCACCGTTATACTCCACCGCCACCAGGCGCGGATTCATATTCAACTGTTCCAGCAGTTGAGGCAACGGCGTATGAGGCGTACAGGTTTTCAGTTCTCCATTCACGTGCAGCGAAACAGAGTTTGAATTTGAAGCGTTAGACATAACAGAACGAAATATGGTTTAAGACAATGAACAAAAAATCGACCCCCTCATAGGAACGCAGCATTCAACCAAAGAATAACGGCAACCGTGTTCCATTCAGGAATGTAGAGAGGTGCGGGCATCGCTTTCTCGAATGGTTTGAATGCGGGCTAGCTGCGAGACAAAATATTGCGTGATTAAGGTCGGTTGCTCCGCCTGCATAATGGCGCGAACCACAGCAACTCGTTCCGCACGGGCAGACAGCACCTCATTTAAGTTCTCGGTGTCAATGCCGCCGATCGCAAACCAGGGAATTCGAGCGTGTTCAGCCGCATAGCGGACGTACTCCAGACCCGCCGCTGCCTTACCTGCCTTAGTAGGCGTTTCATAGACTGGCCCAACGCCAACGTAGTCCGCGCCTTCTCGCAATGCCCGATGCAGTTCATCTGGGTTTGTGGTAGAGCGACCGACTAGCCGCTGGGGTCCTAAAATCTGTCGGGCCAGCGAAATGGGAATGTCTTGCTGTCCCAGATGCACGCCATCTGCATCAACCGCTAAAGCCAGATCTACCCGGTCATTCATAATGAACAGAGCATCATAGCGGTGACAGATTTGCTTCAGCTTTTCAGCAGTGTGAATGCGAGTGGTGTCGTCGGCGTTTTTATCGCGGTACTGCACCAGGCTTAGCCCACCCTGAAGGGCAGCTTCGACGACAGAGAAGAGATTGTCAGCGGGGGAAGTGACGAGATAGAGGTGCGATCGCCTCAATTTCTGGTGTCGCTGATGCCCCATCAAATCGCTCTCCAGGGTATAAACCCGATAGCGAATTTGCTTACAGGCAGCCGACATCTCAGCGTGATAAACCTTGCCATACTCCTCCAGCACCCGCAGTGCCTCCTGGATGCGGCAAAAGTTAGCGACCAATACATCTCGCAAACTGGAGCGCTGTTCTTCCTGCGGGTGGGTTAGCTCCGTCCCCGGATCGCCAGGGGTATCTCGCGCCGCGCGAAGTTCAAAGCTGTGCCAGCGAGCTAGTTCTTGCCGCAGATGTTTACACTCATCGGTAAATTTGGCGCTGTTTAACCCAAATCGACACCACTCTTCGACGATTCTCAGCCCTTCACGGGCGCGATCTAAGTTGGCATCTAAAATTCGGTAGATCGCAGACTCCGAGAGTTTTTGCTGGCTATGTATCTCACCCATCACGACATTCCCATTAATTACTCATCCTAGCAGTCCAATGGAATTTGCAATTAATGTGACAGGCAATCAGGTTTGAAATTAACGCAACCTCAGTCTATTCTCAGAAAAGCTTTGAGTGCCTTCTTATGCTTATTTTCAATCGCTTGGAAATCAGACCGCCTTGCTGAATTTGTGCCAGCACTAAGCGAACTGTGTCGGGCACACAAGCTGAACCCGAATGTGCTGAACCGCTGGCGCAAAGAATTTTTGGAACAAGCAGCGAGCATTTTTGAGCGGGGTTAAGCAGGCAGTGAGCATGAACAGACGATTGCCGAGCTAGAGCGACTGGTAGGGCAGTTGACGGTACAGCTTGAGATTGCAAAAAAAGCATCGAGCTACTTGAGAAGGTAAAAACGGGAGGCGGTGATGCACTCAAGCCAGGAGTATCCAATTGCGACGCTGTGTGAGGTGTTGAACTACCCGTGAAGCCAGATCTACTACGAGCCGCAACCTGCAAAAGATGAAACCGAGATTAAAGCTGCCATTGTCAAGCTCTGTGGGCAATACCCGACGGATAGCTATCGTCGTACCACGGTGAGGCTGAAACGGCAGGGACATGAGATTAACCACAAGCGGGTGGCTCGATTGATGCGGGAGTTGGGATTGGTAGGCAAACTTCCGGTGAAGCGAAAACCAACCACGAACAGCAACCACTCATCCAAGCGGTATCCCAACCTGGTGATGAATTTAGCAATCGAGCGACCGGATCAAGTTTGGGTGGGAGATATCATGTACATCAGGCTGCAACAGCGTATGAACAAATTGAGCAGTTTTTAGAGAATGTGTACATGAAAAAGAGAATACATTCATCATTGAGTTATCTGACACCAGATGAATATGAGAAGAAATGGAATGAACAACAAAAGAAGAATGTGATATAGAAGAAACACCTTCTTGAATTCTTCCATTTTCTGTCCGAATTTAGGGGTTCACTTCAGAATTTTTCGTTTGAACTCATTAGAAATTACTGACGATACCAGTCCTGTTTCCATTGCTGCATCTGACTTTGATTGGGATGGATGATCTACTCCTTGATCGGTCACGGAAGGGTGATTACATCCTAATAGCGTTGTTCCAAGATTACTACACTCCTTGAGTCAGGGGATAAATCACCAGACCAAGTAGAGCTGAGACCAGCACGATCAGCGGTTCCGGGAGCTTCTTCTTAAATGTGAACAGTAGTGCCAGGGTAACGATGGCGATAAGCACAGTGGGAATGTCTACCAGCGATCGCCGTGCCAACACGATCACGGCACCTGTAATTGCTCCAATTGCAGCAACTGTTACACCTTCCACAAACGCAGCAACCGCAGGTTGTTTGCCATGTTTCTTAAAGTAAGGAGCTGGAATAATGGTAAACAGATAGCAGGGAAGGAACGTCGCAAGGGTTGCAACTACTGCTCCTGCCAAGCCTGCAACCAAGTAACCAATAAATCCAACGGTAATCACAATTGGTCCTGGTGTAATCATGGCAACGGCAACGGCATCTAAAAACTCTTGAGAATTAAGCCATTGCAATTCATTGACCAACCCGCCGTAAAGGAACGGAACGATCGCCAAACCGCTGCCAAATACAAATGCTCCCGCTTGTCCAAAGAAGGTAAAGATATTCCACAAGGTTCCTGATGTTGCAGCAGGGGTTGTGGTTAGCGTTGCCAAGAATGGCGTAATGGCGAATCCAGAAAGCCTATTACTGCTTCCCAACTGGTTGGGGGGTGCTTTTAGAAGCCATACCAAAATTCCTGCACCCAAAATCAAGAGAATTTTTCTGATTCCGTAATCACTGTAACAGCGGCAGATATGATGTAAATTGCCCAAAACAGCCAATCTTTACCGATCGTCTTGACCGTGAGTTTGTAGCTGCTATTCGCAATGATGCCAATCACCGTTGCGCCAACGGTATAGAACACTGCCTGCATCCAGGGCAACCCCCCGTAAAGTGTGTAAGCCCAACCGATCGCAAGAACCATGAGAAATGCGGGCAGGGGAAAGATAAGACCTGTTAGGGTTGCGCCAAGAATGCCGTAATGGACATATCCCATGTAGATTGCCAACTGCTCTGCAAGCGGACCAGGAGCAAGCTGCGCCAGCGATAATCCTTCTTTGTAGTCCGATTCAGAGATCCATCTGCGCTCATCAACGAGATCTCGCTTCATGTAGCCCACTAAGGCAATGGGACCACCAAATCCCCACGTCCCCAACTTCAGAAAATACAGGACGAGTTGCCAAAGTGAATATTGAGGCTGAGAGCGTTGAAACTGCGGATCTTCCTGTGTTTCTATCGCATCAGTCATGGTTGAATCTCCTGACAGAACAAGACTTTCTGGACTAAGCCAGAAATCATTCAACCATAAATGTAACTTTTGTTTCTTCTAAAAGCAACATATGTTGTTGCATAGAGCTTAGTTTGCTTCTCTCAGTTCGCCGACCAGTTGTTCGACATGCTGAAGGATGCTATTTCGGGCAGCGGTCAAGTTTTGGCTGGGGGGTGGTACATCGTCCCAGTAAGCGATCGCCGTTCCAGCAGGAGCCAACTCACGGACATCACACCCCAGCGACACTACCCGAAACGCGTCGGCTAAATCTTCACGGGTGACGTGTCGAGGAACATGCTTTGATGTATCAATCCCTTCTGCTTTAAGTATTTCAACCACTGCTGAAGCTGCTTGAGCATCAGGTTCTGTCCCAGCTGAGGCTGCCTGAAAATCTAACCCAACTTGGGTTGCTAAACGCTCAAAATAAGCCGCAGCAATGACACTTTTGGCTGCATTATGGGGACACAGAAATAAAACAGTACGACTCATGACTACTTTTTAGAAGAACGACGACGAGTAGAGAGATTGGAGGCTTTTGCTGTCTCTTGTGACACAGCCGCATATAGCCCTTCAAACAAAGCAACCCCATGAGTCTCTAATGCTTCGTCTGAGAAGTTAGCCAGTAACCATCCTCTCAATAAGGCATCTACACCTGCTGTTTGAGGCTGCCGATAAAGACCATCACGCAAGTCAATTTCGTGAACAATCTGTCCTAAAATCTGTAGCCCCGGATTGTCTAAACCAAAGGCTTTGACCATGACTTCAAACGTACACAGATTGCCCTGGTGCTGAAATTCGCCTGCATTCATATCAAAAGCGACTTCATCGGCGGCAGCTTCCTTGGCATAGCGGATCGATGCATTAGGATTAATAAATCGCCGAATCAGCCAAATGCAAGCTAGTCTATCGACATGGGGTCGAGGGCGAGTCACCCATTGCCGATGTTGATACTGCTCAACGGCAACAGCGGCAATTTCTATTGCACCGTCTGAGGGAGAAATGCTCTGAGCAACCTGATTGAGATGAGCAATCACCTGTGCCCCTTCAGGACAATCAAAGAAATCAATTCGACTGATTTCAGCATGTTGCTTGTAGAGTCTTTCCAGGCTCTCTGAAATGGAGGTGCGTTCCTCTGATTCAGTCAGGCTTTCTAGGGCTTTTTCCAGCTTGGTGGCTTCATTGTCGATTTGGGCATAGTCCTCTCGGCACGCCTCTCGAAATCGTTCGATAATTTCTGCATCGGACAACCCTTCAAATTGCTCAACCCGCATGATCAGAGCTTCTCCTTTTGCCTTTTGTACCTCTTGAGCCAACCATTGAAAGGCTTCAAGGCACTCATCATGCTCCGGCAAAATTTGGATGCTGTTGATGGCGATCGCCCCAATTCGACGCAACCGTCTCCACAACGTCACTCGTGGACTAGAAGAGGCTTTAGAGGGAAGCGAATAGGAAAAAACTAACCAACTCAATCTACTACCTCCGTTCAAGCTTAGTGTAACGGAAGTATCTTTAGTATGCAACACCTATTGCTTTGTAGAACAGAATTCTCCTAACCATGCTGATGAGCATGATGTGCATCAGAGTAGGGATGAGCATGACGAATGGCGTTGTGCTGATGAGGATGCGTATGAGGTTCAACGGCTAAAATGCCAGGATGATGAATTAGCTATTGATGCAGAAAAAGGTTTCAAAGAGCTATCATAAGCAGAACAGCGCAGTCGGATAACGGCTTATGTATCTCACCGTTAAAGACCTGGAGAAGTTACAGGAGCAGCTTCCTGACTATCGGATGGAGCTAGTCAATGGAGAAATCATTGTCATGAGTCCATCTGGTTATGAGTCAGATGAGGTTGCTATCCGAATGGCTGCGAAATTATTTAACTGGGTGGACGCTCGCCGATTAGGGCGGGTAACAGGTTCGAGTGCTGGATTTACGTTGCCAAACTCTGACACCCGCGTGCCAGATGTTTCCTTTGTTCAGGCGGAGCGATTACGTCGTAGTCCTCGTAGTTTTGCAGAGTTAGCTCCCGATTTGATGGTTGAAGTGAAGTCTCCAACTGATAGCCTCACTAAACTTAGAGAGAAGATTGACGAATTTCTGAGCCTGGGTACACGAGTTGGCATTCTCATTAATCCGGAGCAGCGTTGGGTTGAGATTCGCAGGTCAGGTAAGGAACCAATTACTTTGCGTGATGGTGATGTATTAACGGTCTCTGATTTGCTTCCCGGATGGGAAGTGTTAGTTAATGATCTGTGGTCACCAGAATTTGATTAACGCGATCGCTTCGGGTGCATCCCAGGTTTTGCAAGTTTGCCCTCCATCCCCCAACCCCTTCTCCCTTTTTGGGAGAAGGGGAGCCCGGATTGAAGTCCCTCTCCC
>JAAUQZ010000357.1 GCA_012033355.1 Leptolyngbyaceae cyanobacterium RM1_406_9 | reverse complement strand
ATCCCCAGCCCCTTCTCCCAAAAAGGGAGAAGGGGAGCCGGATTGGAAGTCCCTCTCCCGCTCTGGGAGAGGGATTTAGGGTGAGGGCTGCAAAAGTGGGATGCACCCACTCAATAATTACTTGCGTCACAAGTAAACATTCATCTGATTGTATAAGTAAACGAGAGATTGCATCTGTTGCAATCTCATGCTGCATATCGGAAGGATTGCAGAATCGCATAACAATATTAGTGTCAAGCAAATATCCCGTCATTATTCGTAAATACTGTCGCGGCTAAAGGCTTCGTCTCGTAGACTCGGACTGCCTTGGGGAAGTTGTAGAACCCATTCACGAAATTCCCTAGCCCTGTCGGATGGTGTTGCTTTTTGCCAAAATGGAACAGACGATGCAACTTGTCTAGACTGAAACTTAATGAAAGCTATGAAATCAGCAATTTTTTTAAGTTGCTCATCATTTAGCTTGTCTAGTTCTTTTTTAAGATCTTCTCGCAGCATAGGTCGATTTTGAGAAAATAGACACTTCATATAGTAACCTATAGGCTCCTACCCATCTGGTTCAGATCCTTGTTGACACGGTACAATCCGCTCTAGGCAATTGCTTTGGTTGGTCCGCAATCTGGATTCCGGTCAAACCACTTCTTTCTCAATCCATCAAATTGCAGAGAGGAAAGGGTACTCTGCAACCGCGCTGGAACAGCACTACAATGAACTTGAAAAGCTCATGCTAGAAGAGTTTTACAATTTTGTGGGTTGCCATAGTTCGCATATTTGGTTGCATTGGAATATGAGAGACATCAATTATGGTTTTCCAGCAATAGCCCACCGCTTCAAAGTTCTTCATGTCCTTGCAAATATAGTTGAACGTGCTGCTGATGGTTCACTCAAAACGAATTCAACTTGGAAAGATATTTACGGAGGATACCCAGCAGCAGTTATTGAAATTATCAAAGAAAATCCCATCATCAGCGGATTGGTCGGTTTAATAGGCTTTGTAAGTGCCGTTGTAGGTATTATCGCTTTATTTATCAAGTAACAAAATTGTTCTCAATTAAACAAGTGCTGCAAGAACCGTCCCCATCAAGGACTGAGCGGCATAATAGGGGGCTTAAGCCCCTTGTCAGCGTGGCAATCGCCTGACTTTGCATGGTTCCATTAGACCAATTTCCTGCGAAATTGCCACTATTCGAGTTCCACCCAACCTACATCAAGAGTATTTAGGGTGTTATGGGTGAAGGTTTTGTCAGTTAATCAAAACAAATCTATACACAAAGGAAGAGGTTTTAATTATGATTTTTGAGGCTGTTTCGCTGAAAACCATCTGACTGTGCAATTGCACAACTCGTGAGAATTACGTCTCATATTTCATTGGGCAAGTGACCGATGAATTCTTGGAAGCTGCTCCGTACCATTCTCTCTAGTACATATTCCAAAGGATTATGGATAAAGTAAAACGCGATACTTTTTTGGAAGTGTTGCACTTCCAAAAAAGTATCGGTTAATTCATGATCCAAAGTGTCTGAAGTGACTGAGAGACTGGGTTACAAGAGCGAAATAATGAACTACCCAAAACCCAAAACGTATAATTTACAGCCACAGCGGATTGTAGTGGTGCGATCGCTTCCCGGTCTGGGTGACTTACTGTGCGCCGTTCCAGCATTCAAGGCACTGCGAATGGCGTTTCCACAGGCTCACATTACACTCATTGGGCTGCCTTTGGCGCAAAGTTTTGTGCAGCGGTTTAGTCACTATTTAGATGAATGGCTGGAATTCACTGGTTTCCCTGGCATTCCAGAAGTGTCATTGTCACCTCAACGACTCACTTCATTTCTGACTCAGGTGCAGCAGACACCGTTTGATCTGGCGCTGCAAATGCACGGCAGTGGCATTTATATGAATCCTTTTACCATCTTGTTGGGTGCGCGAGTGAGTGCAGGTTTTTTTATCCCTGGACAATATTGCCCCAATTCTGAGCATTTTTTCCCTTATCCAGAAGATGAACCAGAAATTAGGAGAAATTTACGGTTACTCACATCTTTGGGAATTCCGTCGCAGGGAGAAGAGTTAGAATTTCCGCTTGGGGAGTCGGACTGGCAGGCGTTTGAGGCAATCGTTACCACTCACGATTTACAGCCCGGAAGATACATTTGCATTCACCCCGGAGCCAGTGTCAGTAGCCGCCGCTATCCACCGAGCTACTTTGCTACCGTTGCAGATGCCCTGGCTGCTCAAGGGTTTCAAATCGTTCTCACTGGCACAGCCGCAGAAGCAGAATTGACTCAAGCTGTCACCGCCGCAATGCACTCCCCTACGGTTGATCTGGCTGGAAAAACCAGTTTGGGGGCGATCGCCGCTCTACTCAAACAAGCTCAACTGTTGATTTGCAACGATACTGGCGTTTCTCATCTTGCTGCTGCCCTCCAGGTCAAAAGTGTCGTCATCTTCTCCGCCTCTGACCCCAACCGCTGGGCACCTCTAAACCACCACCTCCACCGCATCGTTATCAACCCCCGATGCCTCACCCCTTTTAACTCTCCCATCCCTCATCCCTCATCCCTTATCCCTCATCCTTCCACTCTCCTCTCCCACGCAAATGACCTTCTCCAAGAGCTAGCCTATGCTCCCTGACTATTGGCAAACGGTGCATCGTCTCGTCGTAATTTGTTTAGATGACTTAGATACAGTGAGGCAACTTCAGTTGGCACTGCAAGCATTGCGGTCAGCGCTGCCACAAGCTCACATTACCCTATTAACATCTTATTCCAGTAAGCAACTGGTTTCACTGTCACCCTGGGCTGATCAAACTTTAATGCATTCTACTGATGGCTGGAAGGCTTTAGAATCAGACACTTCTGCCTTTGGAGAAGTGGGTATCACTTCTGCACAACGAAACCCCAATGGCTTTGCTGATGTAGTAAACCTAATCAGGAGGATTCGCGCCCAACAGTTTGATGCTGCCATTATTTTCACGGGTGAAGGGCGATCGCCTTACGCTCTAGCCTACATCTGTTACCTGGCAGGAGTTGCCATTCGGCTGGGGCAATCTCAAGAGTTTGGTGGCAGCATCTTATCTCACTGCGTTAAGCCGCCCAGTGGGACTATTCATCCGCAAGAGCGTCACTTGTTTTTGCTCAAGTCAGCCGGATTTGAGCTTGAGGCTTAAGCAGGGATGTGAACCCAGAATCTGATCAAACGGGTCTTGCCAATCCTGCTCACGTTCACCCTATCCCTTCCACTTTACAATCCTCGTAGGAGAACCGATGCAGCCATTACGAATATTGACCTGGCACATTCACGGTAGTTATCTCTATTACCTGACGCAGGTTCCACACCAGTTTTATTTGCCCGTTAAACCCGGTAAACCAGAGGGTTATGGTGGGCGATTGCGAAACTTTTCCTGGACAGAAAATGTTCACGATATTCCAGCAGAAGAAGTAACAAATCAGGAGTTTGACTGCATCTTATTTCAGTCTCGCCGCAACTATTTGCAGGATCAGTACGAGATTCTGTCAGAATCACAGCGTCACCTGCCGCGTGTTTATCTGGAGCATGATCCGCCCAGAGAACATCCAACTGACACCCGCCATGTTGTGGATGAGCCAGATGTGTTAGTGGTTCATGTGACTCACTTTAATCACTTAATGTGGGACAGTGGCAACAGCCCGACTTGTGTAGTGGAACATGGCGTAATGGTGCCAGAAGGCGATCGCCACATCGGAGAACTGGCAAAGGGTCTAGTCGTAGCAAACGGACTGCGGACACGGGGGCGACGGTTAGGGTTAGATATCTTTGAACAGGTGCGCGATCGCATTCCTCTCGATCTAGTTGGCATGGACGCTCAATCCCTGGGTGGATTGGGAGAAGTGGCTCATGCACAGCTTCCAGTATTTCAGTCACGCTATCGGTTTTTCTTTCATCCAGTGCGCTACACCAGTTTGGGACTGGCAGTCTGTGAGGCAATGATGGTGGGTTTGCCAATTGTGGGACTGGCAACCACTGAACTGGCGACTGTAATTGAGAACGATGTTTCGGGCTACGTGAGTACCAACCTGGAGGCGTTAGTCAGCCGTATGGAAGAATTGCTGCGCGACCCAGCAAAGGCGCGTCGTTTGGGGGAAGGTGCAAGGGAAGTGGCGATCGCCCGGTTCAACATTAATCGCTTCGTTCGGGACTGGTGTGACGTATTTGAACGTGTAACTCATCAAACTTCCACCGCCCAATCCCACTGTAGGGATTGGGCAATGCCAAATCCCTACAGTGGATAGTCCTACAACCAGGATTTTATCTGTTGGCAAATTCCTAACTGCTACATAGCGAACAATCGCTGCTTAAACAAAATACCTCTTTAAACTCATGATGACTAAACGAATTGCCTTAATTAGCGAACACGCTACGCCGCTGGGCATCTTCGGCGGAGTCGATAGCGGCGGTCAAAACGTGTATGTGGGGCAGCTCGCCAAAAATTTAGCAGCGATCGGCTATGACGTAGATGTATTTACCCGTCGCGACAGTGAGCAGCTTCCTGAAGTCGTAGAATGGCTGAACGGAGTACGAGTAATTCACGTTCCGGCGGGTTCACCGA
>JAAUQZ010000041.1 GCA_012033355.1 Leptolyngbyaceae cyanobacterium RM1_406_9 | reverse complement strand
CAGCCGCGCCTCAAAAAATTGGGACTTTATTTTTATGCAAGTCCCTTATATTGGTTTGAGCGTTACCTGCTTTAGGATTGAGTATTTATAAGTTTGCTTAAAGGATAGGGCGATCGCACTTCACATTCCCAAGACTTACGCAAGCAGAACATAAACCAAGCGTACGCAATTCATACATCAAATCAGCAATGCTCGGTGGGCACTGGCTTGATCCATCTGAATGACCACGACATCATCCGCATAACGAGCCGCAAACTGATGCATAAATTGCTCAAAGTTCTCACTATTCAAGCGGTCAAATTGCTCAAAGTAGCTCTCGCCTGTCAGCGGTTCCGCTAAACCGTAGAGCCAGAAGGTGGAGCGCCCCATTGATAGATGCCTTCCGGTTTAACCTCAGCCAAGGTAATCCCCTGTCCTGTGAGGGTGAGTAGTCCCCAGCGACTCTCATCCTCACAAAAATAGCGCAACGGCTTGTCGCAATCCACAAACTCTTGAAGAACCGCTAGGGCAAGGGGCAAGTTTCTTTAATACTGTTCAACGGCTTCGGCAACCTGCTTATGAGGACGAGGGCGGGGCACTTTCAGTTTCGCCTTCAGTTCATAGCGGATAATTCGATACCCCGTTTTGTAGTCCATCTGGATCTGGCACTCTTGTTGGAGCCATTGCTAGCTACTAGCAAGACCACGCTTCAGCCAATAGAGCATTTGCAACCGTTCTTGCTGGCGAGCATCGGTTTCATGGTGCAATCGTTGTTCGAGTTCTTCACGACTTTCCGCAATCGTAATAGACTACGGGCGAGCCATATCCTTTTTACTCCAACGCACTTGTCTTTAGGTTACGATGCGCTCATTCCTGAATGGCTATCATTAAGCGTAGCGTTACAAAGTATTGGTATAAGCGCTACGAACCTTACACTAGGCTCAATCCACGTGCTTGTAGATGCTATGGGCTTCGGCTACGCTCAGCCTATAGCAAGGGAAAATTTGGCATTGCTGATCTGACGTATGAATTGTGTAGGGGCATGGCATTGCCATGCCCCTACAGAGGGAATTGAGATCCGTGAATCATACCCACATTCAGCAACGCCGAAAATTTAGCCTTTTATGGGTTTTGTCAGTCAGCCAAGCCATTTTCACTAACTTTTGATTTTATCCTTTGAATTTCCTCACAAGTTCCTCAACTTGTTTGCTTAATTTCAAAGTAGAGTCGACAAATTAGCTTCATGCCCTAACGTTACAAATCCTGACGTTACAAATCCTGACACTACACATTTACGACAAGCTACGGCAGTTGCATTGGAGGATAGAACTATGGCAAACAGTATTTTGAATCGAGATACACAACCCCGCACTCGCGTCGTGATTATGGGTGCGGCAGGTCGTGATTTTCATAATTTCAATGTTGTGTATCGTGATAATCCTCAAACAGAGGTTGTGGCATTCACCGCAGCACAAATTTCTGGCATTGCCAATCGTCGCTATCCTGTGGCTTTGGCAGGTTCCCTCTATCCCAACGGCATTCCAATCGTTGATGAGTCAGAACTCGACACACTTTGCAAAGAACAGCAAGTTGATCAGGTCATTTTTGCCTACAGCGATGTGCCCCATGCTCATGTAATGCACCTGGCTTCACGGGCGATCGCAACCGGAGCAGACTTTAGCTTACTCGGCTCCAAGCACACGATGTTGAAAGCCAAAGTACCTGTAATTGCAGTATCTGCGGTGCGGACAGGTTGTGGCAAATCGCAGACGACCCGCTGGCTCTCAAAACTACTGCGGAAATGGGGGCTAAGAGTCGGTGTGATTCGGCATCCAATGCCCTATGGCGATCTAGAGCGACAAGCGGTGCAGCGGTTTGCTAGCCGAGCCGATTTAACCGTCGCAAACTGCACCGTTGAGGAACGGGAAGAATATGAACCCCATTTAGCAGAAGGCAACCTTGTCTATGCAGGAGTGGACTATGCCGAGGTCGTGAGTTTAGCAGAGCAAGAAAACGACCTGATTTTATGGGATGGCGGCAATAATGATTTCCCGTTTATTCGCCCGGATTTACACATTGTTTTGGTTGACCCTCTGCGTCCAGGACACGAAACTACTCACCATCCCGGTGAGGCAGTACTGCGAATGGCAGACATTATTGTGGTGGCAAAGGTAGATTCAGCCGCAACCGCCGACATTCAGCGGGTGACGGAAGCCGCTCGGTCAGTCAATCCAACGGCGACAATCGTGCGAGGGGCTTCACCGATTCGGCTCACCAATCCTGAAGCGGTACGGGGTCAGCAAGTACTGGTGATCGAAGATGGCCCCACTACCACTCATGGCGGAATGCCCTATGGGGCTGGATTTGTGGCAGCGACTCACGCCCATGCGCTAGAGATTGTGAATCCGCGTCGCTTTGCGGTTCCGGCGATCGCCCAAGTCTATGCGACCTATCCTCACCTACATTCTGTTTTACCTGCAATGGGCTACTCTACGGAGCAGCTTAAGGCACTTGAGGCAACCATTAACAACACGCCTGCGGATGTGGTTGTATCTGCAACGCCGATCGATTTAGAAGCACTGATTGATGTGAATAAACCGATCGTGCGGGCTTACTACGAGTTTGCTGAAGCCAGTGAACCTGGGCTTGCCAGCCAAGTCGAACAGTTCTTGAATCGTGCCGGAATTGGCAGGGGGCATTATGTTAGCTCAAACTGAAACTGAAAACCCCTCCCGTAAACTGGGGCTGTGGATGTCTACGGCGCTGGTTATCGGCAATATGATTGGCTCAGGAATTTTTCTATTGCCGTCTTCTCTGGCTCCCTACGGTGGAATTTCGTTGGTTGGTTGGTTGGTTACGGCGGTAGGCGCAATCTGTCTGGCGCTGGTGTTTGCCAAACTTGCGGCTTGGGTTCCCAGAGCAGGCGGGCCCTATGCCTACACTCGGTTAGGGTTTGGCGATTTCGCGGGCTTCTGGATTGCCTGGGGCTATTGGATTGCCATCTGGGTGGGAAATGCGGCGATCGCCATTGCCTGCGTTAGCTATTTAGAGGTGTTCATTCCGGCACTCAGAGGGAACGTCCTACTAGCAGGAATCGGGGCGATTGCCCTGGTCTGGCTCTTCACCTGGATTAACTGTTTAGGAGTCAAGGAAGTCGGTGTAACTCAACTTCTGACTACCATTGTGAAAATCGTGCCGCTGGTGCGATCGCCACAATGGGTTTGTTTTGGCTAAACCCCAGTCACTTTGTTCCGTTTAACCCCAGTGGTGAGTCTGCGTTTTCAGCCGTCTCATCGGTTGCTGCACTCACTCTCTGGTCATTTATTGGCTTAGAGTCAGCGACCGTGCCCGCTGGAGATGTAGAAAATCCAGCCCGAACGATTCCTCGTGCCACCATTTTAGGCACCCTGGTGACAGCGTTAGTTTACATCTTAGGAACCGTTGCCGTCATGGGCGTGATTCCTCAAGGTACACTCGCTAACTCCGGTGCGCCCTTTGCCGATGCAGCGCGAGTGATGTGGGGAGACTGGGCTTACTATGCAGTCGGATTTGGCGCGGTGGTTTCCTGTGCTGGGGCGCTCAATGGGTGGACGTTGCTACAAGGGCAGATTCCAATGGCGGCTGCGGGCGATCGCCTATTTCCCCAAAAGTTTGGCAGACTGTCGCCACGAGGAGTGCCTGCATTTAGTGTAATCATTTCCAGTGTGTTGATTACCCTGTTGCTGTTGCTCAATTATTCGGGCAGCCGCAGCCTGGTTGAGATCTTCAACTTTGTGATTTTGCTGGCAACGCTGACCACTGTGATTCCCTATGTGTTTTGTTCAATCGCTGAGTTCATTATCTTTCTCAGAGATCCGACTCATTTAGGTGGACGCAGGCGGTTTCGTGGCTCTGGTGTTGTGGCGGCGATCGCCTTCCTCTATTCCGTGTGGGCAGTCTACGGTTCTGGGGCAGAAACGGTGCTGTATGGGTTCATTCTGCTGTTATTTGGCATCCCGGTTTATGTCTGGCTAGTGAAAGAGCAGCAGGAACGCGAACACAACGCACAAACACAGTCCAGTGACGAGTCGCATGGTATAGAACCAACGTTTTGAACTGAAAGAATGGGGGGCTGAAAGAGTGTTTGAAAAGTCTGATCCATAACCCAAAAGTCCGTAGACGCGTGGCATTCAGGCAAGAATTTTCGATCTAATCCAGAGGCTACCTGCCGAATGCTACGCCCTTACAGGGGACGTTTGCTTCTTCTCAAACACCCTCTGAAGCGTTCAGTTCTCCATTCATTTCACAGTTGAACTGTGCAATACATAGGAGAAATAATGCCATGTCTCTTAATCTCCGCAATCGCAGTTTGCTAACAATAGCGGATTTAAACCCGTCAGAGCTGCTTTATCTACTCGATCTGGCCCATGATTTGAAACGTGCTAAATATTCCAAAACTGAACAGCAGCATCTCAAAGGAAAAAACATCGCCCTGATTTTTGAAAAGCCCTCCACGCGAACGCGCTGTGCCTTTGAAGTTGCCTGTTTTGACCAGGGTGCGAATGTGTCTTATCTTGAGCCATCAGGTTCACAAATGGGGCACAAAGAAACCATTCAAGATACGGCTCGTGTCCTCGGTCGCCTGTACGACGGCATTGAATATCGAGGCTCTGGGCAAACGGTGGTGGAAACTTTGGCGAAGTATGCGGGTGTTCCGGTTTACAACGGGCTGACCGCAGAATCGCATCCCACACAGGTATTAGCAGACTTAATGACCATGCGAGAGTACAGCGACAAACCGCTGCACGATATCTCCTTCTGTTTTGTTGGAGACTGTCGCTTTAACATGGCAAATTCGCTGCTGATTGGCGGCTGCACAATGGGAATGGATGTGCGCTTGAGTGGGCCAAAGCAATACCTACCGGATGCAGAAATCGAAACCCTAGCCCGCGATCGGGCGAAGCAATTTGGTGCCTCGCTAATGGTCACTGAGAACCTGCTGGAAGCCGTGAAAGATGTTGATTTTATTTACACCGATGTTTGGGTTTCAATGGGAGAGCCAAGCGACGTTTGGGTAGAGCGAATCCAGTTGCTTAAGCCTTACCAGGTTACGTCATTGCTGTTGAATGCCACTGGCAATCCTCGTACTAAATTTATGCACTGCCTGCCTGCTTTCCATAATCGCAATACAACCATTGGCAGCCAGATTTTTCAACAGTTTGGGCTGGAGGCAATGGAAGTTACCGACGAGGTGTTTGAATCCTCTACCTCGATCGTCTTTGACCAGGCAGAAAACCGGATGCATACGATCAAGGCACTGTTGGTTGCCACATTAGGAGATTAACGCTTCAGATTTACGCTTCAGGAGGCTTTATATGCGAATTGTTGTTGCCCTGGGAGGCAATGCCCTGCTGCATCGGGGAGAACCCATGACTGCCGAAAATCAGCAGGCGAATATCCGACTAGCGACTCAGCGATCGCCACTCTCGCCCAAGAACATGACTTAATCATCACGCACGGTAACGGCCCACAGGTGGGACTGTTAGCCCTTCAAGCTGAGACATACAAAAGCGTTCAGCCCTATCCCCTGGATGTTCTCAACGCCGAAACCGAAGGCATGATTGGATACTTGATTGAACAAGAACTTCGCAACCAGTTACCCGATCGCCAGATTGTGACGCTGCTGACGCAAGTGGAGGTCGATGTAAATGATTCTGCGTTTTCCCATCCCACCAAGCCGATTGGCCCAGTTTATCCACAAACTGAAGCAGAACGGCTGGCGGCTGAACGAGGATGGGCGATCGCCCCCGATGGTGACGCTTACCGTCGAGTAGTGCCCTCCCCCGAACCCCATCGAATTCTTGAGCTGGGTGCAATTCAGCTTCTGGTTCAATCTGGGGTGCTAGTTATCTGTGTGGGAGGTGGCGGAATTCCTGTTGTCGTCACCTCTAGCGGTGCAATTCGAGGCGTAGAAGCGGTCATCGATAAAGATTTGGCAGCAGCACTGCTGGCAACATCGCTGAAGGCAGAGGCGTTACTATTACTCACTGATGTCGATGCCGTTTACACCGATTGGGGAACTTCTGCCGCGCAACCACTCCATCACATTTCTCCAGACCAATTGCGTCCCCATTCCTTTGCCCCCGGTTCAATGGCTCCAAAAGTAGAAGCGGTTTGTCGCTTTGTTGAGCAGACGGGCGGCATGGCGGGAATTGGACGGCTAGAGGATGCAGCCGCAATTCTGACAGGACAGGCAGGAACCCTGGTGCTGTAGGGGGGCTGGCATTGCCATGCCCCTACGGAGATTCTGGTTTTGCAGGTTATTTAATCTACGATCCTAAGCCTCACTCAACTGGATTGCAAATTAGCACCAGTTTTCCACTCACGGCAGCGCGATCGAGCAGTTCATGGGCGTGACGTGCTTCGGTCAAGGGAAGACATTCTGCAACCACAGGTTTGATTTGTCCTGTCGCCAACAGGTTGAGCAATTGCGTCAAATCCGCCCGATACCAGTCGGGATGAGTTGCTTTGTAATCAGCAATGCTATAAAACTCACTCTGCGGCCATCTGGAATCAGGTTTAACACTTTAACTTGCAGCAGCGTTGCACCGATCGCAAGCATTTTGTTTTTGTTACCTTTAAACGCTGAGAGGAAACCATAGTTAACCAGCCTTCCATCCTTGCGTAGCAGCCGATAGGACCGCAGCAAGTTACTCCCACCAATTGAATCAAGTACAACATCAAGAGTGTTGGAAAGTTTTTGAAGGCGATCGCCAAAATCCTCAGCCTGATAATCAATTGGAATACCGCCTAACTGAGACACCAAATCGTGTTTCGATCGCGCCTCAGTGCCATACATCTCTAAGCCAGCCAGTTTTCCCAGTTCCAGCAGTGCAGTTCCCACACCGCCCCCTGCTCCATGAATCAGAATTCGTTCTCTAGCTTGCACTTTGGCAACTCGATGTAACATCTGACAAGCCGTCAGATAATGCAGCACCACACTGACTGCCTCAATCGAATTCACTCCATCGGGAACTACTACTAAATCTCGCGCAGGGACACAGAGAAACTCACTGTAACCGCCCACAATCGTCAGCGCTACAACCCGTTGACCTATCGTGAATTCAGCAACCCCTGACCCCAACTGATCTACGATTCCCACGATGTCATACCCCGGTGAGTAGGGCAGTTTAGGCACTCCTGGATAAACGCCCTCGCGCATCATTACATCGGTAAACGCGACACCTGTTGCCAGGATTTTTACTCGAACTTCGCCTGCCCTGGGTTCTGGCAATTCGTCTTCAATCACTTTCAACACGTCAGGGCTACCAGGTTGGGTAATGATGACTCGTTTGTATTTCATAAAGGTTCTCCTGGGCGATCGCCGCAACCGCACCAATTTCAGTATAGCGACGACGATCAGACGATTGAATCTTAGCCGTTAAGAGAATGACAGGGATCGCTTGAGTCGCTAGTGCGTTCTGCGACTCTAAACTCCAGGTCATGCTTTGCCTGCTTTAACAGAGCTTCTGTCTGTTGGCGATCGCCAATTTCACGTTTTAACGCTTGATTAACGGTTGCCAAACTTGGAAGCGCGAGGGCGATAAAGCGTCGGCTGTTTGATAGAGCGATTGTAAATCAGCACCCTCATCAGGATATTCAGCGATGCCCGCACAAAATGAAATCTGCGGTTGACGAGATGGGTTTGCAGTTGATTGGTTCAATTGTTTCACTAACTGACTCACCCGCTGCATTTCCTCCTGTTTGGTGACTCCATACACTCCTATCACAAAGGTTTCGCTGCTCCACCATGCAATGATATCGGCTCTATCAAATGAGTGACGTAACCGTTCGCCAACGCCATGCAGCACTTGGTCTTCAAGGGGAAAACTGTGGCGATCGCCCCTTGAGTGATCCCAATCTACTTTCAGGACGGTTAGACAGAAAGGTTGCTGTTGCCGTTTTGCTAGATGCAGCAAGCGATCGAGGTCTGGTGTTGCCTTGCGCCGAGTTAAAACCTGAGTGAGTGGATCGGTTTCAGCCAGATTTTGAGAAACTTGGATGCGCTCCAGTCGGTTAACAATGCGCGTCACCAGTTCTGGTCCTACGATCGGTTTACTGACAAAATCATCGGCTCCTACAGAAAAGACTTGATTCACCGTATTGTGATCGGTGTGAGCTGTGAGAAACAGAATAGGTAAATGACCCCAACGCGCATCATTTCGTACAATTTGACAAAGTTCAATGCCGCTAATTTGGGGCATTTCGATATCTAAAATTAATAGATTTGGTGAGGTGGCTTCTAACACCTGCCAGAACCGCTGAGGATCGGCGAGGGTTGTGACCTTTAGCCCCCAGGGTTGCAGGAGCGATCGCACGATGGACAGCAGCGCTGGATCATCATCCACCACCATCACCTGCGCCCTGGTGCGATCGGACTGCTGCAACACCTGTTGGACGGTCTCTACTACTTCAGCAGGGGTTGCTGATTTCTGTAGGAAAGTGCGTCCACCCAAACGAGCAATCTCTAATCGTTCGGCTAGATTATGGTGTTCAGTAAAGATGACAACGGGAATAGGGGGAACCTGTTTACTTAATTCAGTCAGCAGCGACAGGCTCTCTACAGCGGTCAGAGATGTTGCCGGATCTAACAAAACAATATCGGGGGATTTCAGAAAGATCTTATCTCTAGCTCTGGTCAGACAGGCGGCTATCTCCACCCGAAATCCCCAAGTTGACGCTTCTGTAATGAGCTGATTGGCAAGGGGGCGATCGCGATCGACAATCAGCAGCAGCGGACGATGCGCTTCAGCCAAGTTCACTGAATGAAACGGCTCTGGAGCGTTGTGATACGATTGCTCAATTTCCTGATGCAGCGCCACGACCCACTCTCGTAAACCTTCGGCATCAGCTTGGCTCAACGGGTGTTTAGCTTGAAATGAACGTTCAATTTGACGCGCCAATTCCGTTCCTTTGGGCAAACCAAACGTACCAAGCGAACCTGCTAACGTATGCGCTTCTTGCTGTGCCTGCTGACGTAAATCTGGCTCTAATGTTTGCTGCTCTAACTGCGTGATCGCTTGCTCCAACACTCCCACCTGTTCACTAACGCGCTCCTTCAGCCGATGCCAAATTTGATTTACGCTGGCTAGAGTCTGTGCGGGACTTGGCTCGTGGATAGTCGCAAGTGAATTGGGTCGCGAAGGGATAGCGGGTAAAGCTTCAGGAAAGTTCGGGTCTTTGGGGGCTGTCGCATTTTTCCCTGGCTCCTGTAGCTTCAACCGATACCCAATTCCATAAACCGTCTCCACCACATCATTCGGCAATCCAACTTTTTTGAGTTTCTGCCGTAGCCCTTTGATATGCGTTCTGACCGCTTCCTCTCCTGGCATCTCTTCATACGACCACAGATGCTCTAAAATCATGCCGCAACTAAAGACTCGCTGCCTGTTGCGGAGAAAGAGTTCCAACAGCGCATATTCTTTGGGCGTTAAGGAAATCGGCTGAGTGCCACAGGTTACGTCACAACTGCTGGGATCAAGCCGCAAATCTCCCCAAGTCAATACGGGCTGGGCGATCGCCCTCCACGCCGCAGCAGCGCCCGGACTCGCGCTACCAGTTCCTCTCGATCAAACGGCTTCACCACATAATCGTCAGCTCCCGCATCTAGCCCGATCGCCTTGTCGTGACCACTATCTCGCCCGGTCAACAGCAAAATCGGCATCTGCAAGCCCTTTGCCCGCATTTGACGACACAAACTAATGCCATCCAGTTTTGGGAGCATGACATCTAGCAGCACCAGATCATACTCAAAGGTGTCAACCAGACCCCAACCCGCTTGTCCATTGGTAGCAACTTCAACGGCATAGTTTTCATGGGTGAAGATAGTCACGAGTGCATGAGCAATTAACTCATCGTCCTCGATCACTAGCATCTTCATCTGGAATATGCCTCAAAGGGATCAAGAAAAATAGAAATCATGCAAACATTTGAGAAATACGTTCAGGCTGCTCTTATTAGGCTGATTTTATGGAGATCTGCTGGGTGAAGACATCTTAAATTCACAAATATTAAACTGAATAAGCAGTCGTAAGCAAACGTGTTATGGGTTGTGCCTATGGCTACCCAAATACCCACCCGCCCCCGGAACAAGCAATCGATCAGGTTCTGCTGCGATCGCCTAGTGTCTTTATTGTGAACACATCAACAAAAGTTTAGGAATGCAAACGCCTGTCATATTCCACCTTGCCATAATCCAGCTTGAGAATGCGATCGGCTTGCTCAAAGTAATGGTCATCGTGACTCACGACGATGACGGCTTTTCCTTGCTGTTTCAAGTCAAGTAGAATCTGAGTGTAAAAAACTTTTTTGAAGGCAGGGTCTTGATCAGAAGCCCATTCATCAAACACGAAAATTGCTCGATTTTCTAGATAGGCAGTTAAGAGCGCCAGCCGTTTTCGTTGTCCCTGGGAAAGCGCAATGGTAGAAAATGTGCCTCTGCTGATCTGTATTTTATGATCTAGGTGAAGTTGCTTTAGATAGATTTGTGCCTGATGATCAAGATTCTCAAGACCCAAAAGCCGATTGAATAGGTGAAAATCTGAGAATACGACTGAGAATTGCTGACGATACCAGTCACGATTGGCATCGGTAATTCGTTGTCCATCTAACTCAATTGTGCCAGCTTCAGGAATATAGAGTCCAGTTAACAGTTTCACCAGTGTAGACTTACCGCTGCCATTGCCACCGACAATAAATACGATTTCTCCAGGATAGAGGGTCAGGTCAACTGGCCCTAGCGTAAAGTGACTGTCTTCTCGTTCTCCTCGATAAGCATGAGAGATTCCATTGAATTGCAGCGATCGCCAACTCGACTGCTGAGGGATTTGTGCTACTTGCTCTAATTCTGTATGTTGAGCCGCTAATGATAACCCTAAAGCATCGATTTTTTCCAAAGCAATATTGGCTCGCAGTAGTTCAGGTAAAGTATTCAACATACCTCGAATTGGCGTGAGCATGAAGATTAGGGTAAGCACATATCCAGAAAGAATTGAGTTAGAAATTGTAAATAGGAGAGGAACAACAAATAAAAGGATTCCAATCAACAGAAACAGAGCAACCAATCCCCAACTTCCTCCAATTGCAAATAGGTCGGTTGCTCTAATGCGATAGTGCCGAGACTTTGCTGCGGTTGTTTGTAAGTCTTCCGTGAGAAAAGCTTGTCGTCGCTGCTGATGGAGCTTCAGTTCTTTAATCCCTTCTGTGGCTGTACGAAAGTGTCGAAATAACTCATCTTGCTCTTCACGGGCAAGTTTGAGAGAAAGTTTGCCTTGATAAACCAAATATTGGTTGATCAAGATGCCAGCTGGCATCAGGATTAGCGTTAAGCCAAATAGGGGCATAGACAGCCAGCTTAGATACGCCAAACATCCTAGCAGTAAGGATGCAAAAACGCAGATCGTGGAAATTGGCAGAGAAGCATTTGCAATCACCTCGACATCCTGGGTGAGAGCCGCAAGGAGTCGAGGGATGCCAATTTCTTCGATGTGTCGGAGTGGGCAAGCTAAGATACGAGACGTTAAACGCAGCCGCAGATCAAAAATGATGGTTTCGGCAACGCGACTGATGCACATTTGTGACATTGCTGTTGAAATGAACATCAAAAGGCAAAGTCCTAAAAAGCCTGATATCAGAACTGCGGGTGATAAGCTCACGCCCTGCAAAGCCGCATTGATTAGGGCAATGAGTCCGGCACTGCTAGCACCGCTGAGCAAACCTGTGAAAGTAGCGAAAAGAACGTTGACTCCAGAAGTACTCAGCAACAACCGAACGAGGTTCATGGGCAGATTTAATTGGCACGGATTTCTAGCAAAACTTGAGTTAAGTCGTCCAAAATTTTATCAGCCGCCTGAATGCTGCGTCCAGCGATCCAGCTTTCGCCATCGACTTGGTAGACCTGCCCCTGTTGAACGGCACTAAGTTGTGACCAAATCGGGTCACTGATGAATTCTTCTACAGTCAGACTCTCAGAACTTTGAGCAGAATGAATCAAAAAGATAATATCTCCATCTAAACTATCTAGGTCTTCGCGGGAAACCATCGCCGCCCACCGTCTAGGTCTGGTTTGAGCAGGCGGACGGGCAAACCCAACATCCTGCAATACTGACCCTGGAAAACTGTTTAACGTGTAGAAGCCGACTCGTCCCTGTCCAGTGGTGAGAACTGAGATTTGAGTGTCTTCTACACTCTCGTTGTGGGTTTGATTAAACTGTGTTCTTAACTCAGAAACTCGCTGTTGATAATCTTCTATCAACTGGTTAGCCCGTTCTGTTTTACCTAGAGCGGCGGCAAACAAAAGAAAGTTTTCTTTCCAGTCACCAGACCGTCCGCTGCCTTCGGTTAAAACAGTGGGGGCGATGCGAGAGAGGGGACGGTACAGGCGTTCTGTGGAGATTTTGGTTCCCAGGATCAGATCAGGCTGAAGCTGAAGAATGCTCTCCAGATTAGGTTGATTTACCTCTCCAACAATTTCAATGTCCTGAGTTTGGTTGCCTAAGTAGTCGGGCAATTCTCCAAAGATGGTAGAACCAATTGGTTTTACACCCAAAGCAAGAGCCGCATCGAGGGCAGCAGAGTCAATCACGACAACCCGTTCGGGCGTTTCAGGAACTTGTGTGGTTCCCATTGCATGGTCAATTGTGCGAACTGCACTACTGGGAGAATTGGCTGGCGTGGGGGAACGATTTAGGGATTGAGGGAGTCCCCCTGCACAACTGACAATTAGGAAAACAGTGAAGCTAATGGTTGCAAGGGCAGCCAGCGATCGCCACCTTAGTCTGCGATGACCTTGCCGCATTCGCTGCAAATGTTGAATGTTGATGATCACGACTAGCCCTCCTATTCGCCCTAGAAAGTAATGGCATAACGCAGGCTGATCGTTCGTCCCTGAGCTGCATAACGTCGAATTTCCTGGATACCAATTCGTTCTTGAGAATCGACTGGGAAGTACTGTTCATTCAGCAGGTTTTGGATGCCCAGTTCCAATCGTCCAGATGATCCTAGACGGAGGCTACTGATTAAATCGAGGGTGGTGTAACCGTCTATATTGAACTGATCAACCCCATCATCAAAGGCGCGATCGCGGCTGCCAACGGTCAACGCTTGCAGCCGATTGCGCCATCCGGGTAGCGTTTCATTCTCAACATATAAGGTAAAGCTTAGGGGCTGCACCTCAATCGAGCTGAGAGCGAGATAACTGCCATCATCTTGAGCATCAAACTCCCCTTCATTCCAGGTGAGTGCGCCGCCAATTTGCCAGCGCTCAACGGGCGACCAATCCGCAGTCAACTCCACACCATAGTTGCGTTGGGGTGCCCGAACGACATCGGTAAAACCAGTGGGGTCTACAATCAGGGCTGAACCTAATTCAGACTCATTAAAGAAACCAGCAAGGCTGAGCTGAAGGTCATCCCAGATGCCGCGCACGCCAATCTCATAATTGTCCACCTTTTGGGGTTCAAGGCTAAAGCTATCTTCGATGTTAGTCCCGGCAGGCAAAAAGCCCAGGACGGTACTCAACCGGGGAATCGAAAACCCTTGAGCAAAGTTAGCAAACAGTCCCACATTAGGAGTGGCTGCGTAAACTAAACCCACATTAAACACTACGTCATCGGCGTTGACCCGTCCCCCTTCGATTTGAGGAGGAGAACCCGCAACGTTTGAAAATGGAGAGGCGGTGTAGTCATCGATATCCGCCGTGATGTTTTCATAGCGCAAGCCACCGCTTACAAGCCAGCGATCGCTCACATCCCAGTTGAGTTGAGCAAACAGCCCCAAACTGTCAAGGGAGTAGAAAGGGGTTTGAGTGGGGTTGCCAATGATTCGAGCTTCTCGTCGCTGATCAAACGCATCCAGGTCAAGGGCATTAAAAGGCGCTTCATTTTCTTCGGAGTTGTAGTCTACACCCCACAGTAAACTAAGAGATTCAGAAAATGGAGTGTCCAGTTGCAATCGAGTGCCAAAGCTAGTGGAATCTAGATTGGTTTGAAACAGTCGGGGTGCATCAGGGAAAGCTTCAGGGGGAAATCTGCCGCGAATATCGTTGACATCTTGTGTCAGTTCGGTAGTGCGGTAGTAGAGTTGAGCATTCAACTCTGAGCCAAATATGTCGTCATGACGGTAGGTAAAATTTAGGTTTTGAACTGTCTGTTGAGGGCTTTCATCGAAAAGAATGTCACCCACCTCCAAAGCTCTAGCCTTTTGCAGATCGGGAATCTGAAAAATAGCTGGATCTGAAATGAAGTTGCTCTCAAAGTCATTATTGAAAATGTTGTAAGACAGTTCTAACCGCTGTTCATCGGTGATTTCTACGCCGACGCGGGCAAGAAAGTTGAGCAGCCGATTGTCTGTGGATAAGCCATTGGGGGGAACGCGATCGCCCTCTGCATCAAAGGAAGCCCGTTCTGAGTCAAACGATGCACCAACCCGAAAGTCTACGTTTCCTTCTCGCCCTGAAAATCCGTATTGCAGCCCATAGCCAAATCCATCTTCTTCCACATCCACCAGGTCAGAAATGAGTGAGAGGGATGCTTCAGAAACAAATCCTTCTTCAGTAGGACGGCGCGTAATGATATTGACAATGCCACCCGTAGCCCCATTTCCATAGATAGCGCTGGGACCTCGGACAACCTCAATTCGTTCAATCGCAGAGGGGTCAATTGCAAACAGTTCTGTCGAAAAACTGGTGTTTGTATTTTGGGGAATTCCATCAATCAAAATGAGAGCAGGTCGTCCGCGCAGGCTTTGAGCGCGAGTACTACCCGTTGCGGTGGGCGGTCCAAAACCTGGAACGAGTGTCCCTAAAATGGTAGATAAATTATTGCTGAGCAGCGAGGCTTCTTCAATTTCTTCTCGCTCAATCACGGTAACGGAACGAGGTACATCTAGGATTTCCTCTTCAGTGCGGGTGGCTGTCACCACTACTTGAATTGCATCATCTTCTGTTGCTCCTACTTCAGTGCCTGGAGCAACGCTGACGACTAACCCTTGCTCAACCGCTGTGATGTTTGCGGTGGGTGGAGCATCTACTCCGGTAATTGCCACTCTCACTCGGTTATCTGGCAGGTTGGTGACAGAGACCAGGGCAATTCCTTCGGCGGGGCTAACTGCCTGAAACTCATTTGCTTCTGGAAGTACTAGCGTCGTGTTAGAGAGATCTGCAATCAAGGCATTTCCGACCGTTGAAGTGGTTGGAGGCTGAAGCTGTTCCGTTGTTTCTAAATTAATCTCTACTCCATTCTCTGTCGGCGTGAGCTGCACTCCGGTAATTTGGATGGCAGCTTGAGCGATGAGCCAGGTTGCTTCGGCAGCTTCGACTGAAATCTGTGAAACCCGTTCCTCAACGGTAGTCGCAGCCGCTTCGGCATCTTGCACACGAGGAATATCAGCATCGGATGTAGCCAATGGAATTTCTTCGGTTAATCCTGGTTGAGCCATGATTGCGGCGATCGCCCCTAACCCCAGCAGCCCCATAGAAAACGAATGGTTCACATAACCTCCTTACACCGCACCACAAGCACCTTGCTGAATAGCAAGACAAAAACACCGATTTCTAAAAGTCAGCAGATGAGAATAACTCTCAAGAACTGAGCGTATCCATATCTTTTATCGAAAGTGCTTTCTTGTCAAGCCTGACCGATTGACCTGAAAAAGCACTGAAAATAGCAGGCTAACCAGGTACGTTAAGCTAACCCCAGGAGCCAAATTTGATACTTCTTGCTGCTGTTCAAGATGCTCAAAAGCCTGATGTAATCCAGAAGACAAAGCTTTGAGCATTTGTCAAAAACACTGTATGAAAGGTGGCGATTTAGTTTCTGTAAAAAAGGTTTGGACAACCGGCCGCCGCAACTCATAATAAATTTTTAGGAAATACTTTCAATAACGCCTTACAAATTTTGTAAAAGGGTATAGATAATATTGGAAGGTAATGTACCCTGGTTGATTAACAAACGTCTCAGAAGACATATTAGACTTGTTGCGGAATAAGGGATAATCAAAAGGACTTCATCGAGTTTGAGCCAGCATGATCAACCTCCATCGTGCGTTGAATAACGACCGTCTGCTGCGTGCTCTGACGGGTCTAAATCAGAAAGCCTTTGATGAGCTATTGCCCCTCTTTACGGCTGCATGGCAAGCACAGCTACAAGCACAGGTACGACAGCGTGCCCCTGGTGGAGGTCAAGCAGACAAAGCTCGATTGTCGAGTATGTCAGAGAAGTTGTTCTATATCCTGTTCTACTTCAAGTGCTATCCTACCTTTGATGTGGCAAGCATTCTGTTTGACTTTGACCGGAGCCAAGCGAATCGCTGGATGCATCGACTACAACCGATACTGGAAGCGGCATTAGATCGAAAGATGGTGCTGCCGGAACGAAAACTCGAAAGTATTGAGCAGTTCTTGAAACGCTACCCGGAAGTCAAAGAAGTGATGATTGATGGCACGGAGCGACCCATTGCTCGTCCAAAAGACCCTGAGCGGCAAAAGGAGCATTACTCGGGAAAGAAGCGGCAACACACTCGTAAACATCTAGCAGTAGTTGATGAAGGCAAGCGGGTATTGGTGCTGATCGAGGCACGAGAGGGAAAAGTGCATGATAAGCGATTGCTGGATGAGGAAGAGATAGTTGAGGGTATTCCTGATGAGATTGTGATTGCCGTCGATTTAGGCCTTTTAGGTTTACAGAAGGAGTATGACAACATTGAGATGCCTCCATCAAGCCTCCGGACTAAGATGGAGGAGGCATCTGCTGAGCAATAAACTCATGGAACACCATGAAAACTATCAAAGCAAATCCCTGGATTACCTGTCCTCAACCTAACCCTCAGGCTAAATTACGCCTGTTCTGCTTGCCCTATGCGGGTGGGGGAGCATCTGGCTTCCGCGACTGGCCAGCACAATTATCATCTTTGATTGAAGTTTGTCCTATTGAGCTACCCGGACGCGGTTCTCGATTTCAAGAACCCCCTTACACACGGTTAGCTCCTCTGATTCAGGATCTAACTCCGGCCCTTTTACCCTATCTAAACATACCGTTTGCCTTCTTTGGGCACAGTATGGGAGCGTTAGTAAGTTTTGAATTAACGCAATTCTTAAGCCAAACATACGGTCTCACACCCGCTTGTCTGGCTGTAGCGGGTCGCCCAGCCCCTCATCTTTCCGATCGCAGTAATCCAATTCATGCCTTACCTGATTCTGATTTTTTGGAGAAAATACGCGACTTCAATGGCACACCTGCACCCGTTCTTGCCAATGCAGAACTGATGCGAATACTCTTACCTATGTTGAGAGCCGATTTTGCGGTGATTGAAACCTTTTCCTATACACCGCGACCCTTGTTGAACTGTGCGATCGCCGCCTTCGGGGGGCTTCACGACCCAAAAGTGAGTTGCGCTGATCTGGAAGCTTGGCGTGAACAGACCCATTCCACTTTTCTACTTCACCTGCTTTCAGGCGATCACTTTTTTATTCATTCTGCTCAGTCTCAGCTTTTATCAGTTTTAGAACCAATACTACATCAAACAGCGCTCTCAAGCTTGCCATTTAGATGAGGAAAACTCATGTCTGATTCCTAAACTTTAGGCGATTGTCGCGGACATCGATTTGCGCTAACGCTGCTAGATTTACCAGGGGGGCGATATTGGGGGCTAAATCTAGATAAATTGAGCAGGCTAAAAGAAGACCATTTAGACATTTTGAAAATTGACTCTGACTTAGCCAACTGAGTCATTTTTCAATGATGAGTTCATTGAGTTTGGTGGTCAGCTTCGTAACTGGGTAAAACCGCGCCAGCTTGGACGAGTGGCTGGATCGAGTGCTGGCGACTCTGAACCAATCCGCATAGCTTTAGGGTTTCTAGCGCCCGATGCGCCTTCTACCGAATTTTCTCAAACAGAGGCTTCTCCAGCAGCTACAGCGGACGGGCTGCAAGTGGTGACAACATTCTTGCCCATCACTCAGTCATTTGAGCCTTTTGCAGCACATTTGCGGTGTTCTGAAAGCGGCTGTCCAGAATTCCATTGGATTTGAAGTACCAGAATACTACAAGCAGCGGTAGCGCATATTTATCCCAGGGGTAAGCCTTGAGCATGAGTCCGCAATTGACAAACAGCAACCAAAAGGACAAGTTGGCGCGTGAAAACCGGACACAAACTAACAAAGCTAACAGATAAAATACCCCTAGTGTAGTTAATGTATTGGGTAAAAAGTTCCCTATTTTGCCTAACAATCCATGCGTCTCTAAGGGTGGAAAAAATACAAAAGCAGGCAGTAAACTAAGCACCAAACTCGCATTTCTAAAGGTCAGAAGTTGCTTGAGGTTAAAGCTTCTGTGAAACAAAATCCACTCTGGAATGACGAAATATAGCCCTATGCAACTCAAGAAATACAAGCTGGGACTGAGTGAAAATGACCAGGTTGACTGTTGTATAGAAGGGGTATTTTGGGTAGCGATCGCCGTCTCTGGTGCAAGTCCTTTAAACAGCCAAAACCAGCCAAAAATTGTTGCCGCAGCAACAAGGGGCGCTAAATGTCGTAAGCGTAACTGAAACCCAGATTTGAGCGAGGAAACCAGTTCGTAAGCGGCTAGTGCAACGGGGAAAGCTAACATATATTGACGAGAGGCGATCGCTAGTATAAAAGCCAAACTGCTCCACACGTGCTGATTGCGAAGATAGAGCCAAAAGCCCAAAAAGACAAAAAAAGTAGCAATGATATCTGTGTAGAGATGACTACTTAACCAAAGATAGTAGGGAAATATTAGAAGCCCACAAGCTGCTAACATACCGCTCCTGCCCTTTTGAGTGAGGGGAAACGCAATCAAGCAGATCATCACGAGTGAGAGAGCCAAGTTTAGCAGGCGACCAGCAAAAATACCATTACCAGTCAATTTCTCAAGTATGCCGAAAATAATAAATGGCAGTGGTGTATTGAGCGCTCCGTAATTTCTAAGCTGGTTTAGATTAGGAATGAGGCTATTGCTAAAGAGCAGACTGGTTTCCCAGAAGTGTTTCTCATCCCACACAAGCGGAAAACGGAACTGATCATAGAACAGAAATACAGCCAGATAGACGGCAAATAGCCCCAAACAAAACAGCACTGAGAACTTTAGCGATAGGATACGTTTTAATATATTCATTTGAGTACGCCAGTTCTGACGGTATAAGTTTGCTCTACGCTGCACTAGACTTCTACCTGAATATTTCTTGCTGTTTGAGCAGGGCTATCTGTACAGTTGACAAATAGTTAAACGGTTCTGTGGGCGATTGCCCCCGATTAATAATTCACAATTCATAACCTTCCTCCGGAGCATCTAGATAACTGCTCTTTATGAAGTAAAATTTTATGAATGATCAGGCGGATTACCTTTCAATTACCTGACACAGGGATGTGCGTAGAGCCAAATGAACCTCCGAATTGCCCAAGAATCAGATTTAGCAGAGCTAGCAGAGTTGTTTCGTCAGTCTGTCTTATCTACTGCGCCTCAGCGCTACACACCAGAGCAAACCCAGGCATGGGCTTCACTGGCAGATGGCGATCGCTTTCGCCAACTCATTTTGCAGCCAATCACCTATGTTTTAATAGACGACACAGGCATTTTGGGCTTTGCAGGTATCGCAGATGATGGATATGTAGCCTCAACTTATGTACGGAGTGACTGTATTCATCAAGGTTTAGGGTCTAAACTGATGCAGGCAATTCTGGAACACGCTCACCGCAACAAAATTCAGCGTCTTTATGCAGAAGCCAGCGAGTTTAGCTTGGGGCTGTTCAAGAAATATGGCTTTCACCTGTATGATACCGAAGTGGTGGAGCGACACAGTGTACCGTTCAAACGTTATTTAGTAGAACGATATCAAGTCTAAGATATGGCGATCGCCTCATTCCACACGTATGCGACATAATGTATCTAGCTATTTCTAATGAGAATAGCCGCACCGATTGAGGGAATTGTTCATATGACCACGACTACGAATTGCCATATGACTTTAGAGGAGTATCTAAACTACGACGACGGGACAGATACTCGCTATGAATTAGTCAATGGAGAATTAATTGAAGTGCCTTCTGAGAGCGATTTGAACAATTTAATTGCGATTTATCTCTTAGCTGAGTTACTCCGATTTTTTCCAGTTCAACTACTTCGTCGAGGCACCGAAATTGTAGTCACTGGTTATCAAACCACAACTCGAATTCCTGATTTAATGGTGTTAACAGAAGAATTGGCATCGGCTTTAGCTGGAACTCAACGCAGCATCATCATGCCGAGTATGCCTCCGCCTGTCCTCGTGGTTGAAATTGTCTCTCCTGGAACTGTCAATGAAGAAAGAGATTATCGCTACAAGCGTTCTGAATATGCTGCACGAGGTATTGCAGAATATTGGATTGTTGATCCCCAGCAAGTCAAGGTGACAATTTTAACGCTTGTTGCAGGTCTATACGAGGAAGCTGTTTTTAGTGACGACAGTTGCCTCATTTCTTATGCAGTACCTAACTTAGAATTAACAGCAGCACAGGTGTTGCAGATCGGTGAACCGATTAAAGATTGAGTACCGAGGCGACTGAATCTGCATCAATCGCAAACTACGATGAGTTTTCTGAGTGATGAGATGAACGTGAGGGTCGTTGCACTTACATAAAAGGGCGTTTTGTGGAACGCCCTATACAACTCATCTATTCATTAGTAACGCCTAAAGCTCAAGCAGGGCTGTTATAGACCAGAGTAGGCGCTCTAAATGCAACAGATGTTGCCTCACCGCCTGCCAGGTCAAGCGGGAAATTATGAGCATTTCGCTCGTGCATTACCTCAAAACCCAGGTTTGCTCGGTTTAGCACATCAGCCCAGGTATTGATTACGTGGCCTTGTGTATCAAGTACAGACTGATTGAAATTAAAGCCGTTCAGGTTAAACGCCATTGTGCTGATACCCAGAGCGGTTGCCCAGATACAAATGACTGGCCAGGCACCCAAAAAGAAGTGCAGCGAACGACTGTTGTTAAAACTAGCGTACTGGAAAATCAGACGGCCAAAATAGCCATGAGCCGCGACAATGTTATAGGTTTCTTCCTCCTGCCCAAACTTGTAGCCATAGTTTTGTGACTCTGACTCAGTGGTAGCCCGCACCAGTGAAGAAGTCACCAGTGAACCGTGCATGGCGCAGAAAAGAGAACCTCCAAACACTCCCGCAACTCCTAACATATGAAAGGGATGCATTAAGATGTTGTGTTCTGCCTGGAAGACAAACATAAAGTTAAAGGTGCCGCTAATCCCCATTGGTAAGCCGTCTGAGAAGCTACCCTGCCCAATCGGATAGATCAAAAACACAGATACCGTTGAGGCAAGAGGAGCGCTGTAAGCCACACAAATCCAGGGGCGCATTCCCAGCCGATAGCTTAGCTCCCACTGTCGCCCCATGTAGCAACACAAGGCGGGAATGTAGTGGAAGGCAATCATTTGATACGGTCCGCCATTGTAGAGCCACTCATCAATGCTAGCAGCCTCCCAAATAGGGTAAAAGTGCAGTCCAATGGCATTAGATGAAGGAACAACGGCTGCGGTAATGATATTGTTGCCATAGAGTAGTGAACCAGCGATTGGCTCTCGGATACCGTCAATGTCTACGGGCGGAGCCGCAATGAAAGCAATCACAAAAACGATGGTAGAGATTGATAAGAGTGGAATCATCAATACACCAAACCAGCCAATATATAACCGATTTTCGGTGCTAGTGACCCAATCACAAAATCTCTCCCATGAATAATCAATACTTTTGCGTTGGAGAATTGTCGTCATAGGTCTTGACCTAAATGTATCAAGCTACAGATATTGATTCTTTTTTCAGAATTAATATCTGTCTACAAGATTAAGAAAAGAACATGAAGAACCAATGAATCGAATCAGATAAGTCACAAAAGTTTACGAACTAAATTAATCAACTATACAGTCAATCTCTCATAGTTAAACTGTTGGTGAGTCAATCGGTTGGTAAAATTAGACGAATCTAAAAAGTTAGTGATTACTCAGGATAAATTAATAAAAGTATAGAGATTTGAACTTTTGCAAACTTAGATAACCTCAATCGTAAAATTTTGCTCATAATACGTTTCAACTCCAAGTTCCTTTCTTCTGCTATCTACTTTCCGCCCGTCTACGCATTCATCTCTCGCTTCATTGCTCTGGTAATGAAGCGATCGCCGCAACAAAAGTTTGTGCCTACCTCAATTTTTTAAGAGGTGAAAGACTGGTTATGAGAATTCTCCTGATTGAAGATGATGAGTGTATTGCTCAAACATTAGAGAATGTTTTAAGAAATGAACATTATGCGGTTGATGTTGCCGTTGATGGACAGCTTGGTTGGGATCTGGTGGAAACGTTTAGCTATGACTTAATTCTGCTGGATGTCCTTCTGCCTAAGCTAAATGGAATTCAGTTTTGTCAGCGGTTGCGCTCGTGCAACTATCAAATGCCTGTGCTGCTGCTGACCGCTCAGGATTCTGGGGCAGATAAGGTGCTGGGGTTAAATGCTGGGGCAGATGACTACGTCGTGAAGCCGTTTGACTTTCCTGAACTGTTGGCTCGCATTCGGGTGCTTTTACGTCGAGGCAATGCGCCTCTTTTCCCGGTGCTACATTGGGAAAATCTACAGCTTGATTCAGGTCTCTGTCGAGCCACCTATCAGAATCAGGTTTTGAACTTAACTCCAAAAGAATATCGTCTGTTAGAACTTTTTCTGCGAAATCAGCACCAGGTTTTTAGCCGTAGCGCGATTTTGGAGCATCTCTGGTCATCAGAGGAAGTGCCTAATGAAGATACGGTAACGGCTCATATCAAAGGATTGCGCCACAAGCTAAAGCAGGCGGGGGCACCCGCCAACATGATTGAGACGGTCTATGGTTTAGGCTATCGTTTGAAGTTACCCGATGCGGAATCAACCTCTGAATTATCTGAATTAACTGCTAAATCTGTTACTCACCAACCCTCTGCTCAAAAAGACTCAATTCATCAGAAAACTAAGGCAGGGTTGGATCAGATATGGGAAAAGTCTAAAGGGCAAAATGGCGATCGCCTCTCTACTCTAGAACAAGCAAGTCAGGCTCTACGCACCGGAAAAATTGATGGGGAACTGCGTCAAAAAGCGCATCAGACTGCACATAAACTGGCAGGTTCACTGGGCATTTTTGGTCTAACGGAGGGTTCACGACTGGCGCGAGAAGTTGAGCAAATGCTGTGCCCTGAGCGAAATCTGGACGCAGGACAGACTCATCATGTGATCAAACAAGTTGCTGCTCTTCGCCTGGAGTTGGAGACTGCTTTTAACAAGCGACTAAATCAGATTGGAACGAAGTTTCCACCCAATCAGAGTCTTCCACTATTGTTGGTGATTGAGAATAACTTGAAGCTGGCAAAACAAATCATCGCTAAAGCCGCAGAGCAAGGATTGCAGGTCGAATTAGCGCCAGACCTGGCAGCCGCCAAAGCTGCTATTGATGCGGCTATCCGTGTCGAAAACACTCACGATCAGTTGAGTAACCAAACTCACTCAACGACTCACTCGTTAGATGGAGTATTGCTTAACCTCTCATTTTTTAACCTGGATGAAGACAGTCTAGATCAGTTAGCAACCTTGATTAACCAAACTCCACCTCTGCCTGTGCTGTTTTGCACAACTCACGATGGGGTCGCAGAACGAGTCAAGGCAACCCGTTTGGGAACTCACGCTTTTTTTCAAAAGCCGCTTGTGCCCAGTCAGGTTTTAGAAACTATTGCGCGGGTGCGATCGCAAGTTTGTATTTCTAACTTCAAGGTGATGGTAGTTGATGATGATCCACAACTGCTAGCCATAATTCAAAACCTGATGTCTCCCTGGGGAGTACAACTGGCGACCGTAGAAGAACCCCTTCAGTTCTGGAATACCTTAGAAACTTTTTCCCCTGATCTACTGCTGCTAGACGTTGAAATGCCTCGTTTCAGCGGTATTGAACTCTGTCAAATTGTTCGCAATGCTCCCCGCTGGAGTGATCTACCGATCCTTTTTCTCTCTGTTCATACAGATACCAAAATTGAGCACCAGGCGTTTGAAGCCGGGGCAAATGCTTATTTCAGCAAATCTATCGTGGGTCCAGAGTTGGTGACTCAGGTGTTAAATCGACTGGAGCGATCGCAACTGCTGCGGAGTATGTCTCATCATGAATAAGCAAACAATCAACAGTAGTCCCATTGACTCTCTTGAGATATTGCTGCATCGCATGATGAACCGGATTCGGCAGTCACTAGAGCTGCCGACGATCTTAAATGGAACGGTTGCAGAGGTTCGAGCATTTTTGGGCACCGATCGTGTCAAGGTCTATCAGTTTCACCCCGATGGCAGCGGCAAGGTAGTAGCTGAGTCGGTTCAGAGCCAGCGTTTACCTTCTCTGTTGGGGCAAAACTTTCCAGCTGAGGATATTCCCCCTGAGGCGCGTGAGCTATTTCTCAGGGCACGTCAGCGCTCTATTGTGGATGTTTCGCTACAGCAAATTGGAGTGAGTCCGTTGGACTGTCTAGAAACAGGAGAAGTATTGGACGTTGATGATATCCGCTTTCGCTCAGTAGACCCCTGCCACATCGAATACTTGACGGCAATGGGAGTCCAGTCTTCTCTTGTCGTGCCCATCTTACATCGAGATCAGCTTTGGGGGTTGCTCGTTTCTCACCATGCTGACCCCCGCCAGGTGACAGAGCGAGAATTGCAGGTGGTGCAGTTGGTTGCCGATCAGGTTTCCATTGCGATCGCCCAGTCAACGCTGCTCAGTCAAACCCGCGCCCAAGCGCAACAAGAAGCAACCATTAATCGAGTTGCCACGCTGCTGCATTCCATGACTGAAATAAAGTTGCAGCAGGCGCTAGAGCAAATTGTTTCAGCCTTGAAGGGAATCGGGGGCAGGGTTTACGTCAGCGCTCATGATTCTGGGCAGGCAAAGTTATTTACCTGGGGTGTGCAACCCGTTTTGAGCAAAAAAGGCAGGAAAAAACAGTCATCACCCCAAAAGCGAACTCAAGACTCAAAACTCAAGACTCAAAACTCATCTACTCATGTCGCTGCTGTGGTTGAGCAATACCCCAGTTGGCAATCTTGTTTTAGTGAGGAAATGCAGCCGGGAGAAAATGGAGTTTGGGCGATCGCCGATTTGCACCAGTCCACATTATCTCCCGACCTGACTCAGGTATTTTTAGATAGCCAAATTCGTGGATTACTGGTAGTTCCACTACAATATCGGCAGCAGCAATTAGGCTACCTCAGCGTGTTTCGTCAGGCGATCGAGGTAGAGACCCTGTGGGCAGGACGCTATGACCAGGATGACCCGCGCCACCTCCGTCCACGCAAGTCTTTTGAAACCTGGCGAGAGTTAAAACAAGAACAGGCTGATGAGTGGTCTACCTCAGAAATTGAGCTAGCACAAGCCCTGGGAAGCCATTTGGCAATGGCAATTCACCAATATGAACTTTACCGTCAGGTTCGGGCCCTGAATGCTGACCTGGAACGAGATATTCAGGAGCGCAAGCAGGCGGAGATCAAAATTTGTGCCCTGAATGCAGAACTCGAACAGCGGGTTCTGGAGCGAACCGTAGAGCTACAGCGCTCAAACGAAGAACTGGTGCGCCAAATCAGTGAGCGCGATCGCGCCTGGCAGGAACGCAAGCAGGCGAGAGCTTCTCTGGAACGGCTCAGCCATCAAAACGAACTGATCTTAAACTCAGCCGGGGAAGGCATCTACGGGCTAGATGCTCAGGGTAAAACAACCTTTGTCAACCCTGCCGCTGCAAGAATGTTGGGGTATGAAGTAGAGGAGCTAACTGGCAAATTCATGCATGAAATTCTGGCTCCATTTCAACTTAGTGAAGCTCCTAACCCTGACAACCCGATCTATGCCACGCTGCGAGAAGGCACAGTCAATCATGTGGCTGAAGATCTGTTTCGGCGGCGCGACCAGTCGAGCTTTCCGGTTGAATATGTCAGCACGCCGATTCGTGAAGCCGATGAAATTGTTGGAGCCGTTGTCATCTTTAAAGACATTACGGAACGGCAAATCGTCGAGCAGATGAAAGATGAGTTTATCTCAGTCGTCAGTCATGAGTTGCGAACGCCCCTGACTTCCATTCGCACGACGCTGGGGTTACTCGCCAGCGGTTGGCTTAACGCGCAGCCAGAAAAAAGCCAGCGGATGTTAGAAATTGCTTTCTCCAACACAAATCGATTGGTGCGACTAATTAACGACATTCTGGATATTGAGCGGATCAAGTTTGGCAAGGTGACGATGGAAAAACAAGCCTGCAATGCGGCTGATCTAATGACCCAGGCAACGGACGTAGTGCGGGCAATGGCTGACAAAGCAGAGGTTTACCTGGCTGTGATCACCACTGAGGCGCAGCTTTGGGTTGACCCCGATCGCATCATTCAAGCACTCACCAATCTGTTGAGTAATGCAATCAAATTTTCACCGACAGCCGCCACAGTTTCCTTAACGGCAGAACTGCAAGCACAACAGATTATCTTTGAAGTCAAAGATCAGGGGCGAGGCATTCCAGAGGATAAACTTGAAACTATTTTTGATCGGTTTCAGCAAATTGATACGTCTAACTCTCGCAGCCAGGGCGGTACGGGCTTAGGGTTAGCGATTTGCCGAAGTATCGTCCAGCAGCACGGAGGCAAAATCTGGGCAGAGAGCAAGTTAGGTAAGGGCAGCTCATTTTACGTTTCGCTACCGCTCAGCCATCAAAGCGAATCAAACCAAAATGAAGCATAAGTAACCCACCGTAAGGGCGAACGGCCGTTCGCTCCTACCGAGATTTGCTGTAAATTCAACATCTTCTCCAACTTCCGATTGAATCAGAACAGGACATGGCAACCAAACGAATTCTAATTATTGACGACGAAGCTGATATTCGTGAAGCGACAAAGCTCTGCCTCGAAGTAGCAGCAGGGTGGGAAATCTTAACCGCTAGTTCAGGCATTGAGGGGATACAAACCGCCGCCTCAGAGCCACTAGATGCTATTCTGCTCGATGTGATGATGCCTGATATGGATGGACTCACGACCTTTGAGAAACTTCAGGCTAATCCCAAAACTCAAAATATTCCAGTAATTCTGCTAACGGCAAAAGCACAGCCCGCAGAGCAGCGCCAATTCACACAGTTGGCCGTCACAGCCGTGATTACGAAGCCTTATGACCCGCTAACGATCGCCAGCTACATCGCCGAAGTTCTAAATTAAATCTTGAGCAATAGCGTAAACCTTAGCCCTGAACTAAAGTTCGGGCTAAGAGCTAAAGTCAGTTAAAACTGACTAATACCAATTCTTTATGAAGCTGCACAATATTGTAGGATGCGGTAGCGGTAGCGTAACGCATTGAACTCAGGTGAATGATGGGTTAGGCGTTAGCCGTAACCCATCCTACTGGTACGACACAGCTAAAATGAGGCATTAGTACATTATGCGTAGGATGGGCAAAGCAGAGCGTGCCCATCCCAATGCAATGCTTGAACAGATGGGCACGGGCGATGCCCTTTGCCCATCCTACAGTTGACCTCGCTCAGCACTGCCGAATGATTCCGCCGTGCTGCTTTGTCATTCCGCCGTGCTGCTTTGTCGTTCCGCCGTGCTGCTTTGTCATTCCGCCGTGCTGCTTTGTCAT
>JAAUQZ010000356.1 GCA_012033355.1 Leptolyngbyaceae cyanobacterium RM1_406_9 | reverse complement strand
GTGAATGAAAGATGTAGACACGGAGATCCCGTCGAGCATGAAGCCAATTCGTACATTCAATGTTTCCCCTTCCCTGCCTAAACGGTTAGAGCCGCTGCGTAAGCTGGCTTACAACCTACACTGGGATTGGAACTTCGACACAACCGATCTATTTCGACGGCTGGATCGCGACTTGTGGGAATCTAGTCGCTACAACCCAGTTCTGATGTTGGGCACGATTAGTCAAGAGCGCCTGAGAGAAGTTGCAGAAGACGAGGGTTTTCTAGCTCAGATGGATCGAGCCGCACAGCAGTTAGAAGATTACTTAAAAGAGCGTACCTGGTATCGCAAGCATCGCGATCGCAAACCCGCAGGTAGTGCCGCACCTGAAGCAACACCCGAAGCAACAAAAGCTGAAACCACCTTTCATCCGTCATCTTTCATCCCTCATCCCGCCAAAGACTGCTATGCCTACTTCTCAGCGGAATTTGGGTTGACCTCCTGTTTGCCGATTTATTCAGGAGGTTTGGGCGTGCTGGCAGGAGATCACTTAAAGTCTGCTAGCGACTTGGGGCTGCCGCTGGTCGGCGTTGGACTGCTTTACCAGGAAGGCTACTTCGCCCAGTATTTAAATGCCGATGGATGGCAGCAAGAGCGCTATCCCATCAACGACTTTTATAATATGCCGCTGCATCTAGAGCGCAATCCTGACGGCTCAGAGTTACGCATCAGCGTAGACTATCCGGGACGTGAGGTGTTTGCCAGGGTGTGGCGAGTTCAGGTAGGCACAGTGCCGCTGTATTTGCTGGACACCAACATTGAGCCAAACAATCAGTATGACCAGGACATCACTGATCAGCTTTATGGGGGCGACATTGATGTTCGGATTCACCAGGAGATCATGCTGGGAATTGGTGGAGTGCGAATGCTGAAAGCGCTGGGGCTACACCCTACTGCTTATCACATGAACGAAGGACATTCTGCGTTTCTGGCACTGGAGCGCATCCGCATGATGATCCAGGAGGAGGGGCTGACTTTTGCAGAGGCAAAGCAAGTCGCTCAGTCGAGCCAGCTATTTACAACGCATACGCCTGTTCCAGCTGGGATTGATTTGTTTCCTCCGGAGAAGATTACCTATTATTTAGGACACTATGCCAATACCTTTGGGCTGTCTAAGGAGGAGTTTTTGTCGCTGGGGCGAGAAAATTCTGGAAACTTAGCGGCTCCGTTTAGCATGGCGATTTTGGCGATTAAGATGGCTTCTTTTGTAAATGGAGTGAGCCGTCTGCATGGAGCCGTTTCTCGCTCAATGTTTCAAACTTTGTGGTCAAATCTGCCGCTAACCGAGGTGCCGATCACGTCTATTACCAATGGAGTTCATGCGTGTAGCTGCGTGGCGAAGTCTACCCAGGAACTCTACGATCGCTATCTTGGCCCAAGCTGGTCACAGGCCTCGACGGACAGTCCGCTGTGGGAGCGGGTGAACTCGATTCCTGATGAGGAACTGTGGCGCAACCATGAACGGCAGCGATCGGAACTGGTGGTGTTTGTGCGAGAACGGCTGCAAAAGAGTTTGCGCGATCGCGGTGCATCCCTCACGGAAATTGCCGAAGCGCAGGAGGTTTTAGACCCTTCGGTGCTAACGATTGGCTTTGCCCGTCGTTTTGCCACCTACAAACGAGCGACTTTATTCTTGCGTGACCTGGAGCGGATTAAGCAAATTTTGCATGATCCGGATCATACGCATGGAAAGCGTCGAGTTCAGTTTGTTGTGGCGGGCAAGGCGCATCCGAAAGATATTCCTGGAAAGGAATTAATTCGTCAGATCGTTCACTTTACGCGAGATGAAGCGCTGAGCCGCTCGGTTGTGTTTATCCCCAACTATGATATTCACGTGTCTCGGCTGATGGTGGCGGGTTGTGATGTCTGGCTAAATACGCCGCGCCGTCCGCGTGAAGCGTCTGGCACCAGCGGCATGAAGGCGGCGATGAATGGATTGCCTAACCTGAGTGTGCTAGATGGCTGGTGGGATGAGGCAGACTATGTTCGCACGGGCTGGCCGATTGGTCATGGTGAAGACTATGACGACCTGGAATATCAGGATGAGGTTGAGGCAAATGCGCTGTATGACCTGATTGAACAGGAGGTCGTGCCGCTGTTTTACATCCGTGATGATGAAGATCTGCCGAGAGGTTGGGTCGCTAAAATGAAGGATGCGATTCGGTTGAATTGTCCTTTGTTTAACACGGCTCGCATGGTAGGCGACTATGCGCTGCGGGGTTATTTCCCAGCAAGCGATCGCTACTTCAACATGATTCAGGATCAATATGGTCCCGCGAAGTCGCTGGCACACTGGCAGGCTCACTTGTTTAACCACTGGTATGACATCAAGATTGAAGACATCAAGATCTCAGAACCTGCTGAAATTCAGGTAAATCAAGAGATTGAAGTGACGGCTCAAATTAATTTGGGAGCCTTGAGTAATGAGGATGTTCGGGTAGAGCTATATCAGGGTTCGGTGAGCGCAACCGGGGAAATTACCAATGGCGTTCCCGTGATGATGGCTTACCAGGGGCAGGACAGTCAGGGCAACAGCCTCTATACCGTTAACATCAGCTATACCAACAGCGGTTTGCAGGGCTTGTCACTGCGAGTGTTGCCCCGTCATGACTATCTCAGTAGCCCCTATGAACCGGGTCTGGTGCTGTGGGCTGAGCCGGAGAGGGTATCGATATTGCAGCCTGATGGAAATGGTCATGTGCTGGAGGTACCTGTGATGAGTGAGGCTGTGGCAAGGTAGGGGAATGGGGAATGGGAAGCCTATGTCGTTACACGTTTCCCATTTCCATCACCTGCTTGCTGTTGCGTTAGCTCTATTGAATGGGTCAGGTACGACAATGTAGCCTGTGGTGCGATCGCCCAGCACCAAGTTTCGCTCTGCTCCCCAATACCACCAGTGGGCTGCAACGTAGGCACAAATTAAGCTATCCAGTTGATCTTCTAGCTCCTTTAGGGCACTGCCAGTCTGTGGAACTTTGGGTAGTGAGTTGTTCTCTGAGAGAAGGGACAGATCCAGGGCTGGCTCTAGGGTAGGTAGAACGTCGAGAATGTATTGACGCAGCTTGAGCAATTCTGTTCGTCGTTCTGATAATCTGCCTTTTTTGTATTTCAAGATCCGTTCTAGCTTGAAGAGATGGACCATTGCCGGATGGGGAAATACTTCGATCTGGTAGCGTCCGGGCTGCTGGGCAATGAGTGTTGGAGCGTGGGCAAAACCGCGTGTTTCCAGGCTCAAGCCTAGTTCTAGTGTGCGTGCGGCAAAAGGACTACCTAAGTTAGCAGGATAGCAGCCTGCATGATAGCGCCCAAAGTATTTGTGGGCAAGGCGATCGGGCAGGCGCATTCCGCTAGCGTTGGGAATCAGCGTAGGAGCGTCAACGGCAATAATGGCAGGCTCTTGAGGTGTGACTTGAGCATCAACCCAGGACAACACTGCTGTAACCTCATCTAAACGGGTTAGATCCAGTAGGTGTAGAGTTCTGTTCTGCAAAGTCAGACAGCATAAGCCGCTGGGTTGCGATCGCCAGCCAAAGTCAATTCCCAGAAATTTCATGCTGGACGCTACCCTTCGGATAGATACTTGATTAACCAATAAAGTGGTAGTCTCCTGCCAAATTCACCCAAAGTCAAATTTTAAGAGAGAAACTGTTGTGAGATTACCCATCAGACTGATTATCGCACTGTTGTTTGCGCTGTTTGGTTTAGTTGGTTATTGCGGCAGCGCTGTAGACAATCCGATTACGGGAGAAAGCCAGCGAGTTTCACTTTCGCCACAGCAGGAAATTGCGTTAGGACAGCAGGCAACTCAGGAAATCGCGGCTCAACATGGAGGTCTATATCCAGATGAGGCTTTGCAGCAGTACATCGATCAGGTTGGTGGACGAGTGGTGCAGCAGTCAGCGGCGGCTCAAGCTCCTTATCCATTCGAGTTTTATCTGCTTCAAGATCCCCAAACTGTAAATGCATTTGCTCTGCCGGGTGGCCCGATTTTTATTACGGCAGCCTTGCTCAGTCAGCTTTCTTCAGAAGCTCAATTGGCCGGGGTTTTGGGGCATGAAGTAGGTCATGTGGTGGGACGACACGCCGCAGAGCACTTGGCAAAGCAACAGTTAGGACAGGCTTTGGCTACGGCAGTTGGGGTTGCGGCTAGTGACAGTCAGGATGGTGGTCGGCAGGCGGCGGTCATTGCCCAGGCGGTTAATCAGGTGGTTAGCCTTCAGTACGGGCGGGAAGATGAGTTGGAAAGCGATCGCCTCGGTTTTCGCTTTATGACCGAAGCTGGATATGACCCCAGAGGCATTGTGGAGTTAATGGAGGTATTGGGTCGAGCAGGCGGTGGTGGTGGAACGCCGGAGTTTTTTAGCACCCATCCCAATCCTAGTAACCGAATTGAGCGCTTAGAAGCACTGGTAGTAGAGGCTTATCCCAATGGCGTTCCGGCTGAACTCACGTCTGGGCAAGAGGAGTTTGCTAGCAATGTGCGCCCTCGCTTAGCGGGTGGTAGTTAGAAATATTGAGATTGGCACAAAAAACTGCTTTATCCTTCAGGGG
>JAAUQZ010000355.1 GCA_012033355.1 Leptolyngbyaceae cyanobacterium RM1_406_9 | reverse complement strand
CAATAATGTCGCAAAATTCACACTGAAATGGGCATCCCCGCGAAAACTGCACCGACATAGAGTCGTAAGCGTCAAACTCTAGCAGGTCAAATCGGGGCACGGGTGTAGTCGTCACGTCGGGTTTCTCGTGAGTCCGAAAAACGCCCTGAGACTCTCCTCGTTGAATCGCCTCAACGAACATGGGCAGCGTAATCTCGCCTTCATCCAGAATCAGGTAATCTGCTCCAGCGGCTAGCGGTTCCTCTGGTACAGAAGTGGGGTAGGGGCCACCCACTGCCACCCGTTTGCCCCGTCGCTTTGCCTCCCGAATCTGGTCGAGCAGGTCTTGCTTTTGCACAATCATGGCAGAGATGATTACAACTTCTGCCCATTCCCACTCTGCCTCTGTGACCGCTCGGACGTTTCGATCTACTAGCTTAAATTCCCAGGCTTGAGGCAAGATTGCTGCTACGGTGACTAAACCCAAGGGAGGCAGCAAAACCTTACGATTAACCAATTCTAAAATTTTTTCGTAGGACCAAAAGGTTTTAGGAAACAATGGATAAAGCAGTAGAACCCGCATGACTTTTAAACCCCACACTTTAAAGGTCGCTTGGCGGTAAACAGCAAATCTGCTTGCCAGCCTATGTTGACCTAGCATAGCCTGAGAGTTGAGATATCCGTGCTTTAGGAATTCTGTTGGATTTCCAAACCTGTTGAAAGGGTTACCTCGCAAGGAGACAGCGACATCAGATCTTCTATATTTCGCAGCATGGTGTGACAGATTGCATCTAGCGGAAGGTCGTTTGGATCGCGCCCAAAGGGATTTTCGATCTCAATTCCGATTGCTTCAATGCCGAATAGGGTGAAGCTAATTAAAGCAACAATTAAACCTGTCCACCAGCCTAAATCACTAATCAATTGAAACGGCAACGTCAGGCAATAGATTAACAGCAATTGCCTGAGATGAATGGCATAGGCCATCGGCATCGGCGTTTTCAAAATTCGCTCACAGCCGCCCAGGTTATCTACCATGATGTTCAAAAGCTGCTGCATGGCGGTGAGTTGGTGAACATTGAGGCGATCGCGCTCATGCTGCTGCTGTAAATAATCGCCAACCCAAAATGCCACCTCCAGAGGCGGATTGTTCATTGACTTTAGCCTGAAATAGCGGGATGGAGAAATCAAGTCTTCTAATTCCTGGTTTACAGGCTCCTGACGCAGATGCAGCTTGGTTGCGACCGCAAAAGCAACCAGTAGCCTCAGAGCGGTTTCCTTGCCCAGGCGATCGCGCTCATCCTTTTCCAACACACTCACCCAAATTTGCCGCGCCAGGTTGCGAGTTGCATTGACTAGACCACCCCACAGTTTCCGCCCCTCCCAAAATCGCTCATAGGCCGTGTTGGTGCGAAACACTAGCATCAAGCCCAGCACAATATTTGGAATGATGCTGGCTAGTACGGGTAACGAGACGGGCACTTCAAGCTGATGTAATAGCGAAACCAGTAACCCAAATAAACCACAAACAACAGTGCGAGGCAGCACTGCTGGAATCACCGATCCTCGAATTTTTAAGGTATCCCGAAACCAGTCCCGTTTTCCGAGCAGCATATAGTTCTGTCTCAAGCGTCAAAGTAGCGGGTTAATGTGATAGCAAATTTTTTGGACATGGCTACTTTTGATTCGACGAGGGTTGACGCAGTTGCTGGATTAAAAGCTGAATTCCCAGGGCGATCAGTCCGAGGGTGGCGATCGCAAAAATTGCAGTTGCTAATGTGCTTAAACCAATCACCAACGTCCTCACCGCAATGGCAATATTGGTTGCAGTCACGTTGCTTGTAGGCAACGGTTTTGCGGCAAGCCCTTGAACAATTGACTGGTTGAGCAGGTAGAGGAGAGCGGCGATCGCCCCCGAGATCACGGCCCCTGTAAAACAGCGCAGCGGCGTAGGCGGCGTTTCACCCGCAGAATTTTTACTGGGCTGAGAAGAATCTGGTGAAGGTAGGTCTGCCATAGTGCGTTCGCATTTTTTATCAATTTAATTCATTAATGCAATGTGCAACTTCTTTAGTCTCTTGTAGAGGATCTTCTGGGATAGGCAGCTTGCCCGTCCAGATCAAGCAGGCAAGCTGCCTGCTCCACAGGGAAGAAATTCCAGGGCTTTATCTTTACGCCGCATCATTGAGCAATCTGAATCCCACCAGCCCTAAACCGCGTCACCCAGGTTTGCAGATCCGGATCAGGCAAAGCCGCTTGAATTTGTTGCTGCAAATATTCTGCCTTTTTTTGAGACTCAGCCAGAGCAAAAACCGTCGGCCCTGACCCCGACATCATCGCGCCCAATGGATTGAGCTGCTGCAAAGCTTCTCGCAACTCAGCCACCTGCGGGTAGGCAGGCAAAACGACTTTTTCCAGATCATTATGCAGCAGCTTACCGATTTTGGCTCCGTCGTGCTGCATGATTGCGGCCACAATTTCACCTGCATGGGCACGCTGCTTTGGCGGAGTGGTTCCAGGAACAGAACCCGTCGCAGCAATGGGAGGATAGGAATCCCCAAACTGTTTGCGGTAGGTCTGATATGCCCAGGCTGTCGAAACGCTCAGGCTGCGGTATTTGGCGAGTACGGCATAAAGGGAGTCAAAGCTAGGTAACGGTGAAAGCTGTTCGCCTCGTCCGGTGCGATCGCCGTCCCCCCCGCAATGCAAAACGGCACATCTGACCCTAGCTTTGCCGCCAAATCCTGCAACTCTCCCTGAGTTAATCCCAATCCCCAAATCAAATCTAGCCCCACCAGCACCGCCGCCCCATTGGTCGAGCCACCCGCCAACCCAGCTCCCACTGGAATATGCTTATGAATCGCAATATTTGCCCCGCCATATTGCTCAAACGCATTAGGAAACTCTTGCGTCATCAGCTTTGTAGCCTTGCAAGCCAAATTGCTCTCGTCAGCAGGCACCTCTGGATGGTCGCAGTGCAGCCGAAACTGATCGGTTCCATTGGCGTTGATGTCAATCCGGTCAGCTAAGTCGATTCCCTGGAGAACCATTGCTAGCTCATGGTATCCGTCGGGGCGATCGCCAATAATTTCCAGATGAAGGTTAATCTTGGCAGGAGCAATCAAAGAGTAAGAGCACATTAGCAAGGATAAGGGATCAACGATGAAGGATAGGAGTGATACTAGTCTATTGTCTATCAAATACCCTGTTCACCCGCTGTTCAGAATTACGAGATTGATCTGTCGCTGTAATGTCTGTATTCCGCTTGTTAGGGTACGGTATTACATGACCCAGGCAGCAAGAATGTAAAATTCTGATGCTCTGCTAAACACTCGGCGACGTAAAGGCTCGGTTGAGCGGCTGTAAGTAACTTTGCATCAACACTAGCAGCTTTCGGCAGTCCGCTCCAACCGAATTGTTGGGCTGCTGCGTTAGTCTCCACTGATTTCTACCAATTTCTCCCCTGCCCGTAGAAGTTCTAGTGCATCTGGCAAAGTTGAACTCAGAATTTCACGCAACCGAGCGTTTGATGTATTTCCGCATGTCAACCAAATGATTTGCGGCGGTGCTTCAAGGCGGTCAACCAGATCCACAAAATCGCTATCTTTAGTCATGAATATGACTCCTTGAGCTTTCGCTGCCTCAAAGATTTCAGGATCTTCAGCATCTCTCAACCCAATATTGCGTAGAGCTATGGCTGTAACTCCAAATGTATCCGTCATCTAAGTCGCAATTGCAGGTGACAGGTGAGCATCAATCCAAATCGTTGTCATGCTACCAGCACTGGATGATTTAGCTTACGTGCGGCATATTTGAGTGCTGCTTTCAAATCATCCATTTCCAAATCAGGCAACTCTTCCAAAATCTGCTCAGCACTAAGTCCAGCAACAAATAGATCCAAGACATCAGATACCCGGATTCGCATACCACGAATACAGGGACGACCACCACATTGTCTAGGACTAACTGTAATTCTTTGAAGTAGCGCTGCCATTTAAGTACCCTCTTCATTATTACTGCTGTTACGGGTTGTGCGTCGTTTCTTAAAACGATCAAATCTGTCACGAAAGATGATTACATACTCAACAATTGCTTCTGTAAATTCGAGGAGGTCTCGTGCATCCTCACCCGATACCTGTACAGCAATGTCATGAGCAGCTTCATTTCCTACCAACCTTAATTCATTTGCCCATTCAAAGAGACTTCCCTCGATAAACCCTTGCTCTTTCATTTTACGCAGCGCGTTTGCTAAGTTTGAACCCTTGATTCCATGAGTTGCACATAATCCTTCAAGCGCTTTTCGGCACATAACCGCACTAGCTGCATACGCTCTGGCACGGAAGAAGCAAGAACGAGCCTCTCTAATAGTGGTTTGAATTTCTTCGGGTAAGTTTGGATTTACTGTATCTCCCTCGCAGGGATAAATCGTTTCCGGCTTTGACCGCCGATTACCTTGCCGTCAACTCGCACGTCGCAAGTTTTACAATCCACGAGCGTAACTACTCAGCTCTGAGTTCAGGGAAGATTGGATCGCCCATAAATAGACTTATCAAGGCATCAAGAACCGGAATCCCTTGTTTTCTCAAAGTAGACAGGTAACTGCGAATGCAGCAGAACATGGT
>JAAUQZ010000040.1 GCA_012033355.1 Leptolyngbyaceae cyanobacterium RM1_406_9 | reverse complement strand
CTAGGGGCTAGGGGCTAGGTTAAGAATGCAATCCCTCATCCCTCATCCCTCATCCCTCATCCCTCATCCCTCCCGTGTAAGATAGAGGCTGTAGAATACCTCCCCCTGAATGACCTATGCGAACTAGCCTGACTTCAACCCCAACTCGAACTACGAAATTGCCAAACAATGAATTCTTTGACCGATTTTGTCCATTTGTAGTTTTGATTAATCGATCACCAGACAATGTCTAACCTAGAATCATCTTCCCAACAGCCTGAAGCGCTTCAACCCCAGTCAGACAGCCCAGAAAAAATCCACTTGCCGCGTACTAGTGAATCTGAACAGTTGAAAAGAATTCGCCACACCGCTTCACACGTGATGGCGATGGCTGTACAAAAGCTATTTCCCAAAGCGCAGGTGACCATTGGTCCCTGGATCGAAAACGGTTTTTATTATGACTTTGACAGTCCTGAGCCTTTCACCGAGAAAGACTTGAAGGCAATTAAGAAGGAGATGACGAAGATCATCAACCGCAAGCTGCCTGTGACGCGAGAAGAAATCAGTCGGGAAGAAGCTGAGCGTCGCATCAAGTCCATCAACGAACCTTACAAGTTAGAAATTCTGGAAGGGCTAGAAGACCCAATTACGATTTACCATCTAGGCGACCAGTGGTGGGATTTGTGTGCTGGACCGCATTTGGAAAGCACGGCTGAGTTACATCCTGATGCGATCGCCCTGGAAAGCGTTGCAGGTGCTTACTGGCGCGGCGACGAAACCAAAGCACAGCTTCAGCGTATCTACGGCACGGCCTGGGAAACGCCAGAACAATTGGCAGAATACAAACGCCGCAAAGAAGAAGCGCTCAAGCGAGACCACCGCAAGCTTGGCAAAGAATTGGGGCTGTTTATCTTTGCCGATCCGGTTGGGCCGGGTTTGCCGCTGTGGACTCCCAAAGGCACGGTATTGCGATCGACGCTAGAAGATTTCCTCAAGCAAGAGCAAATTAAGCGTGGCTACCTGCCTGTGGTTACGCCACACATCGGCCGGGTTGACCTGTTCAAAATTTCAGGGCACTGGCAGAACTATAAAGAAGATATGTTTCCGATGATGGCAGAGGATGAAGAGTCGCGTCAGGCAGAGCAAGGCTTTGCCCTGAAGCCAATGAACTGCCCCTTCCACATTCAGATCTATAAAAGTGAGTTGCGCTCCTATCGGGAACTGCCGATGCGCCTTGCAGAGTTTGGCACGGTCTACCGCTACGAGCAATCGGGCGAACTGGGCGGCTTGACTCGCGTTCGAGGCTTTACGGTAGATGACTCTCACCTGTTTGTCACACCCGAACAGCTAGATGAAGAGTTTCTCAGTGTGGTGGACTTAACCCTGGCGGTGTTTAAGAATCTGCAACTAAAGAACTTTAGGGCCAGACTCAGCTTCCGTGACCCAGCGTTAGATAAGTACATTGGCTCTGATGAAGCCTGGAATAAGGCAGAATCTGCCATTCGCCGTGCAGTAGAGACGCTAGGGATGGATCACTTTGAGGGCATCGGGGAAGCTGCTTTTTACGGACCAAAACTCGACTTTATCTTTCAGGATGCGCTCGATCGCGAGTGGCAGTTGGGCACAGCACAGGTCGATTACAACCTGCCCGAACGGTTTGAACTGGAATATGTAGCAAAAGACGGTAGCCGCCAACGCCCTGTGATGATTCACCGCGCTCCCTTTGGCTCTCTAGAACGACTGGTCGGCATTCTAATTGAGGAATACGCAGGCGACTTTCCGCTATGGCTCTCCCCGGTGCAGGTAAGATTGTTGCCCGTTGGGGAAGAGCAATTGCCTTTCGCTCAGGAAATTGCGGCGAAGATGCGATCGCTCCAGATCCGCGTCGAAACAGACAACAGCGGCGACCACCTCAAGAAGCAGGTTCGCAATGCCGAAAAGGAAAAGATTCCTGTAACTGCTATTGTTGGCGCAAAAGAAGTGGAGTCTAACTCTCTCAGCATTCGCATCCGTGAAGCCGGAAAGGGCACTCAAGATTTGGGCGCAATTCCAGTTGATCAGGTAATCGAGCGGGTGAAAGGGGCGATCGCTCACTATACTCACTTCTAGTTGAACTACTCCCTTCCCGGTTAAAGATTAGGCACAAAAGATCAGGGATGCGCCCCCGCTTCCCTGATCTTTTGGTGGGAAAGGAGTAAGTGAAACTATCGCTGAGTTAGGCAGCTTCGTCGAGACGAATGCGTTGCTGTTGATAGAGCATGATGGCGATTTCTTGCAGCAGTTCACCTTCGCTCATTTTGGCTGTTTGCAGCAGTTCAGCAGGGAGGGTGATGCTCATAGGTGAGAGGGAAAGCAGTAATCTGATTTTAGCTTGCTCAGGGATGATGGGCTGCTGACAATAACTCGATTACCCCTTCGCTCGTCTCAGTTCAATTGCCACTGCTCGAATGCTCTCAGCGATTTCCTGAAATGCCTCATCTTGATTATTCCAGGTTGTCACGGGCTGTTTATTCTGGGGCAAAACAGGAAGCTGACTGAAGGGTGCGCCTGCCCAATCTACCGGACGCAGCAGGATGGGAATGACATGAGCTTCACCTGCGATCGCTCTTCACCCGCATGATCAATCTCATGGGAGTTTCCCAACAAAATTTCCCACTGCAACACCAGGTCTGAAAGAATTTCCCGTAGAATCTCAGCCTCCAGAGAATTATCAGCTTGAAATTTGCCTTCTGTTAAAGACCAGTGCTGCACCTCCGACCATTCCACCAGGGATTGACTGGACAAGGTATGATTTGCAGTTTGCTCCAGACAAACGTTCAAATCCTGAAGCAGTTGGCGAGTTGAGGATGGAACATCAGCTTTTACCATCGTTCTGTTTCCTTGCCTGTCGCAGAATCAATTTCAATATGTCCTTTGCTGGCTTGGGACAAGATGAGGTGGTTTAGAGTTTGGATGAACTCAATAAGGAGCATGAATTTAATAAAGTGCGGTATTTCGGTTAGGGGCTTGGCACTGCCAAGCCCGTACAGCAGAGGAATTAGGCAGTTTAATTAATTCACGTTCCTAAACAGATAAAGCCTGCTTGTTCAAAGTGGCGATCGCTGGTGAGTGCAAGCTGGATATTTTGCTGCTTCATCAGAACGAATGAGGTGCAATCCACCAGCGACCAGTTCTTGTCGGGGCGGGATTTACAGAGGTTCCAGGCAGCAGTGTCAATGGCTGCGTCAATGTGGATAATGTCGAGATAAGAGGTGGCTTTGATGGTGTCGATGATAGTGAAGATCTGCAATCGTGGAATTCGCATTGGGCTTTGCAGCAAAGCAACTAACTCAGCGATGACATAGTTACTGGTAACAATTAGCGCTCGATTTTGGTGCAATTGCCGGAAAGCCGCGATCGCAGTTTGATGGAAAGGTTGTCGTTGATCGAAGACATTAGCCCATCCAGAGGTATCAATGAAAGCACTATTCATTGCGATACATTTCTTCGTAGAGTGCTTGTCCTAAGTACTCATCATGTCGTTCGGCTAAATCGGGAACATCAGATTTGATACTGCCAAATAATGCCATCAGCGGATCAGCCTGCTCTAGTTTTGATTCACTGTTGGGCATCAGGGTTTGAGTCAGTAATTGCACGACCATTTCTTCTGTAGATTGGTTTGCTTGGGCAGCGGTTTGCACTAAGGCTTGCTCAAGGGCATCAGGTAAGGTAATGGTAAGGGTTTTGCTCATAGGGGTGCCGTAAGCTATTCTAAATTTTCTAAATCAGCGAGATCTTGCAATCTTCCCGATGCCTTTTTGTTAATTTTGAGATTTTCTAAATTAATGAAGTCAACTTTAATTCCACTAATTGAAACTTCAACTTTAGATTGATAGCAGGTTTCAAAATCAACTCATCAGGAGCTGTTACTAAGTCAATTCGATTAGGTGGATATCCAAGCTGGATTACCTGATCTGGGGTGACGAAATCGTTTTGACTTAGCCCCACAGAACCAAAGCCAAAATCTACCAGAGCATTCATTAGCCGCTTGGCATTTGCTACCTCCATCTCAATCCAAATATCTAAATCCTTGGTGTAGCGAGGATGACCATGTAAGGCAACAGCATAGCCGCCAATCACCATATAGCGCACCTCATATTTGTTTAACAATTCGATAAACTCTTTGAAATCTTGGCTCAGCATTGTATCTCCATTGGTGATACTCTCGGCGAATTGTTTCTAAAGCAGCCAGCCTTGCTGCATAAGATTGACTTCGCCAATAGTCCACATCTGACTTTGAAGATTTGAGATTAGTTTTTGTAACTATAATCGCGCGTTTTTCAGGCATCGCCCCTATCTTCCAGTAAACATCACTCTATAACCGTTCGCTCCTCTACCCCATCACCCTCCTCAATTCAAACGCCACTGCTCGAATACCCTCAACAATTTCCCGAAATGCCTCATCTTGATTATCCTAGATTGCCACAGGCTGTTCATTTTTGGGCAAAATAGGAAGCTGACTGAAGGGGGTTGGCGGTGTTAATTTGTCGGCTAATCACTTGCGATCGCCCCTCACCCTTAGTACTTTTCCACTGTTTCACTGAAAGCTTCGAGGAAGGCGATCGCCCCCTTCGCAAAAATATTGTTTGCTACCCAATCTGATCGGAAAACTTAATCTTATATAGCGTGACGCAGTATCAACTCCAATAGCTGATGAATTCGACATTGTTTTGCATCTCCTCAGCGGATTTTGCCGCAATGATCTTGAAAAGGCGACGCATTTGCTCGCCAAGACTGTAACGCTAATGACTAACCCTTCAGTCATCGCATCTTCATCTAGATAGAGCCGGATTTTCATTGAAATACTTGCTGTTTTTGCAGATACTCCTGCTCTAGACGGTGCGCTTCTAGGTCATCCGCCATAATTTCAGCATCAATTTCTTCTCGGTTGGCATGATAGTAGGCTAGTGCTGCATACACTCCTGCCAGGGTAAGGTGTGGATACTGACGGGTAATTTCTTCGGCACTATGCCCTAATTTGTACCAGCTTGCTACTCGATGAACTGTAATTCCTGTGCCAGCAATTTTAGGTCTATTACGCCTATCTGGAGAGGAATCTAGTAAGCTGCTGAGGTTAGTGGTCATCTTGTTTTCACTACTTCTCAATGATAGGAATCTATTACTCTATTTTCAGTCTACAAGCTTTGTTGGCTAGCGATTACCCTAAGGGGAACTGCTTCGCACCGCCAGTTCAGTACGCAAATCGGCTTCGGTCAGTTGAAGCTGGTCAGGTAAGTCAATCGTGATTTGCATGATTCAAGCTCCAAGGTTAGGGTCTTCACTGAGCTTATCAAGGTAAGTGAGAATTGCTTTTGCCCAGACACTTTCCTCTAAATAGTGCTTAGCAACTTCTCCAAGAGTGGCTTTGGTAGCTTGAAGGTGACGTTCGGGGTTCAGGAGTTGTTTGCGAAGATTTGCTAATCCATGAGTTTGGGATTGTTTAATCTCGGTGAATTTTGCGTCGGTGATAGCGATCGCCTCAATTTCGGTGGTGACTTGAGGATGCTGGATTTGAAGTTGGGTCAAAAGAGTTTGCAGGTCAGCGATCGCACATTGTAGTTCTGGATCTGTAGGGTAGTTATTTTGCGTGCCGATGAAAGCTCCTGTGGGGTTATCGCCAAAATTGACCGGAGCATTGAACGTCGCACCACTGAAGTTACTTTTGGGTTCGCTTATCATTTGCCGTGTCCTTTGGTCGATTTGTTGAGTCGTTCGGTCAATTCTAGCAATCACCTCAGAGTGTGAAGGTTGAGTTGTCTGTCTCGTTGAATGTGCTTGCTCTTGACTTTGAACCGCTTCTTGCCAAATTTCGTGATTGTAGTATTTGCAATGGTTTTGGATGGTGGTGATCGCCGTTCTCAACTGCTGTTCCATATGAAAACGCATTCTTGCCTCCGAACACCAATACACCTGCTGAAAATTAGACATCAAGCCACAAGCATCTAGTTTCTGCAACGCATCAATAATACTCATAAAGTACCCTATATCATTGCCGCTAAGCCCATCTTTGAGAGCATTCAATAAAGCTTTTTTAGCAGCTTCTGAACCGGTCTCTCCGAGGGCTTTGGCAGAAGATGAGCGCACAATTGAAATTTCGCAGCTTAGTAATGCTACTAAGATTTCTACTACCGCTTCTCCATTAAAGTTATCTACCAGTGTGAAAACAGCTCTTGCACGAACAAATTCATCCGAGCAATAATTCAATACATACTTAATATCAAACAAAAACGAGTCATCTTTAATTTCTCTAAGTGTCTCAATTGCTGTCCAACGAACCAAGGGGTCATTATCATTAACACAATTCTGAAGATGCAATCTAGCTGCCCTGTGCTTAATTTTCTTTAAAGCATACGCGGCACTTCTACGAAGATCAGAATTATGCTCTTTGAGCAATTCTGCGAGGGGTGAAATTGCTTCTTCAGCAGAGAATTCTCCTAGCGCAAAAGCTGCTCTTTCACAAACTGGGAAGTATGGGTCATTGAGCAGATTTATTAAAATGGGTATGGCGATTGGATTTTTAATCTTAGCTAGCCCTGTAACAGCTTTAGCTCGAACAGATAGATCTTCATCTTTAGCTAGTTTTATTAATAGCGATATTTCGGACTCAGAAGCTACTTCCCCCAAAATATAGGCTGCTTCAGAACGTACAAGTGAATCTTCATCTCTGAGAGCTTCTTCCAAATAGCGTACTACGCTATGACCAAAAATATTCTTTAGTCCAATTAAAGAACTTCGTCGAACAAACGGAGATTCATCATGAAGTAATATTCTCTCTAGATGAGATATTACTGCTTCGGAATTTTTTCCAAAAATGGGCAAGTTTCCCAACGCAGAGACAACATTTGACCGGATAACTTCATCTTTGTGTACAAGCGATTGAATCAAAGCCATAATTGCAGCTTGAGAACCAATCTCTCCTAATGCATAAGCAGCATTTTGGCTAATATAAATATCGTTGGAATTAAGTGCTTCTGTTAAATATGGTATTACTGCATCAGAATTAGTCTTCCCTAATCCTCTAGCAGCATATTTAGAGAATTTTTTATCTTCATTCAATTCTTGAATTAGAAGATTAACTGCATCTTCTGATCCAACTTTCCCTAATCCATGTAATGCATAAAGATGAACGAAGTAATCTTTGCACCCCAACATTTTTGATAGAAATGGAATTGAAAATTGAGAGTGGGTTTCACTAAGGAGTATGGTCTTGGATAATTGAGAAACTCCTTTTTCATTGGCTTGAGTAAGAACAAACCTTATTGCTTGTTCTTGAAAATCTAAATTTATATTTCTTACTAGTTCTGCTCCTAATTTTAAGTCAACCGATAAAGCTAACCGCACTACTTGTAGAGCCTGAACTTCTCACCTACTAACGACAGCATAAGGGCGATCGCCTCTGTCCACTTCAAATAGTTGAGGTAATCCCGCTTCAGTTGCTCATCGCTCAGGCTCGGTAAGAGTTGCAGCAAATACTCAGCCGCATAATAGTCCTGAATTAGTTGGTGGCGAAACTCGATTTGGTTTGTGCTGCGATTTTGTAGCAGATGATATTTGAGTAAATCATCTAAGATGTCTCGAACTGGGAATTGCTCAGTTGGGAAAATTTTGGTTAATTCTCGTTCTGCTTCATCTCGACCCATCACCACTCGAAAATCAACGGGCGTTTCTCCCTGCATCATGGCTACTGCTAGAGCTTTTAGGGCTTGCTTCCACAGTCGGCGATCGCTCAATGGTCTGACATTGCCTTTCAACGCTGCGACTTCGTGCTTACGTACACTGCTGTTTTCGTATGCAGTGGTAAAGGCTTGAAATACACCTGCCAGGTTAGACGGTAACTGGTCGTTAGGAGTCTGCTGGAACACCTCACACAGCATCCACAGCAGCAAGGGCGTTTGTCCAAACTCTCGCAGGCGATCGCCCAATTGCCGCAACATTGCCTCCGATTGTTCTGGTAGATAAGCTCGAATAAACGCCTGCATTTGCTCTGGTTTAAGCGGCTGCATTTCCAGTTTTTGTTCAATCCCCAGATCTCCTCCCAGGCTCAAATCCCGTGTAGTGAAGACCATTGGCAGTTTAAGATGATTTCGCCGAAAGACGGAAAGCTGCGATCGCGCCTCCTCTGAAGGCAATTCATTTACCCCATCGAACAGAATCAGGGCACTGTTCAGCAGCGTGTCTAGTGGTACTGCCTTCAGCGTTGGATCATGACGGGCAACAGCATTGTGGATCAGATTTGAAAGGGAGCCTTGCCAGTCGCGCAGTTCCACCAAAATTGGAAGGCGGGGCTGCGAGGAAGTGTGGGGTGAGAAGTTGGAGTTTTTAAAAAATTCCAACTTCTGAGTCGTTGCCTCTTCCAAGAGCAACCGTGCCAACGCCGTAGACTTTCCTGAACCCGGTCGCCCAACTAACAACACGTGCTGATCCGCATATTTGCAAATCCCTTCTAGCACCGAAAATCGCTCGACTTTCTCTTCTTGCTGTTGTCGCTCCTCTTTTACTGTCTGCACTATCAGTCCAAAGTCAAAAATCGGCGGCGCATCCTTTGACTGCTGCTTTCCTTCGGCATCTGTTAAGGTGTAAAGCTGCCACCATTTCTCGTAAGTAGCTGCGATCGCATTCAGGTAGGGCTGAAAATCGATGACAGACTGTTTAACAACAAGGTCACTCCAACGCCGATCGCCCCCGTGAAACTCTCGCTGAAGCTCTCTCAGTTGAGGAAACTGCTCCAGAACCACACGAGTAGGAACAGCACCGCCGCCCAAGTCAGAGGATCGATCGCGTGTAAATTTGACAATCCCACAAACCTTGCCTGTCCGCTGATTGAGCAATGGCGATCCGCTCATTCCTGGTCGCACCTGACCCAAGTTAAATAGAATTGAGGCGATCGCACTCCCGGTGATGCCGTCACAGTTAAACGTGCGTGGCTCTCCATTGCGATCGCCTTCATCGGGATAGCCGAATAGATAGAGCGGATCGCGGGATTGAGCCTCCTCATCCAAGTAAACGCAAGGTGGGTTGATATGGGTTGGAAGCGCGACTCGCAGCAGGGCTAAATCATAGGGATGAGAAAGCGATCGCTCTACTATTGCCTGTAACCAGTTCTCTTGGTGCCACTGTACTTGAATAGGTTCTGCCGCTTGCACCACATGAGCGCAGGTGAGTATCCATCCTGGAGCCACAAAAAAGCCTGTACCCCAACCCTGTCGATGGGTCAGCTTCACCGTACATTGTTGCAACAGATGCTCTAGCTGGCTCATGCTTTAGGACTCACTCTGCCTTTTCCCACTCCAGTGTAATTTCGAGATTGGCTTTACCTGTACCTCGAACAATAGCTGCCACCAGACTTCCTTGCTCAATCTGAATTTCTAGCCCAAATTTAACGCTGGCTTTGTGGGGAGATACTTTTTGCAGCGAGGCGGTGATTGCTTCGGCAACTCCCTCGATCGCATCTGTCACCCCTTGAAAGGATTTGACATCAAACCCAACATCTTCCCGTCCAGACTGAGCGATTTCAACCTTTACCTGTGCCCCATTCGGAAGCTGAACTGGAACAGTGCCACTGGAGGAATCTGCAAAATGGGAATCTGCAAAATGGGAATCTGCAAAGGTCATGAATTAATTTCCTTACCATTGCCTCAGTTATAGCAGGAAGAAGGAGGGAGGGAAGGGATGAGGGATGAGGAGGGGGGCGATCGCCGTCAAATATGACTCAAATTCACTTTGCATTGGAGGTGGTTGTGCTTCGTATCTGAATTTTGAGGTCTAAATACAAGTTTGACCATCTGAAATACGAGTTTGTAGGGCTGAGATACAAGTTTGAATGGCCAGCATACAAATTTGATGGTCTGGAGTACAAATTTGATAGTCTGGAGTACAAATTTGATGGTCTGGAGTACAAATTTGACTGTTTGAACAACAAACTTGTATATCTGAGCAACAACTTTGTATATCTGAGCAACAACTTTGAGTATTTGGGATGCAAGTTTGAGTATTTGAGTTCTAAAGGTGAAGGATAGAGTTCAAAGTAGAATTGATTCTGTTTCAAGGTCAGGGTTTTGTATATAGAGTGATGTCTGGATAGTCTAATTTGTAACCCAAAAGTTTGTAGGGGCGTGGCATTCGGGCAAGAATTTTCGGCCTATTCCAGAGTCTACCTGCCGAATGCTATGCCCTACAGGGGACATTTGCTACTTTTCAAACACCCTCTGTAAAGGCTGACATTTCGGAGTTTGGGAAAGGCAACATTTGCCTGTGGTGATGCGCTTGATGATAGTTAGAGGGCGATCGCAGCAACGGTGAGTTTAGTGTAGCTAAAAAGGACAGACCTTCGTTCAAGGGTGCTGAAAGGGCGATCGCTGGGCATACATCCAGCTAAACTGTGAATAGCAGCTTTAGCGGTTGATATGACCTTATCTGTATCTAAACCCAAACAATATCCGCCATTGCAACAGTGGCATCGTGCTACCTGGGATGACTACTGCGCCTTGCGGGATGATCCTAACTTAAAGCATGGCAAACTTTCTTTTAATCAAGGCTGGTTGTGGGTTGATATGGGCGGAGAAGGAATTAATCACGCAGGTTTCAGCGATCTGTTAACAATGCTGTTTGGGTTCTGGGCGGTTCAGCATCCAGACCAGTCGTTTAATTCTTTGGGGCGCTGTTTACTCGAAAAGCCGCAAACTCAAGCCTGTGCGCCGGATCTGGTCTTGTATGTCGGGGATGATTTTCCTCGGTGGCGTGAGGGTGATCCGCGACGAATCGATCTGTCGGTGTGGCGTGTCCCTGATCTGGTGGGTGAAATTTCAGATACCACGCTGACTTCTGATTTAGATGAGCAAAAACATCTCTATGAGGCGTTGGGCATTCCAGAATATTGGGTGATTGATGTCAAGGGCGAACGGGTGTTTGCGTTTCAACTGAACGAGAAGGGGCAATACAAAGAGTGTGAACAATCTCGCGCTCTGGCAGGGTTGCCGATCGCACTTTTGACTGAAACGGTGCAAAAGCTAGGTGAGGGAACGAATACTAGTGCCGCCGCCTGGTTTGCTGGGGCGATCGCCAATCTAACCTAATGACAGACAACCTGTGAGATACCTCGTAGCCGATAGAAGCCACCCTATAAGCAAAACCTTTACTTGACATCAAGAAATTTCTATCAGTCAGTTCTCATTTTGTTTACGTTTCTACGTTAAGCTATCTTCAATAGATTTTTAGTGATGGTTATCCTGCTTCATATAGAAATCTCTATATGCCCAAGTTGCCTGGGGAATTCTTTGAAGGAGGGGCGGTTTCCGAACTTTAAGCTTTGAAGGATAGTAAAGATGTTTCAGTTCCTTGCTCAAACGGCTTGGTTCATTCCTTGCTATCCGCTGGTGGGGATGCTTTTGTCGATAGCGTGGTTTCCTTCGGTGATTCGACGCACGGGGCCTAGACCAGCGGGTTATGTAAATCTAATTATGACGCTTGTGGCGTTTCTTCATGCGGTGCTGGCGTTTTCAGCAACTTGGAATCAGCCTGCTCAGTATCAGTACATTCCCTGGCTGCAAGTTGCCAATCTAGACCTGACGATTCCGCTGGAGATTTCAGCGATTACGATTGGCGGACTCATTCTAGTAACGGGAATCAACTTTCTAGCGCAGTGGTACGCGGTTGGTTACCTGGAAATGGATTGGGGCTGGGCGCGATTTTATGCGTTGCTGGCGCTGTTTGAAGCTGGAATGTGTGCCCTGATTCTGTGCAATTCTCTGTTCTTTAGCTATATTGTGCTGGAGATTTTGACACTGGGAACCTATCTGCTAGTAGGGTTCTGGCTGAATCAGCCGCTGGTGGTAACGGGGGCGCGAGATGCGTTTCTGACTAAGCGGGTAGGCGACCTGTTCTTGCTGATGGGCGTGTTGGCGCTATATCCGCTGGCAGGCACCTGGGATTTCTATGAACTGGGGCTGTGGGCGCAGACGGCAGAGGTTGATCCAAAGGTTGCGACGCTGGTGGCGCTGGCTCTGATTGCTGGGCCAATGGGTAAGTGCGCTCAGTTTCCGCTGCACCTGTGGCTGGATGAGGCGATGGAAGGGCCGCTGCCCAGCACGATTCTAAGAAACTCAGTGGTGGTGGCAACGGGGGCGTGGGTGCTGGTGAGGTTGGAGCCTGTGCTGGCGCTGTCTCCGTTGGCGCTGACGGCTATGATCGCCATTGGTGCGGTAACGGCGATCGGTGGAACCTTGATTGCGATCGCTCAAATCGACGTAAAACGCGCCCTGTCTTACCTGGTCAGCGCCTACATGGGGCTGGTGTTCATTGCGGTCGGCGCACAGCAAACCGAGGCTGCTCTGCTGCTGGTGCTGACTCATGCGCTGGCAATGGCGCTTCTGGTCATGAGTACGGGTTCCATCGTGCTAAACAACATTACTCAAGACCTGACTCAACTGGGCGGCTTGTGGAGCCGTCGCCCGATTACCGGACTGTCTTTTGTGGTGGGCGCACTGGGGCTGATTGCCCTGCCGCCACTGGGTAGCTTTTGGGCGATGCTGAAGCTAGCCGATGGGCTGTGGGCAACTCGCCCGGTTGTGGTAGCAATTTTGCTGGTGGTGAATGCGCTGTCGGCGTTTAGCGTAACTCGTGTGTTTGGGCTGATTTTTGCTGGCAAGCGGCAGCAAATGAGCGAGCGATCGCCCGAAAACCTCTGGACGATCACCATGCCAATGATGATCATGGTGGGCTTTACGCTGCACCTACCGCTGATTTTGCAGAGCCTTTCCCTGCTGCCAGATTGGGCAGTTTTGAATAAAGATATGGCGCTGCTGCTAATCTGGTCGAGCATTTTTGGCATCAGCCTGGGTGGAATTATTTACGTCGGTCAGTCCGTGTCGAAACCTGTTGGAATTCTGTGGCAACCGCTGCGTGACCTGCTGGCCTATGACTTTTACACCCCCAAAATCTACCGCTCTACGATTGTGGGCAGCGTGGATATCGTGTCGCGGATTGTGGACTGGGGCGATCGCTACATCGTGGATGGTTTTGTCAACTTCATTGGCATTGCTTCCATTTTTGGCGGCGAAACCTTAAAGTACGGCAACTCTGGGCGCACTCAATTTTATGCCCTCACCATTGCAGCAGGAGTCGTGGTGATTGCCGTGCTGATGAGTTGGTCTATCCTCACCCACTTGTCCTTCCCCGTTGCTCAATAAATAGGAGACTCAAACAATGCTTAGCGTATTAATTTGGCTCCCTATTTTAGGCGCAGCCATCATCGGATTCCTACCAGGAATCTTTTCAGCCAAACAGGTTCGCACTGGCACTTTAGCCATTAGTGGCGCAGTTCTAGCCTGGACAATCTTCCTGATGACCCAGTTTGACCCAGGTAATTCGGGGTTGCAATTGCAGGAATATCTGCCCTGGATCGAGACATTGGGACTGAACTACCAGCTTGGCGTAGACGGACTTTCTCTGGTGCTGCTGGCGCTAAACAGCCTGCTTACCTGGATCGCAGTATTTAGCAACAAGGCTGAAATCGAGCGCCCGCGTTTGTTCTACGCGCTAATTCTGCTGATTAGCGGTGGAGTCGCCGGAGCATTCCTGGCTCAAAACCTGCTGCTATTCTTTCTGTTTTATGAACTGGAACTGGTGCCCTTCTACCTGCTGATTTCAATTTGGGGAGGTGCTAAGAGGGGTTATGCTGCAACCAAATTCTTAATCTACACCGCAACCTCCGGCGCATTAATTCTGGCAGGCTTCCTCGGGCTGATTTTGCTCACGGGTGCTTCCAGCTTTGCTTATGAATCGTTGGCAGGTCAGGCATTGCCGCTGGGCTTACAAGTCATCCTACTCGGTGTGCTGCTGGTAGGATTTGGCATCAAAATTCCGCTTGTACCGCTACACACTTGGCTCCCCGACACCTACGTAGAAGCTTCCACCCCCGTCGCAATTTTGCTGGGCGGCGTATTGGCAAAACTAGGAACCTACGGAATTTTCCGGTTTGGCCTAGGGCTATTTCCGGATGCCTGGAGGGTGTTAGCTCCCTGGTTAGCGATTTGGGCGGCAGTGAGCGTACTGTATGGGGCGATCGCGCCATCGCCCAAAAAGACATCAAGCGCATGGTTGCCTATAGCTCCATCGGTCACATGGGCTACGTGCTGCTGGGCGGCGCTGCCATTACCGAACTGAGCCTGGTCGGTGCCGTTTCTCAAATGGTGGCACACGGTCTGATTCTGGCGATTCTATTTAACCTGGTTGGTATTATCGAAGCCAAAGTGGGCACCCGCGAACTCGATGTTCTCAACGGCTTAATGAACCCGATTCGCGGACTGCCTACCGTCAGTTCCCTGCTCGTTTTAGGCGCAATGGCGAGTGCAGGTATTCCCGGAATGGCTGGGTTTATTGCGGAATTCCTGGTTTTTCAGGGTAGTTTCGTTGCCTTTCCCTTACAGACCCTACTGTGCGTAGCTGGAACAGGTTTAACCGCCGTTTACTTTGTGATCCTGCTGAACCGCACTTGTTTTGGGAAGTTAGATAATGCGATCGCTACTTCCCCAAAGTTGAATTCTCCGAGAAAGTACCTGCCTTCATTCTTGCTGCCCTAATCTTCTTCCTGGGCGTTCAACCCACCTGGTTAGTGCGCTGGAGTGAACCGACGACCGCCGCAATGGTCGCCGCTGTTCCGGCTGGAAGTGTGCTGGGGAGAGTGGAGGGCGATCGCCCCATCGCCACCACTCAAGAACTTGACCCAATGGCAACCCTCCCAACCCAGAACCCTTAACCCCAACAAAAGCACCCAGAACCCTCGCCACCCACCGATGCGAAGCGCGTCCCAAACACTCCTCCCCAATCCCTTCGGAGGGGGTCTGGGGGAAGCGCCCGTCCCCCAGAAGGGGGCGTGGGGGCATCCCCCCACAAATCCGAACAACTCAAAACTTTTAAACCACCCGCCATCCCTCTTAAAACATCGAAAAATCCCTAACAGCCTCTAAAAAATCTCGAACCATGACCACCACCCTTGAAACCCCCAAAACCAAACTCCCCCCCTCCACCCACGAATTTGCCGACATCATCCATCGGCTCGAAGCAGGCGAAGCAATGCTGCCCGACAGCCCCGAAAACCTGATGCAAATCATTGGCATCTACAAGGCCTACGCCGTGCCAATGGACTTCTACTGGCGCGACCTGCTCTACATCGCCGAGCGCGTCTTCCTCGAACCGCTGCCCTTCTTCAAATACTTCCTGCCCAAAGAATATTTAGACCTGCACAACCACTACGCCGGAGACGATGCCGACCTCCGCATCTGGCGCGGCAAAGCCACCGCCCACCCGGAACTGCTGGAATTCATGGAAAAGGGCGAAGTTAAGCGCAAACTGCCCAAACTGCTGCACCACTGGTGGCACGATCGCGTCAACATGGAATTTGCCGAAGAGTGTATGCGCGTCATGCTCTGGCATCGCAATATGTACGTCCCCGTGAATCGCTTTGACCCCTACCTCGACAGTGAAGAATATATTGCCAACGCCGATCGCGCCATCAAAGCCTACTTCAAGCACAACCCGCTGATGATGGGGATGTACAAGCTGTTCCCCGATATGTTTATCGAGCAGGTGCGGCAAATGTCCTACTACAGCAACCTGGGGCTGTTTTGGGAAGTGATGGCTCCCGTCTTCTTTGAGATGTCAGACCTATACGACGAGGGCAAACTCACCAGCGTCCCAGAGGCGATGAACTTCTTGGTGAATGGGATCTTTGCGATCGCCGGTCGCCCCATCTACCACCACGTCTACATCCGGGGTGAATGCTACGAAATCATTCCCAAGTCCAAAGGCTTTACCTGGCTGTACGAAGCCGCGCTGCCCTACGTTGAAGCCGTATTCTACCGCACCTCTCCCTTCCGGGGCACCAAATCCTATAACGCTCAGGCAAAACAGGTGCCCGACGACCAGAAAGATTTCCACTACGGCATTCTCTATGCCGACGTATTCCCCGTTGGCACCGCAGGCATTCCACCCACACTGCTGATGCAGGATATGCTGCACTTCCTGCCGCCCTACCTGGTGGACTATTACAAACAATATTGCCGGGGTGATGACGATGTGCTCATTCAGCTTGGCATTAGCTTTCAGCGATCGATGTACTGCGTTACATCAGCCGTGATTCAGGCACTTAGAGCGGCTTTGCTCTATCCGCTGGATGACCCTAATCCCAAGCACCTTCAGGCAAATCGGGAGTTTTTTGAATCACAGCTCGATCGCTTCAAGCGCCCCGAAGCACGACTACGGAACATCCAAGATCCAGATTACCGATAGGTTGTGTAGGGTGCGTTAGCGGCGGGTGCATCTCACTTTTGTGGCCCTCACCCTAAATCCCTCCCAAAGCGGGAGAGGGACTTCAATCCGGCTCCCCTTCTCCCTTTTTGGGAGAAGGGGTTGGGGGATGAGGGCAGACTTGCAAAACTGGGATGCACCCGTTAGCGACAGCGTAACGCACTGATGCATTGATTGAACTGGTTCCCAAGCTCCAGCTTGGGAACGAGGAAGTTGCCTAATCATTTTAGTTATATGTAGAGGTAGAAATGGCTGACATTGTTGACATTGCGGTAGGTGCAGGCTCTTTCCAAACGTTGGTTGCAGCAGTTCAGGCGGCTGGTTTAGTAGAAACTTTGAAAAGCCCTGGCCCGTTTACTGTATTTGCACCCAATGATGATGCCTTTGCCAAATTACCCCCTGGCACCGTGCAAACTTTAGTGCAAAACACGCCTCAGCTTGCCAGAATTCTGACGTTTCATGTGGTGCCAGGGAAGCTGATGAAAGCAGATTTGGAGAAGGTTAATTCACTCACTTCAGTGGAAGGTTCTACCATTCCCATCAATACAACCGATGGATTTGAGGTGAAAAACGCGACGGTTGTAGCCGCAGATATTGAGGCAGACAATGGCGTAATTCATGTCTTAGATAATGTGATTTTGATGGGATAAACTGGGAGGCGATCGCCATCCTCATGCATGGGCGAAGCATTCGACAGTGGAATTGTGGTCGAGTTGCGGAGTTTGTACCCAAATGCTTCGCCCCTACCGCTGCTCTATAGATGGATTTGGTATTAATTTCTCCAGCGCTCAAGGCAATGTTTCCAGCAACAATGCTTTTGTCATCCAGCAACTTTTAATAAACAGGCGATACATTAAGATGCGATCGCCCACCATTCATCCTGTACCCTACCGCAATCTCGTTGTACAGCCTGCATGAAGCAATGTAGTAGGGTGCAATAGAAACCGCACGGGTTACATCGCATATTCTCTATCACCCCTGCTTCTGTAATTAGATAACATCGTATTTTGGGCAGTTCGATTGAGAGCGATCGCCCTTCAATTACTCAGAAGCTCAATTAACTCAAAGAGAACTCAGGGTTTGAATCAGGCTGTCAGGAGCCATGATTTGCAGCGCTGCTTCAGCAAAATCTTGAGGATTGCGAGTGGCGATCGCATCCAGTTGATTCACTACGGCAGTACTGTACTGAATCGCATCCTCAAAGTCCCTAAAATTTAGAGTCAGCGCCATTGAAATAACCGCTTCGTCAACCGTTGCAATTTGACAAATCGCAGACATTTGTTGCAAGAACTGAAGCGTCCAATCCCTGCCTTTGACCCTGCGGATGACGTAGTAGAGATCACTGAAGGTTGATGCAGAAATGTAGCCTTCAATTTGTTTCTGCTCAACCAGACGCACAATCTGTTCACTTTGGTCAAAGAAAGGATCGCGGTCAAGGGCGACATCTACAAGAATGTTGGTATCAATCAGAACTTTCACAGGTTGTGCTTCTCTTTCAGATACTCCCACTTGGCTTGATCGGGATCAAAATCTGGAGGAGTAGGGGGTGCATTTTCAAGTAAATCTTTCAAAGCTTGAACTCTGTATTCTCGCTTTTTGGGCGCATCAGAGGCTGGAACCTTCTCAATTGGGGGTTTACTGGACTGCAAGATAATGACCTCTACCTCACCAACAGGGATCTCAATGGGTTCTGTGATGATCAATTGACCTGATGCATTGATTGTTCCTTTAAGTTTGTAAGCTTGCATACTATTTCTTTGAACTCTTACTATCGCTCAAACGTCAAGTATATTTCTTCTTGACAAAGGGAGGAGCATCTAACCAGGTAGAAGCTTTCTCCCTTCGCAATCAAATCCTTCTTTTGTCGGCTTTAGCAAGAATAGCCAGCGCTTCATTCCATAGCGACGCGCAAACTCGCAAATATTTATGCATTTAAGTTTGTGAGTATGACATGATCGAGGGCATGGCGCAGAAAAAACGCAACAAGGTTGAAATCAGAGCGTACATTCCCAAAGAGTTAGATAAGCTGGTGCGATCGCTGGCAACGCTCAGGGATGAAACGCTGTCCTCTGTAATTGAGGAAAGTCTGGAGAGTTGGGTAAATGGTGATGAGAATCTCCAGCTTAGAGACAAGCACAATTTGGACGAGATCGATTAGGCACAAGTATCCATAATGGCTACAAAGAAAAGAAAGCCAGAGATCAGGGTATTTATTGAGGAGGATTTAGATCGTCTGCTCAAATCAGTAGTGGGAATCAAGATGAGAGCCTAATTGCTTATTCCTAAATGATGGAAACTGTTTACATCGAAACCAGCATAATTGGTTATCTCACTGCCCGATCAAGTAATAATTTGATTTTGATGGCTAATGTAGAAGCTACACGGGAATGGTGGGATATTCGCCGCCCCCAATTTATGCTTTATATTTCCCAAGTGGTTCTTGACGAGGTAGGACGTGGAGATGCAGAGATAGCCGGGAGGCGGCTTAGTCTACTGCATGACTTTCCCTTACTTGAAGTTAATGAAGCTGTTCAAGATCTAGCAGCGCTGTTCCTCCGCAAAAGCAATCTCCCTCCTAAAGCTGCGGATGATGCACTCCACATTGCAGCAGCAACAGTTTATGGCTTGGACTATTTGCTAACGTGGAATTGTAAGCACATTGCTAATGCTCAGATTCAAAAAAAGTTAGCCCAGATTAGCCTTGATGCGGCTTATGAGTTGCCAACTATCTGCACACCTTATGAACTCATGGGGAATTAGAGATGTGGAAAGATGAAATTCTTGAAGAGATTCACAGGATTCGTGAGGAACACGCTGAGTCGTTTAACTACGATTTGCAGGCTATTTGTGACGATCTGCGGCGAAAGCAAGCTGCTAGTGAACGGCAAATGATTACAAAGCCGCTCAAGCGTCCTAAAATTCGTAAGCTGGGTTGAGGGGTGCATTGCTTTTGTCGCTCTAGCCCCAGTTCATCCAGCCCGTCTAACAGCGGCAATAGCACCTGCTGTTCTAGCCATTGCTCATAGCGCTTGGCTTTGCGATTGCCGCCGTGCAGGTCATAAAGCTGCTCAATCAGCCAGTCTTGAATGCTCTGTTTGTCGTTGCGCCAGGTGGACAGTTCAAATAGGACTGGAATTACCGTTTTGGGTTGGTCAATGGCACCACACATGAGTTGCTCTGCCAGACTGAGCAGTGCAGTAGTTTTGCCTGCGCCCGGAGTTCCTAAAATCAGCAGCTTGCCTTTGATATCATCCTGCCCAAAGGTTTCGATCAGCATCTGACGCATATCGAGGATGCCCCGGTCTTTACCCTGCACCTGCAAGCGGCGATTGGCTTCGAGTCGCCCTACCCACGACAGCCGTTCATCCATTGATAGCTGCATGAGGGAGCGATCGCGCCCCAATGTATCCATTAATCGTGTCCGAATCTCTGGTAGCTGCTTGTCTCTCAGCAGCCTCATCGCCCAATCCCAATCCACAGACGAAGACACCGACTGACCAAACAGCCGCAAATGATGTGGTTGATTGTGACCTGATTAGCTTGACTATTCTGAAAGCTAACCGCATCTTGTCCTGCTTGAACAAGCTGAACCTGGCTATTCTCAATCTGGCTCCCATCAATGTGCTGATTTTGAGAAGCCATTACTCCTGCCTGCTCTAATATGACTGACTTGATTGATTCCAAAAGATCTGCAACTTCTCGAAGAAGTTGCAGATCTGCTCCCACAACTTTGCTCAAACGCCAAAGAATGCAGCAGCAACGCCTAACCAGGGGGCAACTGCCTTAAAGATATCTGTCCCGGTTTGCCACAGACTTTTTCCAGCTTCGGTAGTGTCCTTCAGCGTTTGCATTGTTTCACTCACCTGCTTCAGGTTCTGCCCCACCAACTCTTTGCTGGGGGTTTCCTTGCCTGCCTCTCGTTTTGCAGGACGTAGATAGTCGAGCAATTCTTCCTGCTGGGCGGGATTAAGGGCAGATTGCTTGACCGCTGCTTCCAACTGTTCTAACAGCGTTACGACTTCTGCTTCGGTCATGCCTTGCTGCTGAGTATTCAGGTTTCCGGTTTGGCTTTGCTGAAGGTTGCCTCCTGCTTGCCCAAGCTGCACCATGCCGCCTGTTAGCGTAACGTTGCTGAGGCTTTGCGATTGGCTGGGCGGTTCAGATTTAGATGGCTCTGATGGGGGCTTTTTGCCAAACATTATCTTTGGTGTAAAAGAATTGACTCCATCATACGCAGCCAATTTAGGCAATGCAATGAATAGAAGAAGCTAGAGTAGTTTTTAAGGTTGACAAACTACTAGCATTGTTCAACGAACTGCGACCATTTTTCGAGAAGGCGATTTAACTCATTCATTCTGATGGGTTTGCACAGGTAATCATTCATACCTGCCGCTAAGCATTTTTCTTCGTCACCTACCATTGCATAGGCTGTAACGCCCACAATCACAGGTTGGTGCTGTTGGCGATAACGCTGCCGCAAATGCCGAGTGGCAGTATAGCCGTCCATCACAGGCATCTGGCAATCCATCAAGATAATGTCATAGGGTTGCTCAGCAAATCGATCGAGGGATTCTTGCCCATTATTGACGACATCAGCCTGATAGCCTAAGGCTTGCAGCATTCTAATTGCCAATAGCTGATTTGGCACCGAATCTTCCACAACCAGGATTCGAGTCTTTCGGACAATAGAAGGAGTCAAAGGTGCGATTGAACGGGTTGCGGTGGTCGAAGCCTGTGGCTCATCTTGCGGCTGGAGTCGCTGTAATACAGCAGTGAACCAGAAAGTAGAACCCTGACCCAGGATACTGCTAACTCCAATCTCTCCATCCATCAACTGAACTAATTTGCGGCAGATAGACAGCCCCAAGCCTGTTCCTTCATACTGCCGTGTTGCTGTTGTTTCAACTTGCGTGAAGGGGTCAAAAATTCTCGATTGATCTGCTGGCGCAATACCAATTCCGCTATCTTGAACCCTAAATTGCAAGATTGTAGTTGAATTATCGGACTGGGGTTTGCTTTCAATGTGAAGCACTACTTTTCCAGCAGGCGTGAATTTAATTGCATTGCGAATTAAGTTGGTTAGCACTTGTTGCAGGCGATCGACCGGGCCAATGAGCAAAGGGGGAATGTCTGGTGCGATCGCCGCATTAAGGGACAGTCCTTTTTCGTCAGCCTGGGGACGGAATAGCTGAATCAGATCTTCAACAACAGACCGTAGAGCAAACTGGGTGGAGTTTGCCTGCAATTCTCCGGCTTCTAACCTAGAGAGATCGAGAATATCATTAATAATCGCTAATAAATTTTCTCCACTGCGGGTAATTAACTGAAGATATTGCTGTTGCTCAGTATCGAGGGCACTCACTTCTAGCAATTGTGCAAAGCCTAGTATCGCATTCATGGGTGTGCGAATCTCGTGACTCATATTAGCGAGAAACTCACTTTTAGCTTGATTTGCTTTCTCTGCCTGAGCAGCCACTTTTTGCAGAGCAACCTGGGAAGTTTCTAAGGCGGCAATGAGTAAGCTGTATCTTAATTCTTGAGCCGCTTCAATTTCCAGGGTTTGCCAGGGCAATGAACGGTCTTGTACTAACTCTTTCCATTGTTCAAACGAGCCTCTGGGCGACAGTCGAACGATCCCTTCCTGACTAACCGATATTCCGTCATTGGGGTTGCCAGCCCAGTGAACGGTGTAACTTTGTTCAGGACGAAACCAGATAATGTGGTAAGTCATGTGTCTGACGCTGATGGAAATGGCTAAAACTCCAGCGCCCTTATCCTGAAATAGTTTTGCATCAGAGTAGTATTCAATCAGGCTATCGGTGTGAAAGACTTCTTGGTTGGTTGCTGCAAGCCATTTGAGCAAATTTTGCACCTGGGCTTTGGCAGGGGTTTTACCGACCAAAATAGTTTGATCACTGAGGGCGATCGCCATTCCTTGAGCCTGTACCAGATTTAGAAGAACCGTTTGATTTTGTTCCAGTACCGTTTCAATCTGGTTTGGATGCTTCAGCAAGTCTTGTCTAAATTGTTGTTCAACCTGTCGAATCTGCTCCAGGTAATGATTTAGCTCTCGCTCCTGCCTTAAGACAAACTCAACCGAAACTAACTGTCCCAATAGCTCGCACATTCTGCGAGTTTCATAACTTGCAAGTCTAGGAACAGAGTGATGACAGGCAATTAACCCCCAGAGGCGGTTTTGGTCAACAACAGGAATAGACATAGAGGCTGTCACCCCCATGTTACGTAGGTACTCAAGATGACAGAGAGAAACACCGCGTAGCCCTGACTGGCTCAAATCTAGGGGAGCATCTGTATCTGTGAGAGACCGCAGTTTCACTGGGTCAGCATTCACATTGGGAATGATGCGAAGCCATCTACGTGTGAACAGATCTCTTGCTGCTGGGGGAACATCGATGGCTGGGTAATGTAGCCCCAAATAACTCCTTAAGTCAGACCGTACCGCTTCTGCGACCACAACGCCACTGTGATCAGCATCAAAACGATAAAGCATGACTCGGTCAAACCCAATCAGTTCGCGAATATCTTGAACCGATTGCTGAAATAAGTCTGTCAGTGTCGAAGCTTGCTTAATGTTAAGGATGGCTGGCTTTAAGCAGTCATAGAATGAGTTAGATTGAATTTCCTCAACCGCTGGCGTAGGTTCAAGTTCAAGAACAATTACATCATTTGTACGATAAGCGGTCGCCAAATAAGCTGTTTGGACAGCATCACCATTGGGTAGTTTGGCTAAAACGATTGGAAGAGGATTGGAGACTTCTAAGTCATCCTCTTGCAGGAGTGCTGTGAGGGCGCAAACGGTTGCTTCTGAAAAGATCTGCTTTAATGATTGACCTAATAAGGATGCTGGAGAACGACCTAAGTACTCTTGCGTGTTTTCACTTACGTAGTGTATGGTAAAGCTGGGCGTTTGGAAAGCAATTAGTACCCCATGAGGCTGAACAGAACCAATTATATGAAGCGGCTCCTGGTCGTCTAATGCTAAGTCAGCGAATTCAGAAGTGGCTTCCTTCAGGGGCTTCATTGGCTACCTGGTTTTTTGACAATTTTAATTTAGCACGTTGTTACGTTTAAGTATTTAATAAGTATTTAAGTAGATGTAAGTAACACCGAGAAGACTTTATAAAGAACCCAATCTAGTTAAAGCTGGAGTATTAGCTAACGCAATGTGCAACTTTTTCTAGCCACTTGTGGAGCAGGCATCTTGCCCGTCCAAATCAAGCAGGCAAGATGCCTGCTCCACAGGAAACCAAGGTTTCCAAAACTTTAGTTGCACATTGCGTTAGCTATAAATCAATGGCAGTTACACACAAGTCCTTTCAGCCCCCTAAATCCCCCATTCTGGGGGACTTGAGCCACTGGAAATCCCTGCCGCACACAGCTCGGAAGTCCCCCATTCTTGGGGAGTTGGGGGGCGAAATGCAGAATTTTCCGTCATTACCAAGTCAGAGTTTGGTGACGAGACGAAAGGCAGAGCCTTTGAGTGGCATTACCAGGCGGAGCCTGGTAACGAGAATAAAAAAGCGATCGCCTCTTAAGGGGCGATCGCTTTCAAACATCAACAGCAAACAAATCTAATGGTGGTGATGCTCACCGTGATGATGATGATGGTCATGACCATCATCATCATCATGGCTGTGAGTGTGATGGTTCTGCGCTTGAGCCACCGCCAGAGTTGGATTCACTGCCAAAGCCTGCTCTGAAAGGAGTGCTTCGATCTGGGGGTTTGCCCAGTCTGCCACCATTGCAAGAATTCAGGCTGATCGTTGACGCAAGCCATCTGCACATAGGTGACTTCAGGATGCTTGCGGCGCAGACCGTGGATGATGTGATCGACATCCAGCAGGGTTTCGTGATTTTCAGTGGCGAAACCGATGGGCATGAACACCAGTGCGGTTGCGCCCAAATCAATTAGATTTTTAGCTGCTAAGTCAGCATTTGGCTGAGTCCATTCAATCAAGGGAGTTTGGTGATTGAGCCAGCCGACCGAGATTAGCGGATAGCGATGGATTAGCTTTTCCCGGACTCGCTCGTAAAGCGCCTGACTTTCATCAATACCAGAGGTAAAGCCTTTGGCCTTGTGAGGGCAACCGTGATTCATCAGCACAACGCCTGTCTGGGAAGGCAGATGAGCGACTGCCAGTTCCTTCGCAATCTTTTCCTCAACTAGCTTTGCCATCAGGTCAATGTAGGCAGGCTCGTTATAGAAAGAGGGAATATAGCGAGTTCCCTTCACCCAATGCTCTGTGCCGTCTGCCAGTTTTGCTAGCGCTTTGTTGACTTGCTCAACAGCAATGCCGCTGGTGAAGATGGAATCGACGACCAGCAGGGGATAGATCAGCAGTTTGTCAAACCCTTGAGCTTTAACTTCAGTGAGAACCTGCTCTGGGAGGAAGGGAGCGCAGAAGTTGAAGGCTTTGAAGACCTGGACGCGATCGCCCCACTTTGCCTGCAAATTCTGCTCAATGCCAAGCCGCTGCTGCTCAAAAATGGCGTTATGAGGTGAAATGAAGTGATCGTGCTGATGACTCCACTCGTGCAAGTCAAACACGGCTAGCAGCTTTGCCAATGGGGGATAGATCCAGGTTGGCACGGGCGCAAACTTTGCCGTGAGCAGATTTAGTGCCTGTTCGTTGTAATTGGCAAAGTCCTCATAGCTTTCGACTTCGCCATAGCCCATGAGCAAAACAGCTACGCGATCGCACTAGCAGCTTGCTTTAAAGTCGGCTGTTGAATTTCTTCAGACTGTTGCAGTTTTTCAGGAGTAGCAACCACTCTTTGCACCTCGTTTGATAAATTCTATTTTTTGACTGAAGTGACCATTGGGTGCAGATCACTCAAGGAAACTCTGCTGCTTGAGCAGCTATCTTCCTTAGAGTAACATCCCCCTACTGGGCACGGGGATAATTACTTCTTACCACCTGTATTTGCAAAATTTTGCTCTAAGACTTCTAAAACTGCCTGTTCTTCTGGGCGGAGATCGTTTGAGTCGGACTGCTGCATGGTCTTAGACTTTTCTATAATCGGCAGCAGCCAGCCTTCCAGGTAAGCATCAATGACAGCGGGATGAACATAATATTTGCGGCAGGTTGCAGGTCGGTTGCCCAGTTGTTTTGCGACCGCTTTGACTGCCTGTATGACATTTCGGTTTGCGGCAGTTTTTGACTCAAAGGAACCGATTTCGCTTAGCTCCATTGCCACTAAAACGGTGCCTGCCCAGGTACGAAAGTCTTTTGCAGTAAATTCTTCACCTGTGATTTCTCTGAGGTAGTCGTTGACATCTTCGGAGCTAACTTTTTGCCGCTGCCCTTCTTCGTCAATGTACTGGAATAGCTCGTGTCCAGGAATGTCTCGACAGCTTTTGACGATTTTGGCGAGGCGGCGATCGCTCAATTCAATCTCATGCTCTACTCCACTTTTGCCGCGAAACTGAAACCGAATTTTAGATCCTGAAATCTCAACGTGGCGATCGCGCATCGTTGTCAGCCCAAAAGATTTGTTCTTTTGCGCGTACTCAGGATTGCCAATCCGAATAAAAGTTGTTTCCAGCAACCGCACGACTGCTGCCAAAACCTTGTCACGCGGCACGCCTCGCAGCTTGGAATGTTCCTCAGTTGTCTGTCGAATCAACGGCAAAGCCAGACCAAAGGGAATCATTCGGTTGAATTTGGTCTGGCTTCTGATTTTCTGCCAGTCGGCGTGATAGCGATACTGCTTGCGCCCTTTCGCATCTCGCCCAGTGGCTTGAAGATGCCCGTTGGGTAAAGGGCAGATCCACACTTCTGTAAGCGCTGGGGGAACGGCTAAGGCTTTGATTCGGTTTAGTTCGACGGAATCTTGAATGCGATCGCCATTTACATCAATGTAGCTAAAGCCCTTGCCTGCCCGCTTACGCTGGATTCCTGGAACATCATCACAAACGTAGCGTAAACCTGCCACCTTTGCAGATCTCACCGGATCTGTAACCAGTACCGCCTCTAGCTGTTTGTGAATCGTTTTCCTTTTAGCTGTAAGCTTTTGAACCTTAGCCGCCTTTGCTTGCATTGCCCCAACTAGAATATATTGCGATCGCCCGATAACTGCTAAACCACATTTAAAACGTCAATTTGAAGCTAAGAAAGTGGGGACAAGGACAACTGGCGGTCTACCCAATTAGTACCTCCTCCCCAACACCTACCCCACTAAAAATTGCAAGTTCCTCTACTCGGATGTGCAATTTGGAGAACTAGCCGATCGTGACTTGACTGGTATCAACCGCACTAGCCCCACGAACCCCTTTGGCGATCGTCGCCATCTTGCTGAGAATCTGCTGGCTTGGCGCTTTACCTTTTAAGACAACGGTGCCGCCCGTCTGAGCGACATAAAGAGTATCAATATCATCCAGAGAAGGATCGTCATCAAACGCCGCTGCAACCCGCTTAGCTAAACCGCTCTCGTCATACTGTCCGTCTAGACCAACCCGCTCTGGAGGAATCGATTGAGCGCTAGATTGTCTTGGTGCTGTAGCGGGTGCCTGAGCAACGCTGCCGCTACTTTGAGCCGCTCTATTGCCCTGTCCACCCTGGGATCTCTGCTTCTTCTCTTGCTCTTCTTTGCCAAACAGTCTTTGCAACCAGCCCATAAAAAACTCCCTTATGCTAACGTCGGCTTCACCAGTAATATTAGGAAGTCTTCTAGTGAAACAACATCATTCTTAAGGCTAGTAAAAAGCAGAAATCGGATTATATGGAGATTTGCAAACTCTTAATTCCTACTGAAGGATTAAAGCAATAGCTATGCAGTCTCTACGGAAAATTGAGCCATTTGCCTCCCTTGAAAGAAGCAAATTGACAATAACGTATTGCTTTTTAATTCAAGCCAAGTAACAACCAAAAGCTTCTACAGAAACGTGGTAAATCGTATTCACATAACTCCGGAGTTATTAGATCCACGATCTTAATTAGAGAGGTAATTCTTTTAGCAGGAACGAAGTTGCGCTAGCTTTAGCACCATTTCATCGATCGCCTGTCGAATGGTTCGCACGGGCTGCTCGGACTGATTCACCAAAATGCTGAAGACTAGGGGGTTGGTAGTCAGGCAATTCCAGGTAGCCCGCCAGGGTGACGATGCCGCTTGCCGTTCCGGTTTTGCCAAATAATCTTTCCTGAATAGACGTATCTCGAAAGCGATTTCGCAGGATGTCGTTGACTCCGGCGATCTCAGCCGCAGGGAGTTGGGACTAGGATTATGAGGGAACAGGAGACATTTAGCCATGACGTACAATCGACCCTTCATTACCCTTTATGAAGTCGCCAACTCCGGAGTCTGATTACTCGTCAACCGCTCAATTGTTTGGCGCATCTCTGCAATCGCTTGAAGCTGGTAGTCACTGGTTTCCTGAAACTGAGAAGTCAAATTGGCGATCGCCTCCAGCTTCTCTCTCAGGCTGTTGAGGTTGTCCTGAGTCGGTTGCAGTGTCTCCTGATAGGAATTAACCCTGCCCCACAGTTCTGCGGCTTGTGCCCTTTGTGCCTGCCACTGCTGCTCAAACTGTTTGATTTCGTTGCGCTTTAGCTCTTGCTCACCCGCCTGATGATCGACCGTGCCCTGAGCCTGCTCAACGGCGGCTTGAATTTGCTGGATCTGCTCCTGAAGTTCCTTCAAATCTTCAGCTTGCTGCTGCCGTAGTTCCTGAAGCTGCGTAATGACAGGCTCCAAATTTAAGTTACCTTCAGCGATAGGCGGATTTTCTACGGTTTTGCCCTGGCGACGATCTAAAACCGCCTGGTGTTGCTGAAGCACCTGCTCCGTCGCGATAGTTACGCCGCTGACCTACCAGCGTTTCATTTAGCATTTTGTAGCGATCTTGCTCATCTGCTAATTCGGTTCCCAGAG